>VHBK01000012.1 GCA_016872015.1 Nitrososphaerota archaeon
GTGTTGCATGAGTCCTTGCCAGCTCTGAATTGGAATCATCCAGATTCAGCTCAAGTGCATGTAGGTGTCCAAGTGTTTCTTCCAGTGCAGATGCAAACGATTCCTTTTCAGATTCTTCTGCATGCGCATAGGAGAAACCTACTGCAAAAAGTATTGCCGCTAGTGCTGCAATAGTTTTATTCATGTAAGGGCAAGCTAAGCTTTTCGATTTAAACGGACTAGCCATTCCATACTCTTAGAATGATATTTTAGAACAACTAGGAAACGCTCATTTACCAAGAATCAGTCACAAAACCGTTGAGCAAAGAAAGCCCTGGGATTACAGTGTCAAAAAAGGACGATTTTTCTGAATGGTATACGCAAGTGGTGCTAAAGGCAGAGCTTGCAGACTATGCGCCAGTCAAGGGATTAATCGTACTGCGGCCAGATGGCTATGCTATTTGGGAATCTATTCGAGAAACACTTGACAAAAAATTCAAGGCAACTGGGCACAGAAACGGATTCCTCCCAGTATTGATTCCGGAATCATTACTTGCAAAAGAGTCGGACCATTTTGCAGGATTTAACCCAGAGGTATTTTGGGTTACTCATTCTGGCGAAAACGAAATCGGTGATAGATTAGCACTGCGTCCAACTTCAGAGACACTAGCATATTCAATGTATTCAAAATGGATTCAATCATGGCGTGATCTGCCACTAAAGATTAATTTCTGGAACACTGCATTACGTGCAGAAATCAAGGCTACAAAGCCATTTTTGAGAACATCTGAATTTTTGTGGCAGGAAGGCCACACGGTACATGCAACACATGAAGAGGCAGAAAAAGAAGTCTTGGACATTTTGGAAATTTACAAAAGCACAGTAGAACACGAATTAGCAATTCCTGTAATCACTGGCAAAAAAAGCGACAAGGAAAAGTTTGTAGGAGCTGTATACACTACTACCATGGAATCTATAATGCCTGACGGAAAGGCACTGCAAATGGGCACATCACATTTTCTAGGGCAGAATTTCTCAAAACCATTTGAGGTAAAATATCTAGACAAAAACAATTCCGAGACGTTTGCATGGCAGACATCGTGGGGAGTGTCATGGAGACTAATTGGCGCAATGATAATGGTACATGGTGATGACAAGGGCTTGGTCTTGCCTCCACGAGTAGCGCCAATCCAGATAGTTATTGTTCCAATTTACTATAATGACAAAGACGCAGACAGGGTCAATACAGAAGCAGACAAGGTGGAAAAAATTCTCAAAGAAAAAGGCTTGCGAGTACATGTTGATAGACGAGACCAGCTAACGCCTGGCTTCAAGTACAATGAATGGGAGATGCGTGGCGTGCCATTGCGTATAGAAATTGGCCCCAAGGACATTGACACAAACAAGGTCATGTATGCTACTCGCCACATCAAGCAAAAGCTTGACCTGCCAATGGACAAAATATCATCGGAGATTGACGGAATTTTGCAGAAAATCCAAGATGAGATGTTTGAAGCAGCCAAGAAATTACTCTCAGAGAAAACTGCTAAAACGTCTGAATACTCTGAATTTAGAGAGGCTATTGAATCTGGCAATTTTGTGGATGCTGGCTGGTGTGGAAGACGCGAATGTGAGGAAAAGATCAAAGAGGACACCATGGCAGATATTCGCGTCATACCGTTTGATGCACAAAATTCTGGCAAGTGCGTGTACTGCAAGGGTACAAGCGTCACCAATGCAATCTTTGGCCGCGCATATTGATATACCGAATTTCTGGATTGTATAATACTTGAGCGATATACTGCAGGTTGCAAATCTGGTAAAACATTATTCAAAGAGGAATTTCTTTGGCAAAGAGACATCTCTGGTAAAAGCAGTAGACGATGTTTCTTTTTCTGTCCGAGAGGGAGAAACACTAGTCTTGGCAGGCGAGTCGGGCTCTGGTAAGTCCACAATTGCAAAGTTGATTCTACATGCAATACCTGCTGACTCTGGTAGAATTATCTTTGATGGGTTAGAGATTTCCAATGATTCACAGTCGCTCAAAAAAATCCGAATGGGAATTCAGATGGTGTACCAGGACCCGTATGATTCCATAAACCCGCAAATGAAAATAAAGGACATAATTTCAGAGCCGCTTGAAATCCACAAAGTTGGAAATTCCAAAGAAAGATTTGAAATGGTAAAACAAGTATTGCACGAAGTAAAGCTAGAGCCATCAGAAGAAATAATGGAAAAATATCCACACATGCTCTCAGGCGGCCAGCGGCAAAGAATAGTTCTAGCTCGAGCCTTGGTGCTAAAGCCGAAAATGATCATAGCAGATGAGCCAGTATCGATGCTTGATGTTTCAATTAGAGCCGAAGTGTTGGAATTGATGAACGAGTTACGGCAAAAGCACCACATTTCATTTTTGTACATCACACATGACTTGGCAACTGCCAGATACTTTGGGCAAAAAATTGCCATACTGCACAAGGGCAAAATTGTAGAGAGCGGTCCAATAGATGAGGTCTTGTTTTGCCCAAAGCACCCCTACACCCAGGCATTAATTGACGCAATATCAGAGCCGGACCCGGCTAATCTGAACAGAGAGAAGAAGATTCGTGCTTTCTCATAACTAAACAGAACTAGACAGTTTTGGAATTATACCACAACTAGACAGAACTAGACAGTGTTGTGCGTAATTTGGGCTAGTAATTTAACACTAGCATTGCTGGGGTTAAACTAGATTGTAATGGACGGCATGCGCTTGTCCTTGTAGGTTACAACATGCGAGACACCATTCTTTGGAAAGACACCGTAAATCAGCTTGGCCTTTTGCACAACAGAATCCTTGAGGGACACCATGATGAATTGGCTTCCTGCAGAGCGCTGTTCTATTATTTTTGCAAGTTTTTCAGAGTTGGGGGCATCCAAGTGTGCATCTACCTCATCAAACAGGTAAAACACTGACGGCTTTAGTTTCTGCAAAGCCAGCACGAATACGATTGCCGCAAGTGTTTTTTCCCCACCGGATATCGATGTTGATTCTCTTTTTGGCTTGTTTGGGAACTGTATCAGATATGATATTCCAGAATTGAAAATGTCGTCTTCATTTTGCAGCTCCAGCCAGGCCTCACCGCCTGTCATGGTATGGAATGCGTCTCGGATTTCCTTGTCCACTTTGTCAAATGCCTCCAAGAATGTCTGGCGCTTGTCCTTGTCAATTTCTTCTATAAATCTCACTATGGCGTTTCGCTCTTCTTCCAGCTCGTTCTTTCTGTCCGACATGGAGCGGTATCCAGTGGAGATTTCAACAAATGTCTGGGGAGCAGTTGCGTTCAGCTTTGTCGTCAGCGAATTCATTTCTGATTCCAGTGATGATAACATTGAATCCACCTCAAATGTTTCAGTGATTTCCTGATAGCCGTATTTTTCTAGGACCTTCTGTATTTTTGCCTCATTTTCTATCATATCCCGAATATCGCGCGATAATGAATCAGACTGGCGCTCTAGTGCGTTTATCTCTCGTGTTACCAGCCTTTCTTTTTCATTTAGTAATGACAGCCTGTCGTCAAACTCTTGCAGTTTTGATATTGACGTGCCAGAGGTGGCAATGAGGTTTTGCTCTTTTTCACGCAGTTTGACTAGGTTTTGGCTTGCCAATTCCTTGTCTTTTGCTATTTGGCCTAGTCGGGTTTCTATTTCGTGCTTTTCATGATTCAGCGAGGATTGCTCTTCTCGCAGATTCTGCATTTTTGTCTTTTCGCCCAGATCCTGTGCGGATAATGTTGCTAGCTGGGATTCCCGGTCTCGTAATTCATTGACGATACTAGACTGGTGCGCCATAAGCTCGGATCGGTTCTCATTTAGCCTGTTAAGCTCAGACGCAATTCGGTGGTTTTCCCCGTCCGCATAATTTTCATGCATTAGCGTAATCCTTTCTTCTAGTGATGTAATGAGTGATTCCTCCTTGGAGTGGTCCAGTGTTATTTTTTCTATTTGTCTAGCTAATTGTGTAATTCTGGATTCTAGTTGCGATTTTGTCTTGTCTATTGTGGATATCCTTAGTTTGAGATCGGAATAGCTAATGTCTGCATTTGCAAGGCCAGTTTCGGATATGGATAATCTTTCTCTGTAATTTTGGATTATTCCATCTACTTTTTTGATTGATAATCGTTTTTTGAGGACATATCTTTTTAGTAGCGATATTGACTGGTGCAGTCCCTCAACTGATGTGCTCATGGAGATTATCTTGGTGACCTTGGAGATTTTCGAGTTGATGTCTATTACAACTGCAGATGCCTTTGCCTCAAAGAACTCGCCATCTATTGTTACTGTCTTGTAGCCTGATTTTGATAGTCGCAGGCCGGCATCCTGGTTTTTGACTAGAATCACATTGCCAAACAAAAACGTCAGTAATGGTGCGTATTTTGCATCACATCTAACAAAATCAGACAATACTCCAAGTACGTCAGAGTCGTTTGGTACATTTAGTGAGAATTTTGGAATTGCCTCTAGTGGGATGATTTTGAGCTTTGGTAGTTTCTTTGCGCGTGCTACTTCTGCTAGGCTCAGCAATGTCCCAAAGTCTTGCACTACGAAGGACTTGATCCAGTCCGATGCTGCAGCCAAAATTGCACGCTCGTATTGCTTGTCCCAGGATATCATCTCGTATACTAGGCCCTCTATTCCTAATTCCTCGCGGTGTTCCTTGAGGTGTGCAATTGTGTAATCTTCATGCATTATGCTTTTGACTACTCTGATTTTTGCATCATATTGAGCGGCTGCCTTTGCAGCTTTTTCCAAGATGAAATTCAGCTCGTCAATGTCGTGTTCAATTTTTCCGTGTTTGTTCCCTTGCTCTGAGATTCTTCCCCGCAGCTCTGAAATTGTCGCCTTGTGGTTTTCTATGATTAATTCCAGTCTTGATTTTAATGTTGAAAGCTTGACAGATTCTGCATCAATTTCTACTAGTCTGTTTTTGTTAGAGTCTATTTTTGATTTAGAGTCATTGATTTCGGATTCTAGTTTTGCAAATTCTACCTTGGCGTGGTTTAGCTTTTGTGTCAACCCTTGGATTTTGGTGTCAATTTCTTTTCTTTGCGATATTGCATGCGATTGTTGCTTGTATACTGCAGATAATTCAGATTCGACTGATTTTATTTGCTCATAGATCTGGTTTTTGTCTTCTCTGATTTTTGATAATATTGTTTTTTGTTCTGTTGATTGTGATTCGATGTTTAGTCTTGCCTGATGTAATGATTCCAGGTCGGATGCAATAATCGGCAGTCTTGCATTGATTTGCTCTACTCGCCTTGATTTGGTTATGGTTTCAGTGTTGGCAGATTCGTAGATCTGCATTGCCTGCGATAATTCAGAATCAATTGACGCCTTTGCTTGGTTGTAGGCGTTAACCTCGCTCATGAATGTGAATTTTTGCGATTCCAGCTCGGAGATCTCTTTTTTGACTAGTGCCCTTTCTTCATCTAGCTTCTTTGATTCAGAAACCAGAGAGTGCATGGAGCGCTCTTTGGATACTTTTTCTGTTTGGATTGCCTTCATTTTGTTCGAAGCCGAAATTGCATGCAGTCTACCTAGCTCAAAGTTGATGAATTCATGCCTGAGTTTTTGGTTTCTCTCCGCTTCCAGCTCGTCGATTCTCTTTTTGATTTCATCCATTCTTGCCAAGGCAATTTCGAGTCTTCTGTCGGCATCCTCTAGCTGTTTTATTGATTCGGACTTTTTCTCATCAAAGTATGCTAATCCAATTAAATCCTCGATTACTGTTCTCTTTTCTTCTGCAGTAAACTCTGAAATTCTAGTTACTGTTCCCTGCTGTACTGCGTTTAGCTGATTCAGACTAGCATTTGCAACTTCGAGCAAGTCCAGGATTTGGTTTCGGTTTGTCTGCTTTTGGTTTAGATAGTAAATGTTTTCGCCGTCTTCGCCCATTTCTCGCGTAATTACAACTGCGTTAGAGTCGACTGGGATTTTTCTATCAGAATTATCAAAGTGTAGTGAGACTCGCGCCATTTTGGTTCCGCGCTTGTTTCCCTCTATATCGTGGATTAGCGATCGAAGCTTGTCAACTCTCATGACCTTTGGCTTGTTCTCGCCTAGTGCAAAGATGATCGCATCCAGAATGTTACTCTTGCCAGACCCGTTTGGCCCAGATATCGATACTAGTCCTTGCTCAAAGCCGACTGTGGTATTTGTAAATCCAAATGACTTGAATCCATAGATCTCTACCTTTTTGATGTGAACCAATAGAATTTGTTGCCGTGCAGGTTTGTTAATCAAATATAGACAAGTTTAGTTGACTGGCTTAACAAAATTCTTGTAATGTTATGAAAAATCTTGTCGCAGTCATGTGGGCTTAAATTTGGTCATTATTGTGCAATGATCAAATGGTAAAGCTAGGCATAGCGCAAACCGTCGCAACAAGCACTAATGAAGAAGGAATCAAGCAGGCATCTCACCTGCTAGAACGCCTAGGCAAAAACGAGGCAGACATTGCGTGCCTGCCTGAACAGTACCTGACAAACAACAAAATTGACAACTTTGAGGCTACGTTTGCCCCTTTTGCCAAAATAGCAAAACAATATTCCATGAGTGTTATTGCGGGTGCATTTTACACAAAATCAGGCACAAAGCAGACCATTTCTGCGCCAGTAATTGATAGTATGGGTCAGTTTATCGGAGTTCAAGATAAAATTCACCCATTTGATTACGAGCAAGACTCTATCAAGCCAGGAGTTGAGGCCAAGGTATTTTCAACAAAATGCAAGTTTGGGGTGGTGATTTGCTATGACATGGTGTTTTCCGATGTTGCAGAGACACTTGCCAAAAAGGGAGCAGATGTGTTGTTCTCTCCAGCAAGGATTGTTCGGCGCGGAATTTACCCATGGCACCTGTACTGCCAGACAAGGTCACTAGAAAACAGAATGCCAATACTTGCTGCAAACACGCAGACGCCTAAGTTTGGCGGAAAAAGCATTATCGTTGACCTAGAGGAAAATGACGGGGTCATGATACCAAGAACCAAGATTACAGTGGGTCAGGGAATCAGGCTAGAATCGTTTGACCTTGGAAAATACGAAAAATCCCGCAAAATCAGATATTCAGACCACAGAAAATTTTCCTAGTATTCCCTAGAGTGAAACGCCATAATGTGCGCCTCAAGGCTTCTAACTGCGATAAGCTTGGAGCAAAAACCGCACTCTACCTCAAATCGCTCTGCCTGCTCTGGAGTGATATCTTGAGAGGCCATTATTGTAATTTCGTCTTGTACTAGTGCCATTTCCTTGCCAAGTTTTCAAACTAGACCTAGCTTGATAAGCTTTTGCCGATAATACCAATTTTGGAAATACTTTATCCATGGTACAGTATTACCATCCCACTATTTTTGTCCACATTGTAAAAAATTCAGTTAGTCTAGTTTACAAAAAAGACAAAGTCTGTAATTTGTCAAATTATGAATAATACCTTTACAAAGCAGACATTATCAAAATCAGCCACAGCCCCCTTTCCTGATGATTTTAGCTCGAATTAAAGTGCAAAAAATGCCATAATCAGAAGACTGCATGCCGTTTTTGCACTTCACTCCTAGCCAAATTATAGACAAAGTATATCAGTGATTTTTTGCAAAAATACACCATGGCGCCAAAATTATGGGTCAAAGAGACCAAGCCAATTAGCATAGAGGGCGGCTACCTCATTGACGGCTTTCCATCAGTAGGATTTACCAGCGCAATAGCAAGCGAATCACTCATGCATGGAAATAATTATGATCTGGTAGGATTTGTCGACTCGTATGATTTTCCAACAGTATCAATACTAAAGGACGGGATTCCAAGCTATGCCACTAGAATCTATGTCAACCCATCACTAAAGGTGGGAGTGTTCTCATCGTTTCTTACAATTAACGAGCCGTACCATAGAACTATTGCGAAAATGATGTTGCTTTGGGCAAAAAAACACAAGTGCTCTTTGGTTGTCAGCTCGTCGCCAATGAACCTAACAGATAGCGACAAAAAGCAGATAATTGCTGCCGGAAGCACTACAGAGGCCAGAGAGAAAATAAAGCAGGCTGGAATGATGATGCTACAAAACGGTACCATTCCTGGAATTCCAGGAGAATTGCTAAACCAAGGAATGCTGCATGGTCAAAATGTCATAGTGATTTTGGTAAATGTGGACGATGCAGGCCCCGACTTTGGCTCTAGTGTGGACTTGTGCATGGCAATGTCCAAGATTTTGCCAGGGGTGTCATGTGATCTGTCCATGATGCGAAAGCAGGCCGAAGTTGCAGAAAAACAGATCAAAGAGACAGAAAAGGAAACAAGGGCGCTTCGCGACTCTATGTACGGTTAGATGCAAGAATTTTTTGCGTTTTTTGCCACAGTAATAGTAGTTTCTGTCTCCGGTGTGATGGCGCCAGGACCTCTTTTTGCAGCCACAATATCAAGTGGATTGAAACAGAGGCTTGCGGGATTCAAGATTGCAATAGGCCACACTGCAATAGAACTCCCACTGGTAGTCATGATTGGCCTAGGCGTCTTGTCATTAGAGAGTTTTCCGCAGTTCAGAATTATAATAACCGCCCTTGGCGCCGTAAGCATCTTTGGTTTTGCTGCATTGCAGCTAAGATCAGCATTGAGAGAAGTTGCCACAAAAGACTCCAAGCATGGTCCGTTGCTCACAGGGATTTTGTTGACAGGCCTAAACCCGTTCTTTTTGGTTTGGTGGTTTACAATTGGAATCAAGTTGATTTCTGATGCCATGGTGTTGTGGTCGTTTTGGGGAATCTTGGTGATGTTTGCATTGCACATTTGGATGGATTATGCGTGGCTGATGTTTGTCTCTGCATCATCTGCAAAAAGCGCAAAGATTCTCTCTGGAAAATCCTACAAAATATTCATGATTGGAATCAATGTAGTACTAGTTTACTTTGGAATAACTTTTCTGCTTGAGATATTCTAGCCGCAGTATAGGGTTTCCAGATTGGATGTGCATTCTGCGTTTAGTGTTTGGATTTTTTCTGCCAAAGACACGCACATGGAATAATCCATTGCGGATTCATATTGGATTATCTCGTCTATTATTGAGAACTGCCTTGCAGGGCACGAGTTGAAATTCTGAAACATGATAAGGGATGCAATAATTATGATTCCGCCGACTACTGATAATTTGTAATAATTACTCTTTTGAAATATCAATTTCTATTGTGGATACGTTTCGAGTCTTGCCGTCTTGTGATTGAAGTGAATCAGACGCAATTCGAACGTCCTTGATGTAATATCCCACAGTATTCATGCGCTTTACTATCATTTGGGATACATCTACTGCCTGTGTGATTCTTTGTCCGCGAGCCTTGATTGTTACTACTGGTTGAGTGGAAATCTGAGTCAGTGTTGCTGTGACATAGGTCATGATCGGTTTTACGCCAACAAAAATCACGTCGCGTGTCTTTTTTGCATTTTCGTCCTCGTCGGTTCGCATCTTTTGTGACTCTTCCAAAATTTCTTGTGCTTCAGTTGGTTTGTCAGACTCGCTCATGATTTGCTATGTTGCCCTTTTGCTTTTATTTAATGCTTAAGTTGTTTTTGGCCAAAAAATCTTGGATTATTTTTTCTATCTCGTCTGGGTTTTTGCACTCCTTTACAATTGAGACAATATCTTCCTCCTCTATTTCATAACAGTTGAGAAACTCTTGTTCATCTTTGTACACCAGCATTACTTTGTTGTTGTGGTAGCAATAGTACATTTTCTCTGGTTCCATCTCCTGGGCGATGATTTTGATTCCTTTTTCGTCAGGAACCAGAGGATATCCCATGAGAATAGCTTTCAAAATCTGTTATTTAGACTCAGCTTGCCGATATTGTAATAAGGATTTTTTGCGCAATGATGTTATGCGGGTGATATTTCACATTGACTTTGATTATTTTTTTGCCCAGTGTGAAGAAATTAGAAACCAGACGCTCAAGACCAAACCGGTCTGCGTTTGCATTTTCTCAGACAGGGGTGGAGACAGTGGTGCAATTGCCACTGCCAACTATATTGCAAGAAAATATGGTGTAAAGTCCGGTATGCCAATCAAGTTTGCAAAGGCAAGGCTAAGAGAGATTCCAGAATCTGTATTTTTGCCTGCTGATTTTCCGTATTATTCAGAGATTTCACAAAAGGCAATGGAGATAATGAAGTCATATGCAGATGTATTCGAGTATGTAGGTCGCGATGAGGCATACTTGGATGTCACAAAAAGAGTGAAAGGAAGTTTTGTTATTGCCATGCATTTGGCCCAGCAGCTAAAAAACCAGATTCGCACCGAGGTGAAAATGACATGTACCGTCGGGATTTCTCAAAATAAGCTAGTATCAAAGATTGCATCCGGATTTAGAAAGCCAGACGGGCTGACTGTAGTAGAACCAGAAAAAACAGAATCGTTTTTGGCCCAGCTAAATGTAGGCGACATTCCAGGAATAGGCAAGGTGACTGGAGAAAAATTCGCAGAACTAGACATCAAGACAATCTCGGATCTGGCAAGGCTTGATGTATTTACTCTAAACAAGATGTTTGGCAAAAAAATTGCATCCTACATGTACAATGCAGCTCGCGGAATTGATGATGAACCTGTGGCAGAGCGGGCACCAGCTGTGCAGTATTCCAGAATCATAACATTAAGGCAGGATTCAAAGGACTTGTCCTTTCTATCAGACGCTCTGGATGAGATTTGCGCAGACCTACACGAAACAATACTAAAGCACAAAAAAACGTTCAAATCCGTTGGAATCCAGTTTGTCCAGTCTGATCTATCTAACAAGACAAAATCAAGAATGCTCAAAAATCCAACGTCAAGTCTGGATGAGCTCAAAAAGACTGCTACAATTTTACTCCAAGAAGCCCTAGCTGACCAGGACCAGAACGTGCGAAGATTGGGAGTTAGAATATCAGAATTGTCCGATGTTACTGGCCAGAGCTCAATTGAGAATTTCTTTTAGGCGGCCATTTTTTTGATTCTCTTGGTCTCTATCACAGTTACTGCAAACAGATATGCAAAGAGCCACGGCAAAAACATTATCTCGCCTGCGATTCCGTGAAATTCCTCAAACTCGACTGGATTTGTAGATACCTTGAGGACAAACAGCGACAAAGAGAATATTCTTATCATGTTGACAAATATGGTTCCTGCAATTCCTATTGCAAAGTACATTGCCTTTCGCTTTGGTGCAATGTTCATCTTTAGCAAAAACGCCATCATCACCAAGGAATAGATAATAACCGAATGTACACCAGCAGACGGCCAAAACACCTGTAGCGCCATGGAGCCATGGTCACCTTTGAGAAACATCAGATTGTTTCGCGCAATCGCAGTACCAAGATCAAAGAACTTGATTATCTCTACGTTTGCCTTGACCAAATACGGTACAATATACTGCAGGGGTCCTAAGGTATCATACGGGAAAAATGCATCAAGCGATAGAATAATTGCACTACCACACAGAAAAATCGGTCCTGCGGGTGCAATTCTAATCCATCGCTTGCCAAAGAGTATGGTCACAGCGGCAATCACAAACGCACCCATTATCACAAAGTCCCAAAGCCAGGTCCAGGAATGAATCAGATTTACGTTATAGTATTGGGCACCGTCCTGTATGTATTGCCTGAGGCCGTGATCAAGGGCTATCAAATACGCAAAGACTGCAGCTGCAAATGGGATTGTCGCTATGACTCGTTTTTGTGAGACGATGGTCTTGATTCCAATTAATTCTGCTACAATAAACGCCATTGCAAAGAGCCAGCCTCCTCTTCCTTGGTTCCAGCTTAGTGAAAACGAGTCGGGCTGATACGCCAAGGCAAAGAGAACTGGACTGATTATAATAATAATAGCAAATGTCAGAGATTTGTTTTGCAATGATTAGAGGAAATCTTGATTTGAATAAAAACTAATTATTTCTTCTTTATAGTGAGTGTTTTTTGAATCTCGCTCATCGAGCTGATGAATTTCTGTTTTGCCTCATATTCGTTTGAGACCTTTACTATAATCTCAGTTGATGACAATAATACATCTTTGACAACTAAAGGTGCAGACAATCCAAGTAATTCAGATAGGAAATCAAAGAGATTGTGGAACTTGGTTTGATTCTTGTACTGATACATGACTCGCCCGTCCTTGAACATCGGTTTTGGATCAAGTGGAATTACCAGATCTGGCGACGTCATGTCGTTGATGAATCTTGCAGTGTCTGTTTTGATTGATGTTGACAGCTCCTCTTTTTTTGCCTCTAGATTTGCCTTGGTCTTTTCCAGATTTGCCTGTTGGTCGTCATATTCTGTTCCAATCATTTTTGCAAACGCAGATTCTGTTGGCTTTTTGAGTGGTATTTCGTGCAGCTTCATGTTTATTATTTTGAGTTCGTCTTCTATTTGCACAAGGTATTTCCTATTTGCCTTGATCTGGCCGGCAAGTTCCTCAAGATAGGTAAAATCAGACATTATACCCTCACTGGCTAAACTGATGAACTACGTCCATTAGGGATTGTTTGAAATCTTCAGTGGCCATACCCCATCTGCCGTATTCATCCTTGTATGCATCCCAGGCTTCTTCTGCCTCGCGGGCAATCTCTAGCACCTTTGGCCCTATTGCCTTTGTGTTAACAAGAATTGTGATGTTTGCCTGTTCTTTGTCCATGATTGGAATCTTGACAAATATCATTCTGGAATCCTCTATGTTGAATCTCTCCTTGATGAGTCTCTTGAGCAATTCGCGCTCTTTGATGTCAAATTCGCCTTTTACTTTAACCAGTGCACAGCAAGAGTCCTTCGCTCCGCCATAATTACGAATATCAGTCTCGTCAATATCGAATAATATTGCATCCTGTTTTTTGTTTAGGTTCTCAATTATACTATCCATGGTGTTGTGCTTGTTGCCAGTAATGGTGTTGAGGTTCCACTGGTCTTCATCAGGCAATACAGGTATGACCCATGGAATTGCAAATTTGGGTCTCTTTGTTGCAAGCCATGTTCTGTAATTTGACATGTCCCATTCTGTTTCTCTGGCAAATGAAGAAATGAACATAGAGATTGCGTTTGCAGCAATCAGATTCATGCCCTTGTAGTCTTTCCATCCAACTTCGTGTTCCTTTGGCAGATCATCTATTATAGATGGAATCTTGTCCACTCGTTTTTCATACTTGTGGGCTACTTCGCGTAGTCGCTTGTTTGAAAATAGTATAGAACAGTCAGAATACTTGATTTGGTATTCCAGATTCATTACTATATTGATTGCAGCTGCTTCCAATATGACTGGGTCCCAGCCAAATTCCGGTAACAACCCTAGTGTTGCAATTGTTGCATGTTCCTTTGTGTTGCTTCTAATAAATTCGATAAACGAGCAAGCAAAAGAGCTTCCAGTACCACCACCCATTGCAAACGGAACGGTATAGCCTCGGACTTGTTCTGGCGATAATGCTGATAATTGTTTTCCAAAGTCCCATTTTTGGGTGACTTCGTTTTTGAATCTAGAGCGTCCCTCTGCCCAGTTTCTTGCGGCGCCTCCTGCACCATGGATTACGTGCTTGTCGCGCAAGGCAAAAAGGTCCGGATATGATTGTAAAATGAGATTTGCAGCCCTTGGGTCCAAGTCCACTAGCAATGCTCTTGGAATTAGTGGGGTTTCGCCACCAGTATATGCACCTGGGAATCGAAGGATTGTGCTTCCGTATCTTTTTAGGATTCTGGACTCGTCTTTGGTGTCCTTGAGAACTGGCTTTAGTGGATCGGCGCCAACATCAAGCAGCAGCCTACGGTAGGATTCTGCTCCAAGACCAATTCCACAGTGACCAAAGCAGGTCATCAGAACTGGTGCTGGCGGTAGTGGGGCGCTTGCTTGTGCCATGTTATTTGTTTTCCCCTTGGAGTTTAACTTGGTCTACTAAACAAAATGAAGCGATTGCTTGATCGTTGTAGACATGTTTCATGAATGGAATTACGCATAAATGGATTTAACCATTAAGTATGAATTATCTGTAGTATACGAACTGTAGAATCAGAAATAATCCGTGATTGTTTTTTGTTTTAGCATCTTTAGTATGGTTCCCTTGGCAAGCCATTCGTTTTTGCTTATGCTCATATTTTTGCAGGCAATATCAATCCCCTGATCCAGCGTATCTACCAAAGTTGGTATTTTATTCATGGCAGCTCGGATTGCCTCTCGGACCTGCCACACCCCAACCGGCACTGCGTATTCCGGTTGTATCTCTCGCAAAACCAAGACGCCGGCTTGTCTTTTTTTCTTTGAGAGATATTCCGCTATTCCAAGCTTTGCAGCAAAATATGCACCTGCAATGCTTGGATAATGATCCAATCCGTTTGCGTCTTCTGCGTCTGCACCGAATCCAATTTCTCCCTTGTCTGTGTGCCAAGCTTCTTCCATTTCGTAAATCCATCGATGTGGGAACAGTAATACAGAAAACTGATTCCCCAAGTGTTCGTGCGTAAATACAAGATACGAGTCAATCTGGGAATAGTCTAAAATTTCATCGACTAGATTTTTTGATATCATATCATCGGTTGCAGTAATGCTCCATCGTGTTGGCACTAGCTTGCGGTCTTTGCCAAACATTCCAATGGAGAAGCATTTTTGGATTTTTGAAATCTCTATTCCGGAATTGTACAAAGCAAGAACTGCGTCTTCGGCCTTGAGGTCTCTGTCATAGTAGGCTTTTTCAACTGACTTGGATGTAGACATGCCTGAAAATTTTGCAGATTTTATTTCTCCAATTGGGCCAAACGGCGCCGATTCGCCATCGATAAATGTAGTAGGGGTAGTGTTTTTGTAAAATGTAATTTCAGAGTCTGGTGTGTTTGATGACATTGCAAGCTCTTGCAGATTCTCAATGTAGCGACCTTGAGGATTACTTACAGAAACATTTTGAGTTCCTCGAACCAGATTCAGTCTAAAGTTTACAATTTCCTCCAATGTTTTTCCAAGCCATCTCTCTGGCGCATCAAGTATGCTTGTGTCACCGTGGATTGGTGGAACCATTGGGCCAACTCCCACCTTTGGATAACCAAAGGATCCGACAAAGACAGAAGGTGGACTGGAACCGGAAACAGAGCTGGAAGAAAACAGGTTACCATATTTTGAGAGATACTCGTTCCAGTTTTTTTCTATTGATTTGCGAATGTTTGCCGCAGTTGGTTCCATGTCATGACTAGCGATGTGCATTATTTAGCATGATTTGTTGATGCAGTGCTACTCAAAAATGACATATTGTAGCTAACCATAACCATACCAATGAGAATTGTCTCTTTTCTGCCTAGTGCGACTGAGCTTGTCTTTGAGCTTGGTGCGGGAGACGATCTGGTCGGTGTGACGCATGAGTGTCTCTACCCAGAGCAGGCAAGGCAAAAGCCACGCATGATCAGCTCCGTCTTTGAGCCAGATACAATGACTAGTCGCCAAATTGACGACAAGATAACCGATCTTGCAAAGACCGGTGCGCCAATTTTTCTTGTACATGAAGACAATATCAAAAATGCCAAGCCCGACCTCATAATAGGTCAGGGAACATGCGCTGTGTGTTCTGCATACACAAACGAGGTGAACCGAGCGCTTGAGATTCTAGAAAAAAGGCCGCAGGTAGAAGTAATTGATCCCCACAGCATTGATGATATTCTATCTAGCGTAAGTGTAATTGCAAAAAAGATTGGCCGAGAAAGTCAAGGAAAAGCACTAGTCGAGTCGATCCAAAAAAGAATTGATTTTATCAAAAATCAAGATCACGCCACAAAGCCCAAGGTATTATGCATAGAATGGGTAGAACCGTTTTTCACATCTGGTCACTGGGTTCCGCAGATGGTGCAAATTGCAGGTGGCACGAATCTGATAAGCAGTACTGGCGAACACGAAAAATGACGCTAGACGAAGTAATATCAGCAGACCCAGACATCATAATCATGATGCCCTGCGGATTTGACACAGAAAGAACCACATCAGAATGCGCATTAAGTATGCAAAAAAATCCAAGATGGCAGAACCTCAGAGCTGTAAAGTCAGGCAATTTGTACGCAGTCGACGCAAACTCGTATTTTTCCAAGCCAAGCATCAGAACCATAACTGGGATAGAGATACTCTCAAAGATAATCCACCCAGAAAAGTTCGCAGGCCTAGCTACGCCAGAGGGTGCATTTTCCAAGATCTAGTCTTGGATATACTCATCATCCGAATCCAGGGTCTTCTTTGAAGGCCTAGTAGGTACAAAAAGAACAGTCATGTTTTGGAATCAGCAAAGCCGCTCTAATATCAAATCTGGCGCAAAAAAATCAAACTCCAAGTTAATTTTTTGCAAACCAAATGAGCCCCGATATTAACTGGAGGTTTGTCCACATACAACACACAGCATCTGATATCAAACCGCCCCCATATCAAACCAGAATGGCCTGAATCCAGCCTCCTTTGGTCCTATCTCGTGGCTTTCCTGTCTTGTATGATTCAGGCGGTTCTAATTTTTAATCCTGCAATTGTCTCGTAATGATCTTGTTGTCTGATAGTACGCAATGCCCAATATTCCAAGCGATAACAATCTCAGCGGCATCTCATAGGTGGTCAAAAATGCAGTTGCAGTTCCGCCAACTGTACCAAAAGTCGATATTATTGAAAACCCAACTGGGCCGCAACTACATGCTCCAGCAGATGCGCCAATAATAGAACCCACAACTCCACCACTTGCACGCTTTACTTTTTGCACCAGCCTTACCAAATAGACATTCATTGGTATGACAAGTGCAGACATGACAGAAACTGTGATTAGTAGTGCAAAGCTTGCCGTCCTATCATCTGGAACATAGAAAATAAAGTATGGCTCAAAGAAAACAAACTCTGATAGCGCAGATAATACCATAAACATTGCAGAAAAGATCATGCCTGCAAGAATAACATAACCATAGTTTGAAAATACCAGATGAATTGAACTTGCCATTTTTTGAGCTTTTCTTAGAACAGCTTAAAAGGATTCTTCCAAATTATTTTTTCTTGAACAGTCTTGCAATCATCTTTGGTATAGAATCAAGTGGACATGATTCACAGGAGACCTTGTCGGTTTTTTCTTCCATGATATAATATCAACACAATACCATATAAGAAATTCTCAAAAAGACAATCCTAAATAGCAAAATAGCGCCACAGAATTGTGCTGGACAAGATCATAACGGGATTGTTTGTCGGGGTTCTCGGGATGCTGTGGTTTTTTACAAGAAAATGCGAGCTGCCACACCCATACAGACTAGTCACATACGACAGGCTAGGAAAGCAGGTAAATTTGGATCTGAGAACCATATTTCACACACATACTGCCGCAGTAAGTTTTGCCAAGCACTATCGAGTGTTGTTTCCCCAGTACGATTTTGTCCTAGAATCAGGAATTCCCCAACTGAGGCGCAAATTCCTAGTGCATCAGAAATAATGCATTTTCATGTGGTTTTGCAATAATACTTCGTATGGAGTAACGTATCCACAATGACTGCACGAGAACATCGAGTTTTCCGGTTTTTCTTTTTTTATTGGCCCCTCATGAATTGACGTTATCATGATTATCTCGTCTTTTGGCAAAACCCCATAGTTTGCAGTTTCTCCTATTGATGCAAAAAACTCCTTTATTGCCTTGACCACATATTCTGCGTCTAGGTTCTTGTCGTCCATGGTGCTGAGCACGAACTCGTGCAGCTTCATGGTTGGAATTGCCCCTAGCCAGTCAGATACAAACACTGCCATTTCGTGCTTGAGGTGTTCTGCCTCACGGCAATCAATTGTGATCAACGCATCAACTACGATCACGGCGTATTTTTAGATGTGGTTTTGCCAATTTCCTTAACTTAAGGATTACGTACAAGTTCTGTCAAAGCGCTAAATACAAAATCACATACTAGAGGGAATGGATGGCAAGAAATCTGATTGCGTGCACTGTTGTGCTGAGCTTTTTTGTCATCATTGGTACGATTCTTCCTAGCTTTGCAGACGAAATCAGGGCAACTGATCAAATCAAAAAAAATCTTGAAATGATAGAGATGCTAAAGAAAATCGAGCTATCAAAAAAGATTCTAGCACAAATGCAGGAAGGAAAAACAATTGACAATACCAAGGCGCAACAGATACAAGAATTACGAAGCAAAGTCAAGGCAAGCCTAGCAGAAGAAGTAAACAGAATGAACAAGGATTACGAGCAGTATAATTCACAAAACGCATTTGCAAAATTTGTCGCCAAAAAGCCAGGACATGTCCAGCCAATATACCAAGAGATGTTTTCATATCACCAAGAAAAGGTAAGCCAGGCAAAATCAGAATATAACAAGATAATCTCTTCTGGCGGCAAGACAAAAGACGCATGGGACGCATACCACAAATCATCTGCTACAAACAGAATAAAGCTGATTCAGCTAAACAAGGACCTGTCCATAAAATATGGTAATGCAAATCTTGCTATACAGAACACCTTTGATGAGAAAGGCAAGATTCCACGAACTAGTGAATAGTTTTTTCCGACAATCGGTGGTGCAAATAGAACCTAAAGAGTACCACAGAGCCAAACAAGACCACAGATGACGCAATAAACGTCATAGTATAGTTAAAGGTCGTAGCCACAAAGCCGGCAGTAAGCGCACCTCCAAAGACGCCCATTCCGATCATGGAGCTGTTCACGCCCAAATACGTGCCCTCAAAGCCCTTTGGAATGGCTTTGAAGAATAAAACAGAGTTTGCGGTAGTAAATATGGAAAACCCAACCACCATCAAACACATCGAAAGTATTGCAAACGACAATAACACATAACCAGAAAATATTGTGATTAGAAACGCCGCAATCATGACGCCTAGGATTCTTGGCAAGTATGCAAGCATTGTTGCTTTTTCCTCGCCAAGCCTTGAGATTATTTTGGGCGCTACAAAAAATATCGCCGCCATCATGCAAGTCTGTATCAGATATAATGTAAACACAGTAGAGTCAGACATCTTTAGTGTTTTGAGAAATGGAGTCAGTGCTGTAAAGTAGATGTTGCTTCCAAAATAAAACAAAAGGTTTGCCAAAAACAAAAATCCAATTTCGTGTGAGATCTTTCCTTTTAGGATAGATATGACGTGCTTGTAGTCATGTATGCTCGGGATTTTTGGAAAAACAAAATGATGATGCATTCTAAAGTGGCCAAATGCATGTTGTATCCCATGCACAGAGTGCGCAATTGCGTGTCGCTCAATGTGAAAATTCGTCTTGCTGATTTGCGTGCTGATTCCAAGTGCGACTGCGCTTGCAATCGCACATATTGCAAAGTATTGCCTGCTATCAAAGTACAGACTCCACACCGCACCAATTAACATTGCACCAAGACTGCCAAACGTGGAGAGAATAGACGTTCTAGCAAACAGCTTGCCCCACTGATTATTCATGCTAGTTTCCATCACCAGCATTTGTGTAACAGGACTGCGCGCAGTCAAAAAGAATCCAGATAACGGAGCCACGACATAGAGCGGCCCAAGATCATTTGTAAAATACAGCCACATACAACACAAGACTATGGCAGAAAAAGACACAAGCAAGACTGCCTTTTTTGCATGATATTTGTCCAGAATTTTGCCCCAAAGAATAGAACCAAGTGCAGCCGCCCCATAATGAATTGCAACCATAATAGAAACTTCGCGTATTCCCCCTCCCAGATGTATGACAAAAAGCGGAATTGCTGTGTGTAGTCCTTCGGCCGCTATGTTAATTGGCGGAATAAACCAAATCCATTTTTTGCTCATTGTAGGCAACCCAAAGTCAAGCCAAAAACCGGACTAATCTATGATGCATTAAAACTTGTTGTACAGAATTGTGGATTAGTTTGCGCCCATTTCCATGGATTCGCTAAGCTCAATGGTGTGGTTTTGCGGGGTCGGCTCTGTGCCGTTTCCAGAGGATGCGCTTTCTTCCACCTCAACTTTTTCTTCTAGTTCTATTTCCCCTGGGTTTTCTTCCATTACCTCATCTTTTGGCATGGATTCCATCATTCCAGCCAGTTCTTCGTGTGATGGTTCATGTGCAGACACCCAACCTCTTTGTGATAGTACATCATAGCTTGATTCTTTGATGCATGAAGGTCTAAAGTTGCTTGCCTTGAAGACCAGTTTCATTCCCTCACCGCATTGGATTTCATGTGGGTCGGTTCCGCTCTTTAGTTGTTGTAGTGGAGAAGCAATAAGTGCCATAGTGGTCAGCATTTCTTCTTCCATAGCATCATCCATTGTTTCATCTGTTTCTTCCATAGTATCATCCATGGTGTCGTCCATTACTTCTTCGTCCATTATTTCCTCATCAGGCATTTCATCTTCAGATGGTGCCTCTTGAGCAAAAACAGGAGCAAATCCAAACATCGTGGATGCAACTATGCCAAGTAACAAAAGCAGTGTCAGACCCTGCATTGATTAATCTGAATTGACTTTGCATTTAACCTTTTTTATAATCATAGAATAAGTGCTGATCCTGTGGAACCAATAACATGAAGATGGATTCAGAGACTTTTGGCATAGAAAAGGGACACGGCCAAGAAGCAATTGACTGGCTAAACGAGAAGGCAAAAAAAGACAAACTCAAATTCGAGGCAAGGCTCTACGGCGAAGAAATAGAGACCCAGAACTTTGGTACCTTTGAGTTGTTTTCATGGATTGGTGATGTTCAGGTTGCCAGAAAACTGGTAATCAAGGCAAGCAAGCGATTCAAAATCAAGGTAATCGAGGGCGGCTACAGGACCAAAGATAAAATTTTCAAAATGTCAAAGCAGGACTATGGCGTAGTCAGAAAGGGAGACAAGGTAATAGGACACCTGGCATTTACTGCACCAATGCTTGGCGGCAAATGGAAGGTATCCGAGGAAGAGCTTCGCTAAAGCACAAATAATCAGGCATTACAATTTTTCTTGTGCGAATCGGAATTGTCGGTACCGGTCTTTTAGGAAATGCAGTCGGCCTCAACCTCTTAAAGCGTGGACATGTCGTTACTGCATATAATAGAACAAAATCCAAGACAAAAGAACTAGAGGAAAACGGAGCAAAAATTGTGGACTCGCCAAAAAAAGTATCAGAGAATTCTGATGTTGTGTTTAGCATTGTAAAAAACGCAGACGCCGTAAGAAAAGTTGCATTTGGGGACGAATGCATTGCTTGTGGGAAGCATGACGGCCTGATTGTGTGCGACATGAGCACAATAAACCCAATAGCATCAAAAGAGATTGCCCAGGAATTTTCAAGTAGAGGAATTCCGTTTTGCGACACGCCAGTCATGGGCGGCCCAAACGTTGCAATCACAGGCGACCTATTGATGATGGTTGGTGGAGAAAAGGCGACGTTTGAGAAATGCGAAAAACTGTTCAATGACATTGCAAATAAGGTCTTTTACTTGGGGCAAAACGGCACTGCACATTCTGTCAAAATTGCAATGAATCTTCAGATAGCCATGCTTGCTTTGGCAATAGCTGAGGGAATTACGCTTGCACGAGCCTCAAAAATAAAGCCAGAAACTTTCTTGGAGATTCTCAACTCGACTTATTTTAAGACAGGAATGAGTGAGAACAAGGCCTACAAGATGCTAAAGCAGGACTATTCCCCGACATTTACACTATCAAATCTAAAAAAAGACCTAGACACAATCAATGAGGCCGCAAAGGCATTTGGTGTAAATCTCCCAATGGCAACAAAGGCAAACCAAATTTATCAAGACGCAGAGGAGGAATTTGGAAGTCTGGACTATACTGCCATACTAGAATACCTATCCAAATCAAAATGAAGGATCGTATTTTTTCTTGGCAAGATATGCGCGATATGATACTCCGGTGACCAAGAAAAGAACACCCGCAATAACACACCAAACAATGAACGGGACTGATTGCAGTTCTGCCATGGTATGATTTAGCACACAATAAATAAATAGATTTGAAGATTGAGCAGCAACATGCCAGAAATAATTTGTGAGGAATGTGGTGCAAAAATGTTCCACGAAAATCCGGACACCCTCAAAATAGAAGAGGCAATACACAAAAAATTCTGCAGGCAAAAACAAGGCGAGGCGCACAGCTATATGCATCGCGATCCAAAACACATGTCCACATTTGACTCGGAGCGAACAGCCGACCAGAAAGGCAAACCGCTAGTAAAGTAGCTTGGATGTATACGATTCTGCAATCATTGAATTCAATTTAGGTAATTTCAAAAAAGCATTAGTATTATTTGAGCAGGTCTTGCAATCAGAGCCACTCCATGTCACTGCGCTAATCAAAAAGGGCAACATCCTAGGCAAGTTTGCAAAATATTCCGATGCAATATCATGCTATGACAAGGCACTGTCTGTAGAGCCAAAAAACGCACTTGCCCTCATAAACAAGGGCCTAGCCCTGCATTACTTGCAAAAATACCCAGAGGCAATCACATGCTATGATGCAATACTGGAGGAGAAACCAAAAAGCGCACTAACACTATACAACAAGGCATCAAGCCTAGTTAGAGACAAACAGATACCAGAAGGATTAGAGATTCTAAAAAAGGCAATAGTGTTGGATTTTTCCTGCAAGTACAAGGCACGATCAGATGTTGATTTTGAGCAAATACAAAAGACGCCGGAATTCAAAAGGCTGGTTTTGTAAAAACATAATATTTGCAGGCTAGTTGCGAATTGCATTGGCTAAAGAGTTAAGCTATGATATCGTAATAGTAGGCGCAGGCCCCGCAGGATCGTCTGCTGCATTTTCTGCCGCAAAGACAGGAGCTAGAGTAGCATTGCTAGAAAAAGAAGAAACTGTAGCACAAACGGTTCGCACAAGCGGTGTTACCTGGATGGACAGCATAAAGGAATTTGAAATTCCTGAATATTGCTACAACCCAGTCAAAAATTATGGGTTTTGCTCTCCTAGAAATGAGGTTATGATATCATCTAATACTCCAATGGCCGCAGTGCTTGATGTTCGAAAGACATACCGATGGTTAGCTGAAAAGGCAAAAAAGCAAGACGTTGAATTGTACACAGGTACTGTAGTCACAGAGGTAACTCGAACCCCATATGGAATGACACTGTACACAACATCAAACAAGGAAGAGATTTTGTTTCATGCAAAAATAGTAATTGATGCAAGTGGATTTCAAAGTGTGGTTGCAAAGTCACTAGGATTAGTGACACAGTGGAAGAGGTTTGGCGCCGGTGCAGAATACGAAGTCGAAGTGGAAAATGCAGACCCCGACACTTGGTGGCTCATGGTTGGCCAAGACTATTCCCCTGCAGGTTATGCGTGGGTTTTCCCAATGGGCGGCAAAATTGTGCGAATCGGAGTAGGGGTCGGCAAGCCAGAATCTACACTAGACCCAACTGAGCGACTAGAGCAAATAATGCAAAAAAAACTCGGACCAATTGCCAAGCTTGGCAAAATCACACAAATTGAATTTCATTATGGACTGATTCCAAACGACGGACTCTCAAGAAAAACAGTCTATGATAATTTGATTCTAGTAGGAGACACTGCAGGACAGGCAAATCCACTTGTCCTAGAAGGGATTCGCTATGCAATACGATTTGGCAGGGTGGCAGGTGAAGTGGCAGCTAGTGCAATCCTGAAGGGAGATCTGTCAGAAAGATCCCTAAAGCCATATGAGGAAAACTGGAAAAAGGCAATCCAGAAAAAAATAGAATCTGCATCAAGGGTTCAGACACGCTGGATTGGCCTCTCCGATAAAGAATGGGATAAGGAACTAGACATCATAAAGGAGCTCAATATTGACGAGTTTTTGGATTTTATCAAGGCAGATTTCAGTCTAGCCAGCATAATCAAGATGGCAGTCAGTCATCCAAAACTCGCTGTGCGACAATTGTTCAATATTGTTAAAGGTACCACAGGAAAATCATCGTAGATCAGCATTTTCAAATCTCGGTGCAAGCTGTCTTTCCAATACCTCAAATTCAGCCATCCATTCTTTGCCCGATTTTATCAAATAGATCATGTTTACCTCAAATGGTGATTCTAGTACCGCATCTATTTGGAATATTGCAAGTTTGAGTGTTATTTGCGACATGGCAAAAACCTGGCTATCAGAAAGTGTACCTCTGCCTGTCTTTATCTCAACCCAGCATAATTCTTCAGGATAATTCACGGGAAAGTATTTTTTGCGAGTACCCACCCGGCATGCCAGAAAATCAAAGACAAAGCTTGGGTTTTGTGAAGAATTGTTTGTGGGTTTCATCATTGCCTCCACTTCATTACGAATATTTTGTGGAATTTTGACTCGAATTCGGTTAAACCCTTTTTTGAATGTGAAAACCCATTCGTCATTTTTCATAAAGTAAAGATTCTCAAGTGAAATGTACGCCCAACCCCTCTGATCGCAATATTCCTTGTAGTATATTTCTCCCAAAGAACCTTTTAGGGCATTGGTTATTCTTGGTCTTGACACATTTTCTGAAATTATTTTCTAAACAAAAAGGAATATGATGTTCTATTCTACAACATATTTTTAGAAATTAATCTATTCTAAAGAAATCAGACACTGTCAGCTCGTGATATTCCAGCTGCGCCACATACACGCCAGGTCCATACGATTTTGACAAAACCTGGTTAAAGTGCCCAGACGCATTGTCCTTTAGTGGAATTTCGTCTATTCTCTCTCCACTCTGATCAAAAATGTCTACATAGAGATCTTCTGGGAATGCCACTGTCTTGTAAATAGCGCCAGACAGGTACAGCTTTCCGTCATCAACATATGCATCAAGTATTCCGACCTTTGATCGTGTAGGCAAATATCTTTCTATTAGCGACTGTAATTCTTTGATTTTGGATTTTGCAGATGATATGTCCTTGTCATGTAATGCATTCTCAATGTCAGTCATTACAGAATCAAACTTTGCCTTGTTGGAATTATACCCAGAAGAACCAAAGACATTGATAAAGTTCTGCAGGTCCTCATACTGACGAGCTAAATCCACGTTTTGTGTATAGTCCCGCGATGGTGGCGGAGTCTTGGCAGTAAGAGTTGGCTTTTCTGCAACATCAACTATTTGCGATGCAACAGCATTTCTCCACTGTAATTTTACAACATACAGTCCAGGCTCTGTTGGTGCAAACCATTGCGTAAAAAAGTCGCCGTCTTTGGTATCAGAGAATTCCAGCGTGCTGTGCTGAATGCCTTGCATATCATATACTGTAAGGTACAGGTTCTCACGCCTATCAAATAGTTCCTTGTCGACTGCGCCATTCATTACCCAGGTTTGCGTTATTGGGTTGTACGAAATATCAAAGAGAATCTTTTTGTGGTTTAACTCTATTTGGTCTGCCACATAGTTGCGGATTTCGTTTAGCTTCTTGTCCGCATCATCGAAATTGCCCAAGTCGATTTTCTGGTATGCATCATCAGTCATGTCGATGAATCGCTCTGAATCAAAGTCAGCATTGTAAAATGTGGTAACAAAGTTCGAGAGATCATCTAGCTTGTTTCTGTATTCAATTCGCTTTAGCTCATCAAGTGAGTAGCCAGATTCAGAGCCAAATGGATCCTCGTCATATTTTTCAGATACTTGGCGCCACTCATCAAATAGCGCACGAACCTGATTGTCTGCCGCATCAAGGTCCTTTTTGACTACCAAGTCCCGTGCCTTGTCTAGGCGTATCTTCATAGAATCAGTAAAGTCAGTGTATCCAGGAAGGAACTTGTTGTGACGCTCTCCAAGCAAAATAAGGTTCTCTATCGACTTTGCTCTTTGTAAGATTTCGGATGCTCTAATCTTGTACGAGTCCTTGGTGTAAGAATCAAGCTTGGTTACAATCACAGATAGTTGCGTATTGTAATAGTTTAGCAGGACCTCGATTTTGTCGATTTTGTTAATTGTCGGGTTGCCTTTTTCAATTTCAATTGCAGTCTCGATTACCTTGAGTGCGTTTTTGATGGTGTTTAGGCTTTCATAGTCGGATTGTAGTTCTGCTCTTGCCCTTAGTTTTTCGTATTCAAATTTCAAAGTTGATAGTGGACTGCGCTTTTCTCGCAATTCATTAATTGATGCCTCATAATCAGATACAATTTTTAGAATTTCTTCTAGCGTTTGTGCGTCTTTAACATTATCCAATAGAATCTGGAATGATTCTACTGTGGATTAGCTTGCGGCATTGTTTTTGGCAAACGATATGGTGCTAGATATTCTGGATGAAATCTCGATGACGTTTTTCATATCGACTATATCTTTTTGCGATGCAATGATGTCATCTGGGGAGGTTGCGCCGCCAAGCTTACTCATAAGCGAGTCCAGCCTTGGCTTTATCAATACGGCAAGCTCAGAGTTTTGCGTGTCATCATCAGAGACAAATCTGTCTACTTTATCCAGGTTACGCAAAAGCAGCGTTGCCTCGTGAAGCTTGTCGACCTTTGGTTTTGCGTCCAAAAATTTCGCCAGTGTTTCTTTTGCAAGCAGTGATTCTCGCAGTGTGCTCCATTCTGTTCTGATCAATCTGGACAGGTTGTCGTCTTTTTTGAGTGTGCCATCAAGGAGTCTTGCCTTTGTTAGCAGATTCACCAAGTTGTTTAGCTCTTCTGCATAGACTGGGCCTGTTCCTCGAGCAAAGATGAATCCGATTTCTTCTTTGACTAGCCTATTCATAATAGAGCCAGATTTTGTCATCAGATTCAGCAATAATTGGTTGAGCTCAGAATAGCTTAGCTGTTTTTCCTGCTGTGGTTTTTGTGGGTCTACATTAATCAATGAAACATAAACGTCGCTGAGCTCCCTTACTGCAGATTTTGCATCACCGATTGCGGAATAAAACGCAACACCTGCTGTCTGGATGTCTATTTTCTTTGCAGCCTCAGAGTCCAGCTTTGATGCAGATGCTAGTGACTTGGTTGTCGCAAATGCTGTCTCAATTGCAGGACGAATTCTGGAATCAAGATCCAGCACATCAGATTCTGAAGGATATGCCAAAAACAGATCTGAATACAGAGACTTTAGCTTGGAAATATCGCTAGTTGATTGCAAGTCGGAAAATCGAGTCTCAAATTCGCTTGATATTGTTCCAGTCTTTTTTACTGTTGAGATTTTTGATTCAATTACTGATACAGCAGATGCCAAATAGTCCTTGCTTGATTTTTCTGTTGTCTTTTCGTTTTTGACATTAAATGAGCTTGACATGGTGTAGTCACCATAGAAAACTCGGACATCATATTTTCCTGTCAGGCCGCAGATTTTGCCAGTAAGTGGTATTGGGTCGGTAATGAAATTACCATCAGATAGCGGCTTTAGCTGCTGAATCTGGCACAAATCCCCATTAGGGTTGATGATTTGCGTTACCACATACAAGTCAGAAGAGACCTGCGATAACTGCCCGAAAATAAAGACATTTTCGCCCTTTTTGTAGTCGCCAAACGTATCAAGCAGGATAATTCGTGAGCTTTGTGAAAACGCACTAGTCGGAATAAGCAGCATTGCCATTAGAATCAGTGCCGTGCCTACTTTGCGCATAGAGTGATCGATCAAGGTCGAAAAAGACTACTTAAGCATTAGGTATGATTTCTACTCAGGCTGCAATTATCTGTCTTTGAAAGATTTTTGGCACTGTTGCTTCTTCTATTTTTGGAATCTCTGCCATAAAGCACAAGGAATGAATCTGCTCCTTTGTTCTTGTTCCACATTGCACGCAGACTAGGCTCACTGCATCTCGGCATTCTGCACATATTGTGCAATTTTTTAATTGTCCGCCACATCTTCGGCATGATTCATCTGGCATTTGTTCTCAAGGTGTTTTGATGATATTTTGGATATAAGACTGTGGTAGAATTTGTATGAATGAATTATCAGTGATTTGTGCGCAGTTTACGTGATTTTCTGATATATAGAATAACGCCGACAATTATTGCGCCCAATATAACAAAGACAATTCCATAGTTGTTTTGTGTCTCTGATTTTTCCGATTCTAGTATAGTTTCAGTATAGGCCTCATCAATTTTATCCACTGTTGAAAAGCTTGTCAGATAAATATCCGGCTTGAGAACAGAGTCAGATATTGCATAGACTTTGATGTCGTGGCCTCCCAACATCATGGTATTAGTTACTTGAGAGTCAAGCAAAATTTCTGCAGAATTATCTTTAACTGGGATTATGCCACTTGTTATTTCTGCGCCAGACGCATCATTTACAAAATAATACAGAGTCGTCGAATGCTCGGTGGTGATTGGAATGGTAATATCGTGTCCGCGCATTATTTTGTCTGGCACGTCAATTGATGTGATTTGTGGTAGGCTTACTTGCTCAAAGATATTCCAGTGTCCTGCGGAAAACGGATAGGACTCGTCATCAAATGCGCGAACCGTAATTGTCCTCGCTTCCGGAGAATAACTATCCAAATAGAACGGTCCGTTGCTAATTACCGCATGGTTTTTCTGCGCTATCCACGATATGGTGCTTTGGTATCTGGAATCATAGTATTGTGAATTATTGCCAAATTTTTCCAGTGCAGGCGGCACATAGCCAGACTCGGAGAATTCCTCGAGGTATTGCGATATCAATTGTGCATCACGCGGAATAATCAGGGAAAGCCAGTTGAGGCTTTTTGCCTGGGCGTCGGTTCTCGAAAACGAGGCTTTGCCATCAATTACTGCCTGCTCCATTGCTGCCATTGGCTCCCAGGGCATTGTAACCCAGACTCCTCCCCAGTCGGCAATCTCAGTATCATCAAAGTGCCAATAGTCAACATAGACTTCTATAGTGTTATCATCAATTGGTCTGACAGCAACTAGTGTCTTTGCTGCCTGGCTTGCAGTGGGGGTGTATTCAGGATCAAATGTCTTGTCGTTTTGCGTTTGTGCAGAACCCCATTCCTGTGTGAAATAAACAGAATACAGGACATCATTCATGTCCATTTTTTGGCCGTTGTGCCAGTTTGACCAGAGAAGTTCATATGTTACCTTGCTTGTCGCCTTTTTGCCTTCAGTGGATTGCCATTTTTGTAGTGTCGGATCCCAAAATATTGCATCATCTGGCACATCTAGTTTTCCTGTAGGTCCTGCTGTTTTCACATTCCAGTCTTGTCGCACTGCAAAGTTTTGGCCAGAATACGGATTTTTGAACATCCCAGGATCATACAGCACATCCCAAATATTTTTGGAGTATGCGTCTGCCAGGCCCCGCACTGGATTCCATGCACCCTGATAGATTTGCTTGACGCCAATTTTGAGTGTGTCATCGTTTGTCCTAGAGTTGATTGGCGTAAATCTGGTTTGTATTCCTCCTCCAAAATCATTGATTACGCCATCTAAGTTTTTGTTTACTACAAATGGGTCCACTTTGGCTGCTAGAAATATTCTCACAGACTCGTTTACGCCAAGAATTGTTGCCTGGCGAATCAGCTCGGCTCGCTCACCATATGTAGTGTAATTGCTGGAATAGATTTTCTGTGTAAGCTCATCGAGTTTTTCGTTTTTGTAGTTCCAGTATTGCGGATTGTTAAAGCCCGGCATGTTCGAATACCACGGAGAATACATTTGTGCAAGACCCAGAGGATCATACTTTACAAATGCAGACCGTCCTGCATAGCCTTCGGTGTATAGACTCCATTTGAGTTCGGCAGGATCAGAGCCATACACCAAAACATATGCCTTGTTCAAATCCCCAAAGTCTTTTCTCACAGTAAAGCCTGACTTTTCAAGCTCGGACGATATTACCTCGCCAATGGATTTTCGTACTGGATCATCATTTCTAATAAAAAATGTCACAGTGATTTGCTTGCCATTATAGTGCCACTTGCCGTCGATTTTTTGCGCTCCTGCTTCTATCATTGCCTCAGATATCATGGAATTTGCAAGCTCCGGATTGTACCTAAAGTGGAACTTTTCAAGCTCGGATACAATATTTAGAAAATCAGGATCAAATGGACCGTAATTTGATGTCATTACTACTCCATACCCAGACATTAGCTCATCTACGATTAGCTTTCTGTCAACTAGATAATTCAGTGCAAATCGCGCCTTTTGATAATAAAACGGGTTGAACTCTTCTCCTTGTGCTGGATTTACCAGTATGCTAAACGAGCCGCCGGTCGTGTAAAATATTTTCAGGTTGCTAGTGTCGGTGTCCGATATCAGCTCTGCTGGAATTCGCGAATAGTAAATGTCCAGATTTTTCTTTTTTACTTCTTCGATTGCAGTGCTCTCATCGAGATACTGGATAAATTGGATTGTATCCACAAATGTGCCTTTTTCTGCAAAGGCAATCCCAAACCCAGATAATATTAAAACTGCAAAGAATAATACTTTCACGAATCTACTATGGTATCATCTAATTTAAAGCTCCAATGGTGTTTTTTGCAACACTGTATTAGTACAAATCGTATGCAATCCTTTTAATTTACAAAAACAGAAAACAAAACAAATTGAGCGCAAAACTGTGGCTTGATGGAATTGACGGTATCATCCCAGGCGGAATATCAATTGAGGATTTTGCAATGGTATCAAAGATAGACAAGAATTCTGCAAGGCGCATGATCCAGGAGCTTGCAGCAAATGATATCGGCAGCTTTGATGGTACCACAATAGAATTTGAGGAAGGCGACAAGCTCCGAGCTGCAATCATTGCCCTAAGCAAGGGAATCCTAGTTGACGAAATAGCAAAACACTTGGACTGGAGGGACTTTGAGGGCTTGGCAGCAAAGATACTGGAAATTCATGATTTTGCCACAATGAGGAATCTGATTCTGACTGGCCCACGCATGGAAATCGATGTTGTTGGAATCAGGCTGGGCGTTGCAATGCTAATTGACTGCAAGCACTGGAAAAAGATGACGCCATCAGCATTAAATGAAATTGTCCAAAAGCAAATAGAGCGCACAAAACACTATGTCTCAAAAACAAAGGGTGCAATTGCAGCACCAGTCATAGTAACATTATACCAGGACAAGGTAAGCTTTGTGGATAAGGTCCCAGTTGTCCCAATTTTCCAGCTGGGAAATTTTTTGGATGAATTTTACGGAAACTTGGAAAATATAGAGACTATAGGAAAAGAGAGCCAATAAAGACAAGAAAACTTCCAATGGCAAATCCCTTGGTTAGTAAAAGAGACTTGTCCAGTGCCTTGGAAAAGTCCTCAAGGACTGCAGTGCCCATTACTTTGACCTCGGCTTTATGTTCTAGGATCTCAAATGATGTGGGTTCCAGCTTGGCCTCTGCCTGCTTTGCTATGGAATAATACCAGTTTGCCATGGTGTCAGGAGTAGTAATTTTGCCAAATGGATAGTAGCCGGTTCTTGTGCGCACAACAATAGAGCTAAAGTGAGTATCTGATGTGCACAATTCCACTAGTGCCATGCCGTTTTTTGCAAAATGATTTACGACATGTTCACGCACGCCATTTTCCATGTTATTAGAGTCAGACCAGCCAAAAAAGAAATTCTTGCCGTTTATTTTCAAACATAATACGCCAAGACCTCCAGGGCCAAGATCAATTGATTTTACATCCATGCCGTTGGAATTTGCATATCCAAACTCTAGTGCATATGATTCCTTTGTAACAAGAGACTCTAGTGTTGCCTTTGCTGCTTTTAGCATGTCTTGCGAGTCTTCTTGGCCAATTTCCTCACCCATTGCATTGTGACAATCCACTACCAAAATTCTCTCAAAGTCTCGATTACTTGCAAGCTGTTCAATTTCCTTTTTGATATTACTTGGTACATCTTCCATTCCGTGCGGCGATAATGACAAAAACAAGATTGCTGTCTTTTCAAAGAGCATTCCTGTGACGCGCGCCTTGTTCACAGTTACTGTTACTGGCTCTGTACAGTTAGAGCCCTTTTTGAGAACCATGTTAGTTGAGAATGTTCCAAGATAGTCATTTACCGCATCCTGTGATGGTAAATTCAGCGCATGGTCAGATACGCTGTGCATTACCATTGCAGACGAGTTTAGCGTCTTGTAAATTCTATATGTGATGTTGCTTCCTCCAATTGGGTGGTATGGCCCTGGGTGCACCCCTGGCAAGACCATCCTAAAGTCGCCATTATTTGACTGGAATCTAATCTGCGATGTTAGAACATTTGATGGATTTGAGCGCGACTCAATTATAGATTCTACTTCTTCATAGTTATCTTTACCCCTTGATGCCAAATATGCCTGGATTAGCTCGTGTGTACTTTTGACTTCTGGATGGCCTGCCCTATCAGTAAGATATGACCAAATCGATGCAATTGCCAAAAATGTAGCGCCTAGGCCCATTACAATTGGGTCAGTCAGAGACGATACCCACAATTCCTGCGGAATTAATACAAGATACATTGCTACTGGCTGAACAAAGCAAATCGCCCACGCCTTTCTCATTGATAGTCCCAAAGTGGTAGTGAGCAGTCCGATTCTAAAGCTGGTAAAAATCAGCATTCCTTCTGTCACATATAACAATGACATCTCAGGTTTTCCCAAAACGGAAAATGCCGCCAGTCCCATTAATACAATTGCAAGCCACGACATGTTGCCAAAAAGCGACATGTGCAGTGCTTTGGAGTATTCGCGGTTTCGAATTAGTCTTGCATCGATTTTTTGCGTGATTAGCAGGATGCCCATCAAAATCGGCAGACGGAATGCAAGCTCGTCTTGCCTGTCAAGATATGATGTCAAAATGAAATATCCAGTGATTGCAGATACAATTGCAGAAAATATCAGTGAATGATATTTTGATGATGGGGTAAGTAATGTCAGGGAATAACGCTTGTGTATTTTAGATACATCATCGTATGATTCTGTCATTTTAGGTCTTTATTTTATCAGGAATAAGTCAAGCATCCAAGATACTACAATTAGACCAACTGGAATTGCAACTACGATTCGTGGATCGAGTCTGTATCCTTTAGTTTCGTCCTCAAAGAAGCGCAATAAACCTGCAGACGATGCTGGTAGTGGTGCGCTTTTCTTTTTGCTACTGCTCATTTGATTGTGAAGCTAGGAACTAAAGATAAAAACTTTATCATTTCTGTAACTTGGAAACAGTCTCTAAAAGCGCGTTTATCGATTTTAGTATTTGTTGTTGTTTTTCATGGTCTTTTTCCGCCTCTAGCTCCTTTGTGAGATCTTCCAGTTTTTTGTTCATAGAATCCAATATAGGATTCTTTGGCTGATCTATTTTCGGCGCCTCCACAACCTTGCTCTGGTCAGGCTCTTTTCCACAGCTGACACAAAGAGCATTGCCGTCTTTCATTACGCGAACCCCCTTGCAATACGGACACGGCTCTGCAAGAAGTGTGGCCCCCTTTAACAATAATTCTACTGCCTTTTTTCGAAGATCCTGCGACATGATATGATACATCAAGTCTTTGATAAAAAAACTTGCAAGAAAATTCCAATAAGGCTTAATAGTCGGCTCAAGGAAATTATTTTAGTAAAATAATGGCAGTAATTTGCAACACATGTGGACTACCTGAAGATTTGTGTGCTTGCGGCGATCTTAACAAAGAATCAACCAAAATTGTTATCAGACTAGAAGAAAGGCGATTTAAGAAAAAGGGCACAATGATCGAAGGGCTGGATTCAAAGCTAAACGACCTAAACGGAACGCTATCTGAGCTAAAGCGCAAGTACGCCTGCGGTGGGACAACAAAGGACAACTATATTTTCCTCCAAGGAGACCACCGAGACACCATGAAAGAAACCCTAGTCAGACTCGGATTCTCCGAATCAAGCATCGAAGTCCACTAAATGCAAGACCACAAAATCCTGCAGGGCCTAGCAATTCCATATTCCGCTTTAATCTCAGTTGTTTTCGGACTGATGATACTATCATTCCCAATCGGCGCGTATTTGTTTTTCAACTCCCAAATAGGAAAAAGCGTTGATTATGCATTACCCATAACAGAATTAGATTTTTTAAAGGGACAGGACTGGCTTGGCTGGCTTGGAATCGGCGATGTCTTTATTGTGGCCTGGGCCGCATTTCTGATTTTATTTGTAATATCCAGCATGGGGCCAAAAAAGAACTTTCTCAAAGTATTGTCTCCTATAATGTCTGGCTCGTATGAATCCCAGGATGGCAGCTACCTAGTCCAGATTATCAAGTGGTTCTCAATCATCATTGTGTTATCTGGATTAATTGACATCACACAACGGTTGGTAGGCATCACAATAACGCCGCCAACCTTTGAGAACGACCTGACAGGATTTTTAGGAATCACCACTGCACCAATAATTGAAGAGATTGGCTTTAGAATAATTCTAGTCGGCATTCCTCTGTTTTTGCTATACTCTCATAGAGCATCCGCAAGATTGTTCTTCAAGTCATTGTGGAATCCGTCCGCAAATCTGCCAATCACTAGTCCAAAAAAGGCAATCATACTTGTTGTACTAGTAGGTGTCATGTTTGGGGCAACCCATGTTCTGTCGGATCAGTGGAGCAACGGCAAGTTTGCCCAGGCAGCAATGGCAGGAATAATAATTGGTTGGGTCTACTATCGATACGGCTTTGTTGCTGCATTGCTAATCCATTGGGCGACAAACTATGTCGTGTATTCTTATGCATATTTGGTGTCAAGCATCAACGAAACAAGAGTGATGGACTCGTTTTCACATTCCCTTATTTTGACAATAGAGGTAATTTTGCTTCTGACAGGTGCACTTGCAATTGCGCTAAGTATACTAGAATACAGAAAGAACAAGATGGTAAAAAGTCTAAGCGTCTAGATTTGTAAATTAGGGTTTCCAGTCTTTAGGCATAGAGCCACGATTTGAGTTTGGTTTTGGCTCTTCCTTTGGTGCCTCATGTCCTGCTGGAAGTGAGCCACGTGTAGAGCCCTGGTCATAGACACTTGTGTGTTGCTTGTAGCTAGTGTCGCCTGTTGCAAGTTCTGCTTCGCCTCTGTTGGTCTTGTATCCACCAGATGCCTCACTTGTGTCAACTCCTCGAAGATATTTTGGGTCAATGCCAGTCTGGATGTATTCAGATTCTTTCTTTGCTTTTTTGTTGCTCCACCAAAAGAATCCACCTGCGCCGGCTGCTGCCATGCCAGCCATTCCATATATGATGAATATTGGGAACGAACCGGACGATGTCTGTGCGCCAGTAGACGGTGCCACTGGGGATACACCCACTACCTCACCGCCATTTAGTTTGTCAGGCGATGCATAGCCTGCAAGGAAGATGTTGCCAGAGTCACCAGACTCGATTGTTCTAATGTGATAAGTTTTATCAGAGGTAAATGTCACCTCAAATTCTTTTTCTTTGATTTGTCCTTCACGGAAGCTGCTCTCACCCATGGTAAATGATGATACCACTACCTTGGCGCCGGAAAATCCGTATTTGCTGGTCTCTGCAACTATACCAGTTGGGTCTGCCAAAAA
>VHBK01000013.1 GCA_016872015.1 Nitrososphaerota archaeon
CACGCCTGAGGATCAAATGATCAAAGCTATTTGTAAACACATTTGATCGATCGTATCCATTAAATCCTTGAATCAAGTTTGATAACCATTGAAAATAAACGAGCTTTTGCAAGTCTACACTATAGGATATCAAATCGAAGACGTAAAGACAGTGATTAATCACGATTTTAAGATCGACGTCTCTGGCGTTACAATCTCCGGCAAGCAAGGCGAAGTCATCAATATGCCTCGCTGGATTGCACAGACTCTGGAATCTGAATCCCACGCAGAAATCCAAGAATCTGATATGGGAATTGAGCTAACCCAGTCAATATCCAAGGAAAACTTTCAGGGTGAAGAACTATCTCACCTAGAGCCAGACTTTTACATCAAAGTTAGAGGTTACATGGCAAGGCAATCAGAAAAAGAGCACGACAAGCTAGAGTCCCTACTAAACACGCTAATCAGAAAAAGACTAGGCAAGCTAATTCCGCGAGCAAATTCCATGGAACTCACAGCTGATTTGGCAAAAAAGCTCTCAATTGAAGAGCGCTCTTTATACAATACCATTCACAACAACAGCGCCGACTTTATGAAACAAATTTTTGGTGAAAAACAATGACACTTGAAACCCAATCCCGAAGCGCAACAATAGACCAAGTGCAGCACTTTCTTTCCTCTTTTAAGGACAAGTCAGGACAATTCCATTATGTAGAAGAAATCGACCAAATGATGGCAAAGCAGGCCAAGTTTATCGTAGTTGATTATAATGACATAGTATCGTACAAAGAAATTGAGGTAAAATTCAATCTTGAACCAGACGAGATTCTCTATGCGTTTTCTCGAGCAATCAAAAACATTCTAGAAGAAAGATTTCCCGATTACGCAGCAAAAATCTCCGACGATATTCGCGTAAGAATTGCAAACTATCCAATTCAGAGAAGCCTCAGACAAATCAACGCCGAAGTAATTGGCAAAATGACGAGCGTCTCAGGCATGGTCGTTCGTTCATCAGAAGTAAAACCGCTTGCGCGAAATGTAGTCTACAAGTGCCCAGAAGGACATATCACAGAGGTTCAACTGGAGCGAGGCCTCAACATTTACACTCCAAGCAAATGTTCTTCTGAAAAATGTGCACACCGAGATATTCGAATTGATCCAGAAAACAGCAAGTTCATCGACTTTCAAATTGTCAGATTACAAGAGCTTCCAGAAGATCTTCCTCCAGGACAATTACCGCATTACATTGATGTTACCATAAAACAAGACCTAGTGGATAATGCACGTCCAGGAGACAGAATTATCCTTACTGGAATTGTTAGAATTGAACAAGAGCAAATCGCAGGAACTCGAGTAAACAGCGGACTGCACCGACTACGAATAGAAGGAAACAATATAGAATTTCTGGGAGGCAGAGGAGGCAAAAACTCTAGACGTTCAGAGCGAGAAGAGATCTCACCAGAAGAAGAGAAAATTATCAGATCCTTGGCACAAAATGCAGACATTTACGAGCGCCTAGTCAACTCGTTTGCTCCACACATTCAGGGCCATGCAATAATCAAAGAATCAATTTTGCTTTTGATGGTAGGCTCTACCCAAAGAATAATGGGTGATGGCACAAAGATAAGAGGAGACATTAACGTATTTTTGGTCGGAGATCCAGGTACTGCAAAATCAGAAATGCTCAAGTTTTGTGCAAGACTTGCACCAAGGGGACTCTACACATCAGGCAGAGGTTCAACAGCTGCAGGACTCACAGCAGCCGTGGTTCGTGATAAAACTGGAATCATGATGCTAGAGGCAGGAGCTGTTGTACTGGGAGATCAAGGTCTAGTGTGCATTGACGAATTTGATAAAATGAAGCCAGAAGACCGAAGCGCACTGCACGAAGTTATGGAACAACAATCCGCAAGCATTGCAAAGGGAGGAATTGTGGCTACGCTCAATGCACGAACATCAATTTTGGCTGCAGCAAACCCAATGTATGGAAAATATGATCCATTCAAAAATATCACAGAAAACGTTGCATTGCCGATTCCATTATTGACTAGATTTGATTTGATCTTTGTTGTGCGAGACATTCCTTCAAAGGAAAAAGACAGAAACATTGCACAGCACATCATAGGATTGCACAAAAAATCTGCAACCGACACTAGATCACTAATTGATGCCGACATTTTCACAAAATATCTTGCATATTGCAAAAGATCAGATCCAACACTAACACCAGAAGCAGAGGAAAAAATCCTGGATTACTATCTAAAGATGAGGAATGTAGAATCTGAGGAAATGATCACAGTAACCCCAAGACAGCTAGGAGGACTAATCAGACTTGCAACTGCAAGGGCAAGACTACTCATGAAGGATCAAGTAGAGGCAGAAGACGCAGAGCGTGCAATATTTCTGATTCAAAGCATGCTAGAAGATGCTGGCGTTGATGTAAACACTGGCAAAGTAGACCTTGGAGTATTGCAAGGAAGACCGCATAGCGAGGTATCAAAACTGCAATTGTTCATGGATGTGTTAAAATCATTAGAAGGTGACAGCAAGACTCCAGTTGAGGAAAAGCTCTTTGTAAAGGAGCTAACCAAAACAGGCAAGTTCACAGAAGAAGAGGCAAGGAATTTTATTCGAAGAATGCTGCGAGAAGCATCAATTTATGAATCCAAGCCTGGCCACTATAATCGTGTATGAGAATAGACGCACTTGGACTAAACCCTTCCGCACAAGAATTTCTAGCTGAGCAAAAAATAACAAAACTATATCCTCCACAGGCAGATGCACTAAAAGCAGGCCTGCTCGAAGGCCAAAACATACTAGTTGCAGCCCCTACTGCTAGTGGAAAAACCCTGATTGCGATGCTTGCAATGATGACATTTTTGAGCACAAAACAAGGCAAAATCGTCTACCTGACTCCGCTCAGAGCCTTAGCATCAGAAAAATTCTCTGAATTTAAGAAAATGGAGAAGCTCGATTTTGGGCGCAAGATAAAAGCAACCATTTCCACTGGCGATTTTGATTCTGTAGACAAGGAATCTGAAAACGCCGACATTATTGTGCTGACAAATGAAAAAATGGACTCGCTAATTCGTCATGGGACAGAATGGGTTGACAAAATTGGCCTAGTTATTGCAGACGAAGTCCATCTAATTGGTGACAAGGACAGGGGTCCAACACTCGAAGTTGTATTGACAAAACTAAAGGAGCTACCGACAACCCCACAACTAGTGGGCCTTTCTGCCACCATAACAAACTCTGATGAGCTAGCAGAATGGCTTGGCTGCAAGCTGGTGTCTAGTGACTGGCGTCCAGTTCCGCTAACTGAAGGAGTATTCGATGGCGGAACCATACAATGGAACAATGGCGATTCTGATGAAATAGAGTCCAGCATTAGGGGCCCACCAATAGATCTGTGTCTTGACACAATAAAAAAAGGTGGACAGTCTTTGGTATTTGCAGAAACTAGAACTCGTTCTGCATCGCTTGCCACAAAAGGCTCTGATGCAGTATTCAAATTTCTATCAGATTCAGAGAAAAAATCTCTCGAAGAAATCTCGCAAAAAGTTCTAGATAACAACGAGCACACTGATCTAATCAAAACACTTTCTTCTCTACTAAAGAAAGGAGTTGGATTCCATCATGCAGGCCTCAACCAAAATTGTAGAGAAATAGTTGAAACAGAATTCAGAAATGGCAAAATCAAGCTTTTGGCATCGACTCCCACGCTTGCTGCAGGCGTAAATCTTCCTGCAAGGCGAGTTGTCATATCTAGTATAGTAAGATATGATGTCAAGGCGGGCGCAAACAAGCCAATCAGCATTTTAGAATACAAACAGTTGTGCGGAAGGGCAGGCAGGCCACAATACGACAAGTTCGGCGAGGCAATAATTGTAGGTAATGCAAACTCGTCTGATCTTACTGAATATTACATCAACGGTACACCAGAGCCAATAGAATCACAGCTAGCAGACGATAAGGCCCTTCGAATCCATATTCTGAGTCATATTGTGTCAAATCCAGGGATCAAAGGAGAAGAAATACTTGGATTTTTCCAAAAAACCCTTGCAGGACTGCAGACAAGAAAAAACACACTGTCATTTTCAATAGAAATTGCAAAAAAATTCCTAATTCGAGAAAATCTCATAATACAAAAGGCAGAACGATTTGCCGCAACAGAATTTGGCAAAAAAGTATCAATGTTATACATTGACCCAGTTACTGCAATTTACTTTAGACGAGGACTCGAAGCCGTATCGGAAAACAATATCCACACACTTGGATTTCTGCATCTAATATCTAGCTGCGAAGAGTTCTTTCCCAAGTTTTCTCTGCGAAACAAGGATTATGAAGCACTAAGCACACTAATTGAGAACAAGTCGTCTGAGCTCATAGAATCCATATCGGAATATGACTGCAACCGAAGCCTTTTGGCATTATACTCATGGATATCAGAATCATCAGAGATTCATCTGTCTGATAACCTTGGAATTGAATCTGGCGATATGCACAGAATGGTGGAGACTGCTGACTGGCTAGTGTATTGCCTGTATGAGCTTGCCAAGCTAGTAGAACGCGCAGATCTGCTAGAGGGCCTCTCTGTTCTACGAAAGAGAATCTCTTATGGGATAAAGCAAGAACTAGTGGATCTAGTCCAAATACGAGGAATTGGACGCGTGCGTGCAAGAAAACTGTACGACCACGGAATAAAGACGATATCTGATCTACAACAAATCCCAGTCAACAAGCTGGCAGAGATTGATAAAATCGGCCCAACCATTGCAGATAATATTAAATCTCAACTCAAAAAAGTGAGATAATTGCAAGAGTTTATCATTGCAGCAGTGGCCGCGTCGGCAATTGCGTTCTTTGTTGTTCTGGGTTTAGTTCCACCGCTTATCAAAACCCTGACTAGAAAAAACTGGGCAGTAAAAGACGTAAACAGAATTGGCGGTGCAATGGTGCCTAGGCCAGGAGGTCCCGCAATACTTGCAGGAATCATTACAGCTGAAATATCACTGTATTTTCTATTGCCTCAAGAAAAAATCATCACAAAAGGAATAACCGCTTTAATAATTACAACCTCTGCGGCATTTGTAATTGGTTTTATTGATGACAGAAAAGTAATGAGTGGATGGTTCAAACCGCTTGCATTGGCAGGTGCTGCCATTCCAATTATCGCACTTGGCGCATACGAGCCAAATCTGGCATTTCCTCTCTTTGGCGAGGTAAAAATCCCAGTACTATATCTTGGATTGATAATATTCATGATCCCAATTATGGGAAACACAATAAACTCTATTGATGTAATGAATGGAATTGCAAGCGGATTTGTGATGATTGCGTCATTTTCACTTGCAATTGTCTTGTTTGTCATGCAAAACTATTCAGTTGCAATAATGACTCTGCCAATTGCGTTTGCATCCCTTGCTTTCTTTAGATATCACAGATTTCCTGCCAAAATATTTCCAGGTGATTCAGGAGCACTAGTACTTGGCGCCGCCTATGGAGTGATTGCTATTGTGGGACGCGTTGAGGTAATTGCGGCAATTGCTATTTTGCCTGCCATAATCAACTCATTCTTGTTCTTATCCAGCGTAAAGAGAATTGTAGAGCACAGGCAGATCAAAGGGCCAACAATGCACACAGAAGACCACAAAATAACTGCAACAAAGGAACCGGATGCACCAATCACACTAGTAAGACTGATTGTCGCAGCAAAACCATTGACAGAAAAGGAAATTGGCTTTGCAATATTTAGACTGGCAATATTTTCGGGAATCTTGGCAATAATTACCGCATTTGCATCAGGAGTTGTAGTTTGGCCCAGCTCTTAATTTTTACATTCATTGGAATAATGTGGATTTTGATTTTGGCAGGAGGAGGAGTTCTGGTGACACTAGTCTCAAAAATCTCAGTTTCTGGTTATGGGGAGCCCATGGACTTTTTTATTGCATCTATAATCAAGGCGGCAATTGCACTGGTATTGGTGGTGTTCTGGGTTGTTGTGCTATCAAAGCTGAAAAACAAAATATTTCAAAAACAGATCAAGGCCTAGGCCTTCCATTGGGCCTGCTTTTTGTCGTATTCTGATCTGCTGTACTTTATCTTGGCTGGCACACCTGCTACTACGGTATCGTCTGGCACGTCTTTTGTTACTACTGCACCCATTGCAACTACGCTGTTTTTTCCGATTGTGACTCCTGCCTTTATGACTGCGCGAGAACCAATCACTGCACCATCCTTTATGGTGACTCCAATCATTTTCTGGCTTGGGGGATACGGATCGTTAGTCAGGGCAGCTGCAGGACCAATGAAGACGTTTTTGCCAATTCTTGATAGTGGTGGAATGTAGACTTGGCCCTCAATCATGGTGTTATCGCCAATTACAACATCATAGTCAACATGAGCAAGTGAGCCAATTTTGACATTATCGCCTAGTATGGCGTTGTCGCCAACATATGCAAAATGCCAAATCTTGACGTTTTTTCCTATCTTTGCCTTATCTGACACAAAATTGGTTACCAAACTACAGGTGCCATGGATTTGCGTCTTTAATTATTTTTTGAGGTAGATTCTGCTTGTTTTTTTCCAAAAAATCAATATCCTGCTTTTTGTCTCGGAGCTCATCCGGCAGCATTATTGGTATTTCTTCTATTATAGGATAGAATCTGGTGCACTTTGAGCAAAACAGCACTCCTTCTATTATGACTTCTTGCTTTGATTTTGTCTCGTGTAATTCCAGGGGAAATTGCTTATCTATCGGACACACCAACATGTCCATCATTTTTTTGTTCATCTCAGATCGATATACACTGGAACTCCTTTCTGACTAGATAATAATGCTGCCTCTGCTATTTTGGTTACATTTACTGCTTCTTCCGCTCTGACTCGTGGCGCGGTTTTTGATTCTAATGCATCCAAGAAACTCTTTATCTCTAATGTAAGTGGTTCCTGTTTTTCCTTTCTTGGTGTCTCAGAGCCTTGGTCTTTTTCTATTTTGACTTCTTGTGTGATAAAATCGCCAGAGATAATTCCGTCAGTGCACACTGCATTAAAGTGCCTCACACGCGACGGCGTTATCCAGTTTGATGATATTACAGCTACCTTGTTGTCTTTGAAGCCAAGCATTATTGTTGCAAAATCCTCATGTTCATGTCGTATCTTGCCGGACCTTGCAAATACAACTTGGGGCACGTCATCAAAGAGATACATTGCAGTGTCAATGTCGTGCACAGATGTGTCGTATATGATGCCAACATCCTTGATATGTAGTGGCATCCTGCTTTCTCTGTGAAACTCTAACATGATGAGCTCGCCGTATTTTTTTGATTTTACAAATTCCTTTACTGTCTCTACTGCAGGATTGAATCGCTCAATGTATCCGCAGGTAAGTATGACTCCATTTTTTTTGGCAAGCTCTGCCAGCTTGATGCCTTCTTCGGATTTGTACGTCATTGGCTTTTCCACAAAGACTGATTTTTTCTTTTGAATCAGTTTTGAGGCAATATCAAAATGCGTAACTGTTGGCGTGCAGACAAAGACTACATCAATTTGTTCTGATTCCAGCATTGTATCTAGTGAGGTATAGTGATTTACATTGTATTTTTGGCCGGTTTCTTTTGCCCTTACTTCGTCTGCATCACACACTGCAACTAAGGCTCCAAGCTGGGATAAAACGCGGGCATGGTTTTTGCCCCATCCTCCAACTCCTATTTGTGCTACTTTCAAGCTAATACACTGGGCTTAGCCAGTTGGAATATTTGTCGTTTTTTGCAGAAACAATGTCCAAATAAGTACCAACAATTTCTTTTGTGATGTTTCCTGGCTTGCCAGTACCGATTTTCTTGTCGTCGATACTGATAACAGGAGTTATCTCTGCAGCAGTTCCTGTGAGAAACATTTCATCTGCCACATATGCTTCCCCGCGTGTGACTGTCTTTTCTTTTGTGGAATAGCCAAGGTCTTCTGCAATTTTTAGTACCGAATCCCGTGTTATTCCTTCTAGAGCAGATGATTCCAGCGGTGGTGTGATGAGTGTGTTATTTTTTACAATGAAAACATTTTCGCCAGGCGCCTCACTCAGATTTGCATTCAAGTCAAGCAAGATTGCCTCATCATATCCGTTTCTTTTACATTCATGTGTTGCCAAAATAGAGTTAAGATAGTTCCCACCCATTTTTGCCAAGGGTGGAGTTGACTGGTCGCTGAACTTGCGCCACGAAGAAATCCCTGCTTTGATTCCGTTTTTGTCAAAAAGATCCCCAAAAGGAAACATGAATGCAGCAACGTGGGTTGGGGCGTCCTCATTTACATGCAGGTTTATTCCGTATTGGCCGACAAAATAAAACGGTCTGATATAGCAAGATCTTTTCATGTTGTTTTTCTTGCATAATTGTATTAGAGCATCCATTATTTGCTCATTTGAGAATTTCAAAGCTATAGAATAGAATTGTCCAGACTGCCTAAATCGCTTGATGTGGTCTTCTAATCTGAAAATGTACAAATTCTTTGAATTCCAATATGCGCGAATTCCTTCAAAGATTGATGTACCATAGTGTATGGCATGTGTTGTGATTGGAACGTTTGCCTTGCTTAGCGGAATGAATTTGCCATCAAACCAGACAAATTTGGAAATGTCAAATTTCATAGTGTGATTTTTGTAATGGCATTAATCTATCTTGTCTTGATGCCGGCCTTTGGGAATTTCATTCCAGCAACCCTAGTAGTCATGTCTTCGGAATTTGCATATTTTTCCACAACGTCCCAGTTTTCCTCAATTATCTTTGCCACTGGTTCTGGAACATCACCTTTCCAATCTATTTTTTTACCATTCGCGGCTTCGTACAACTTGTCCTTAACGGAGGATGCAGATAGCGCCTTTCGTGTGCCCACTCGAGGATTCAGCCTGTATGCTTTGAGCATTAGGCCTTCGGTTTTATCACCAGTGTATGTGTAATAGTCGTCTCCAATTCCGTCTAGGATCTGCGCGCGCAGCTTCCAAGAATACGGAGACAAGATTGGTGGAAAATATCGATAAAATGGGGCATGAAACGTATAGTTTGAAGATACTTCAATCGAGTCGCCAAACACCAAAGTCAGCATTTTCTTTCTTATTTCGTAGCTGAATGGAAAGCTCTTACTGTTGATCTCAACACCGTCGTCCAAAAAGACAACTGGCATTACGATCACTTTGTCTTCTTTTTTTAGGTCGTTTATGATTTCCACATGGGCATTAGTTAACGGATTTAGGTGTGCAAGGTAAATTGCAACAGTCAAGTGAGTTTGGTATTTTTTGCTACTATTTCAATTAATGTGGGGACGATGGGACTTGAACCCATGATCTCCAGCGCCCGAGGCTGGCAGTATACCAAGCTAACCTACGTCCCCGAATTCTGGGACAAAATTAAACAATATTACCTTTGAGTTATCCGTAAGATTCGTACTTTACATCAAAGCTTCCATCTGGACGCTTGTTTCTCTCTGTGACAAATCCTTTTGCCTCTAGATAGTCCATGCAACCATCGATTGTTCCCTGCCATCCACAAATGTAGAACATTGTGTTCTGTGGGGTTACTCGCTCGCCAATCATTTGCTCTAGTGGTGATGGTGAGCCATCCTTGGTTCTCAGAAAAGTCTCCACTCTTCCTGTTTGGCCGCTCCAAGAACGATTAAACCATTCCTGTGGTCGGCTAATTGCTGCACGATATCTAAAGTTCCACTTGTCACGTCCCTTCTCAATGCTTTCCATTTCTAGATCTGTAAAGAGTTCTTTGTAGCTTAGCTCATCAATGTAACTTGCGCCGTGCAAAGCGACGACTTCCCGTTTGTCTCCTACCGCATGTAGGTGTTGTGCAAAGCTAACAAATGGTGCAATTCCGGTTCCACCACCAAGGCAAACAATTCTTCTCTCGTCTTTTTGTCCATCAGGTAGAGTGTCATTGATTTGCAATGCAGCACCTGTTGGCTTTATCCAGGTTATTTCGTCGCCTTCCCTTGCGTTGAATAATTGAGTGGTTAGTCTTCCAGGAAGTGGTTTTCTTACCCAGCGTATTACCAGCTCAATGTACTCTTTGTTTTCTGGATGCGATGCAATAGAATATGCTCGTCGAATTACTTTGCCTTCACTTGGAACATTCATTCCAATTGTCAAGAATTGACCAGCCTTGTAGTCTGGTATGACTCCATCATTTGGAACGAGACGGAAAATCGCCAAGTCCTCTTTTAGTAATTGAATATAAGTAATGGTTGCTTTGTTTTCTACGACCACATCAAGATCCGTCTTCTGACGGTTAAATATTTTATGTTAAATGATAATCAAATTTCTTTTTTCCAGCTAAACGTTAATAATCGATCTGAAAACTTGAAAGGCGACCAGTTTGGTTTTGTGGGCCGGTCGTCTAGACTGGTAGGATACGCCCTTGGCATGGGTGAGATCGAGGGTTCAAATCCCTCCCGGTCCACTTACAGATTATTTCTGGCAAGGAAAATTAGCTTGCTAATTTCTGGATCGTTTTCTTGAGATAGTTCGTCTAATTTTGTCAGTAATGTCCTGTCTTTGATGTCTATTGCCGACTTGATTGCACTCTTTTTGACCTCAGTATTGGTGTCTTTTAGGCATCTTTGTATTACATCTAGCGCTTCTGTTGCCCTAAGAAAGCCTAATGCCCCTATCGCACAAGAGCGCACCATAGCACTTTCATCCTCGGTTAGCTGAATTATTTTCGGTATGGATTTTTTCTCTCCTCTATTTGCCAAAACTAACGCACAATATCCACGGATGTTTTTGCTTTGGTTTTTTAGATTTGCAAGCAAAACATCTGAAATGTCTCTCTCATTTAGAAGTAAAGTGCTAAATGCTTCACCCCTTAACTCGATATCTGCATCATCGAACATGGAAATGATTGCCTCCAAAATCTTGGGTTCGGCAACGTTTGTAGACGATTCCAGTGCAGTCATTTTCTGTTCTTTTGAACCAGATTGTAGAGTCTTGATTTGCTCAAAAGTCATTTCTGGTATATCTTGCATGCCAATTAATAAGAAATTTTTGAATTGCAAGCAAGACTTTTGTTTTTAGCTTTAAATTATCGATTCCTGTGATTAGTGCATGTCCGAAAACAGAGACGTAATTTTCATTGGCAAGAAGCCATTGATGGCGTATGTAACATCTACGCTGATTCAGTTGGCTAATCTTCCATCAGTGCATATCAAGGCCAGAGGACTAAGCATTGGACGCGCAGTAGATGTCGCACAAATCATCTCACGCAAAACAGAAAATACTGGATATTCCATTGGTCAAATCAAGATAGGCTCTGAACAACTAGAATCCAAAGACGGAAAGTCACGAAACGTATCCACAATAGAAATCGAAGTAAAGAGAAACACATCTTAATCGTTTCTTTACTTGGACTTTTTTATTTATCCACTCTTGTAGCGATTTTCCATGTTTCGAAACTTGGACAATTCAACAATGTCATTGAATTGATCAAAGGTAACTACATTTTTTGCTAGTCTTTTTGTCGTGCCTGATTTCTTTAATTCCTTGAGAATGGCAAGTGAGGCAAAAGTATTGGCATAAAGAACTGATAGTGGATACAGGATTATCTTAAAGCCCATTTTATGTAGTTCTTTGGCAGAAAGCACTGGTGTTGCACCGCCCTCTATCATGTTTGCTACAAGCGGTGCATTGATCACTTTGCCAATTTTTTTCATCTCGTCAATGGATCTTGGAGCCTCTACAAAGACTGCGTCTGCACCGATTTTTTTATAGTATTTTGCGCGCTCTATTGCATCCTCTAGGCCCCTAGTTGCCCTGGCATCTGTTCTTGCAACTATGATGAAGTCCTTGCTTTTTTTGGCATCAACTGCGGCTTGGAGCTTTTCTGCATATTCTTCTTTTTCAATTACCTCTTTTCCTGCCATGTGTCCACATCGCTTGGGCCATCTTTGGTCTTCTAGAAATATTCCTGCAGCGCCTGCAGACTGTAACTCGTTTACCAGCTTCCATACAGACAAAGCATTTCCATAGCCTGTATCGGAATCAACTATTACGGGAACAGAGACTGCTCTGCAAATTCTTCTTGCATTCTCTGTAGTCTCTGCAGCTCCAATGAATCCATAGTCCGGCATTCCAAACAATGTGGCAGACGTGCCATATCCTGTTTGAAACATTGCCTCAAAGCCCACTTTCTGCGCAATTTTTGCACCAATTGCATCGTAGACGCCAGGAATTACAAGTGGCTTTGATGGATCATTGATAAGCTGCTTTAGGGTTTTCAACAAAAAACATGGTTGACTTTGTTATTTATGAATAGCTACATTTGATCCATAATTTGCAAAAACACTTACTTGTCCTACATAGGATTTAATTATCGCTAGGCTCGACCCAAAATCAATGACCAAGCTATTACAAGTATTGATTGCAGCAGGAATTCTTTCAATCTCACTGTTTACAGCTAACGTTTATGCATCAGAAAATGCAAACTGTAGCCGGGACTGTGAAGCGCCGACACTTGGTGTGTTATACACTGGACAAAAAGTAATCGAAAAGGGATTTACAATTAACGACAAGGCATTTGATGTTGCAGAACGAACACAAACAGTGCCAACAACCGCACTTAGAACTGGACAGCCAGTAAATGTCAAGGTTATAACATATGAAAATTCTGGCGCAACCTATCTTAGAGACGTCTCGCTATCAATTGGTAATTTTGAGGATGACCGGCACAAAAACATGCTTGCCACAATATCGTTCCAACAACCGTTCACTGGGCTGCTGAACAGGCCTCTTGCCTCGGGCTCTGACGTATCTCAAACCACCACAGTCGACGATCCAACCGGACTGCTCAAGGATGTCACAATTACCGCGTCTGAGGTTGACTCGTATAGGACCAAAGTTGAAATGTCATTTAAGATACTGCGACCACTTGATAATTCTGATATCATAATCCAAACAATGGATGCAAAAAGGCACACTGGCTATAATGTGCTATATGACGCAATCAAAGTGGGCGGCAAAGACATTACTGAAAAGCCAACGCCGCCGGCAAAAACACCTCCACCCCCACCACTAAAGCAATTGCAAAAGAAGGTCCCACTGCAAAACGTGGAATGCCGTGATGGCTATGAAAAGGTCACTCGAAATAATGGCGCTGTAGCATGCGTGTCTACATACACTGCAGACATGCTAAGAAACATGGGTCTGGCTTCCTAGTCGATTTTAATCTCTTTTCCCTGCTTTGATTCCTGGGCGTCTAGCTTTTGCAGCTCGCTTTGGAGGAACTTTCTGTACTTTGACATTTCGTCTTTGGTCATCTTGGATACATTAGATGATAGCAGCGTGCCCATCATGTTCATTCTCTCAATTAGGTCCATTGCTACAAATCTTCCAACATTCTTGACTCGCATTAGGACATCCAGCTGATTTTTTATCACTTGGTTTATCTTTTCTAGGTCTTCGGATGTTGCCTTGCCCTTCTTTGTTATCTGGTATTTTCCGTCCTTTGTCTCCTCAACTAGTCCTTCGTCTAGCAGTCTTCCCAAAAGAGGATAGATTAATCCAGGTGATGGCTTCCACATTCCCTCGCTTTGCGCTTCTGCCGAATCGATGATCTCTTTGCCTGTATGCGGTTTTGTGGACAATAGTTCCAAAATGTAATGCCTAGAGAATCCCCGAGGAACTGAGCTTCCTACTCGCTGAAACCATTCTGATACCATCGCTAGCGATATCGCTAGCGATAAATATAAGGATTGTGAACAAATTTTGGCGTTTTTCTTTTGAATACATATTTATCCGATTTTTGGAGGTCCAATAGCAGATGGTTGATTCTATCGAATATGATCTGATTATTGTTGGATCGGGTCTTGCAGGTCTTCGCGCGGCAATAGAAGCAGCGAAGACAAGCTCGAATCTAAAGATAGGAGTCATATCCAAAGTTCAGGTAATGCGTTCTCACTCGGTTTCTGCCGAGGGTGGAACAGCTGCAGCACTGTTTGAAGAAGAAGGAGACAGTATCGAGTCTCACATTTATGATACTGTAAAGGGAAGCGATTTTTTGGCAGACCAAGATGTTGCAGAGCGACTCTGCAGGGAAATGCCAAGAGAGGTCTACCAGCTGGAGCACTGGGGGATGCCATGGTCTAGAAGAAAGGACGGACGAATTGCGCAAAGGCACTTTGGTGGTTACAGCTTCCCACGCGCTACGTTTGCCTCAGACAAGGTTGGCTTTTTTGAAATGCAGACCCTCTATGATACTTGTCTGAAATTTGACAACATTTCATTTCTCAACGAATGGTTTGTTACCGCAATAATTCATGATGGTCAGCAATTCATGGGAGTTACTGCAATAGAGTTGTCAAGTGGTACATTTTACACAATTCGGGCAAAGGCAATGATAATTGCAACAGGAGGAGCGGGAAGAATTTACTCATTTTCTACATATGCGTTGTCTTCAACACCTGATGGTCTGGATATGGCGTACAGGGCAGGCCTTGCATTAAAGGACATGGAATTTGTCCAGTTTCATCCAACTGGAATCCTGCCATCTGGAATTTTAATCACCGAAGCAGCTAGAGGAGAAGGCGGTTACCTGCTTAACAAGGATGGTGAGCGATTCATGACGCGATACGCTCCAAGCAAGATGGAGCTTGCACCTCGTGATATAGTTTCAAGATCAATTATGAGTGAAATCCGTGAGGGACGCGGATTCAAGCACGAAACAGGGGTTGACTGCATGAAGCTAGACCTGCGACATATTGGTGACGAAGCAATCAAGGAAAAACTGGGTGCTATACGAGAAATATCAATCAAGTTCTCTGGAATAGATCCGGCGCAGGAGCCACTTGACATCAGACCAGTGTGTCACTACATGATGGGTGGAATCCACACAAATATCGATGGCGCAACAGAACTCAAGGGAGTGTGGGCCGCAGGCGAAGCTGCATGCAATTCCGTCCATGGAGCAAACAGACTTGGAGCAAACTCTACGTCTGAATGTATTGTTTGGGGCAAGATCACGGGAAAAAATGCAGCAGAATATGCACTAAACGCAAAGACCTCATCGCAATTCCCACATCAACTAGTTACACTGGAAGAAAAAAGAATCTATGACGGAATATTTCGCGGACAAGGAGAATACAACCCATACGAAATACGACAAGAGCTTACTGATACAATGAATGATAAGGCATACGTATACAGAACAGAATCAGATCTGGTCGAAGGACTCAAAAAACTGCGCGAACTAAAGGCAAGGACCTGGAAACATGTGGACGACAAGGCAAAGGAATACAACACAAACTTTTCCAATGTAATGGAGCTTGACTCGATGTTCCGAGTGGCCGAAGTAGTGCTAATTGGCGCAATCAATAGACGCGAATCTCGTGGAGCCCATGCAAGACTGGACTATCCAAGCAGAGATGATGCAAACTTTTTACATCACACACTTGCTTACTATGATCCAAAAGAGCCAATAATGAAAAAGCACCCAGTAACCATAACTAGATACCAACCAGTGGAGAGAAAATACTAATGAAACGAAACGAAAACCGCGAGGGAATCAAAGGCATGGCAAACCCAGGCCGATACGGAATAGAGCGCTTTGCCTATTGGCTGATGAGAATCACAGGCCTAGGCCTCTTGGCATATTTTATTGGGCACATCTATGAAACAAGCAACATCGTCAATGGCAAGACCGCTTGGGAAAACATGTTGTCTATGACACAAACCACGGAAGGACACGTGTTACTGACACTGGTAATTGGCATGTGCGTGTTCCACACTGCAAACGGAATTCGAGTAATGCTAGGCCACGGCGGATACGGAGTTGGCAAGCCGGCACGACCTGACTATCCGTATACTCCGGCATCCCAAAACAACATGCACAAGCTTTGCATTTATGCATCGATTGGATTGGCAGCACTTGCAATGATGTATGGAATGTCGGTATTGTTTGGTGAATAAAATGCGCGAAAGCACGATAATGAAAATCCACTATGGGACAGCCCTTGCTGCCGTAGTGCTAGTTGCAGTACATGTTTTGTTTCGAGTCACTATGATGAACTATGAAGATTCACTTGCATACGAGAATGTCCTTGCAAACTACAAGTATCTTCCATATGCAATAATGCTGGAATTGATTCTGGTGTTATTGTCGGTGCACGGATTCAATGGATTGCGTGTCATATTACTAGAGCTAAAGCAGGGCCGATCATATGAAAAAGCAGTGACATACGGATGCATTGCGGGAATGGCAGGCCTAATAGCATATGGTTCAAGGACTATATTGATGGCAAGCATGGGGATTACGTAAATGAGCGAAACGGCATTAGCAGAAGAACAATCATCAACTGAAGTTTCTTCATCCAAGATAGTAACATTACGTATCGCTAAATTCAATCCAGAACATGATTCTGGCCAGCAATATGTTGATTTCAAAGTTCCATATGAGAGATGGACCACAGTGCTGGATGCCGTACTGGATGTCAAAAAGCACTTGGACCATTCGGTTGCAGTGCGATATTCCTGTAGACAGGCATCATGTGGCTCTTGTGGAATGAAGATTAATGGCAGGCCAAGACTGGCATGTTTTACAAAAATCTCAGAGCTAAACTCTGATGTTGTGACTGTGGAGCCAATGAATAACTATCCAATTGTTAGGGACTTGGTGGTAAAACTAGACAAAATGTTTGCAAACCACAAAAAGATGCAACCATATGTGATCCGCGAAGACTCGGAGATCACTGCACCAACCAAGGAATTCAACCAGACTCCAGAACAGCTAGAAGAATACATCCAGTTTGCAAACTGCATCAAGTGCGGACTGTGCAATTCCGCATGCCCCACAATGGCAACAGACTCGTCATTTTTGGGTCCGCAGGCGCTGGGCCAGGCATACCGATATGTTGCTGACAATCGCGACAAAGGAAAGTATTCAAGACTCAAAATCATTGATGAATCTCATGGGATCTGGAGATGCCATTTTGCTGGCTCTTGCAGCCAGGTCTGCCCAAAGGGAGTAGACCCTGCAATGGGAATTCAACTGTTGCGTGGATATTTGTTAGGATTTAGAAAATAATCTAGGCTGCCTTTTTTGGATTTGGGCTATTGTTTACCTGATTGTTGATTGCCTCTGCCATGAAATGATTTGAGACATTTACCTTGACATCATTTACTCCGTCTAGCTTTAGTAAATGATCGTGTATATCTTGGCAAATCTTGAATCCAAAGACTGCTGGACAAAACGGGCTGGTAAGGTGCAAGTCCACTTTGACTGCGGAATCTGAAATGTCTACATTGTCTACAAGCTCTAGATCAGTAATTGATGTGTTGATTTCTGGATCAACTATTCCAGATAACTCGTCAAAGATTTTTCTTCTGAGCTCTTGTAGGTCTTGTGACATAAACGGCAAATCATCTATGCTATATATAACCATTATAAACCTCTAGTTGGGAATGTACAGGTCTCGTCTAGACAAGAATTTGGACAAGCACACCCTAGATTATGTGTCATCAATTTCTGATGATTCAGAGATTGCAATTTATGATATCATTGGCAGCCAAGCTCACTCTATAATGCTGTTTGAAAATAAAATTCTCAGTAAATCCGAAGTAAAAAAAATTCTAGTCGCACTTGAAAAGCTAAAAAAAGAAAATCTATCTGGTAAATCCTCTGCCGAGGACATTCATGAATTGATTGAAACTCTGGTCATACAAAGGATTGGCCTTGCTGCAGGGGGTAAAATGCATACTGCGCGGTCCCGAAATGATCAGGTTGCATTGGATTTACGCATGAAAATACGAGACGACATCAACACCATTTGTAATTGTATTTTGGATATGGTGGAAACACTAGTTCTATTGGCAGAAAAGCACACTACTACTGCAATGCCACTATACACTCACTTGCAGCAAGCGCAAATTGGCACATTTTCACACTTTTTGATATCTTATGCTGATGCATTGTTGCGTGATTTTGAGAGATTTTATGACACATTTGGGCGAGTCAATCATTCCCCGCTAGGTGCAGGACCAGTAGGTGGAACTTCTTTGCCAATTAACCGAAACAGCACTGCAAAAATGCTTGGCTTTTCTGGTGTGGTGGAAAATTCGATTGATGCCACATCAAACAGAGATGTGGTAGCTGAATACGTAGGACATGTTGCCATATTGATGACAAATCTATCCCGAATGGCAGAAGATCTAGTCATTTGGTCTACGTCGGAATTTTCGTTCGTGGAGATATCTGACCAGTTCTCATCACCGTCTAGTGTGATGCCGCAAAAGAAAAACCCAGACATTTTGGAGCTTACACGTGGCAAGACGGCACGAGTAATTGGAAATTTGGTCGCCATACTGTCAAATCTCAAGGGTTTAGCTTCTGGGTATGGGCGCGATCTGCAAGAGATCAAACCATCTGTCTTTTTGAGCTCGCGTACTGCAATATCTGCACTTGTTGTTCTAAATTCAATGTTTGCAACACTAAAGGTAAACAAGCAAAAAATGAACCAAATAGCAGACTCGGGATATTTGGCCGCACTAGACATTGCAGAGGCCTTGGTAAAGGAAGGCCTGCCATTTAGGACTGCTCATAAAATTGTAGGAAATCTAGTCCAAATCGCACACGAGTCCAAGATTTCACTATCAGAACTTACTGCATCTGAAGTGGCAAAGTCTGTGTCTGAGGGGGAATTTGATGCCAAAAAGCTAGGCAAAATCATCTCCTCAATTAATGCCCAATCCTCACTTCAGAGCAGGTCTTCTCTTGGCTCTGCTGGCATAGCAGAACAAAAGCGACTAATTACAAAACGCAAATCCACAATACAGCAATACCAAAAAAATGTGGCAAAACGCAGTACTCTGATAACATCTGCAATTGAAAAACTGTCTGCCAAAATTAGAATGTTAAGTAGATAGCGGGTTCGCGGGGATTCGGACCCCGGACAGCCGGATTAAAAGTCCGGTACTCTACCTGGCTGAGCTACGAACCCTTCGCAAATTCTCAAAACCGTGTATAATTTAGTCTTTGGATGAAGGATTTCTCTTAGATGATAACTTTAAAAAAGGAAATTCTTTGATCAAAATTCAAGCCCTTGTAGTATAGCCCGGTCTAGAATTCGGCCCTGTCACGGCTGAGACGCGTGTTCAAATCCCGCCAAGGGCGCTATCTTTTCTTTAATCCTAATATCTGATTGAAAAATTATACTGATAGTGAAGCTGATCAAAAAAGGAGCCGAAGGAGACATTTATCTTACAAAATTTGATAATGTGCCTGCAATTCTCAAGACACGAAAAACAAAGCCATATCGACATCCGACACTTGACAACAAAATAAGAAAACAACGAACCATACGAGAAGCATCCATTCTCTCTGAGGCAAAATCCATTGGTATTAGAACACCCCTGGTCTATCAAGTAAACACCAGCGACTGTACCATTCTTATGCAGCAAATTGATGGAGTTATAGTCAGAGACCTAAAAGATGCCAAGCTAAAGTCGGCGTGCGCAGAAATTGGCAAAATCACCGCAACACTGCACAAAAATGGCATAGTACATGGTGATCTTACCACATCAAACTTCATATCGAAAAACAACAAAATCTATGCAATTGATTTTGGCCTTGCGCAAAAATCAATTCGAGTGGAAGACCATGCGGTGGACTTGCGACTATACAAAGAGATTCTTGGCAGCGCCCATGTAAAAATAATGCAAGAGTTGTGGAATGCGTTTCTAAAAGGATACAAGTCAGTTATCGGTACAGATCGATTCAACAAGATACTGGCCCAATTATCCATAATAGAAGGAAGGGGAAGATATGCAAGAATGGAATGATGTGTATTTTGTATCCTCAAATAGGCACAAGTATCTAGAAGCCAAAGAAATTTTATCTTCATTTGGAATAAAGCTGGGATTCTTCCAAGTGAGTCTGCTGGAAATCCAGTCCGATTCTCTATTGGAGATTGCCAAGGCAAAGGCACTAGATGCATTTGCAAAATGCAAAAAACCAATCATAATAGAAGATGATGCACTGGTTATTCCGTCGCTTGGCGGCTTTCCAGGACCATACTCATCATATGTTTTTGATACCATTGGCAACAAGGGAGTAGTTGATCTAGTAAAAGAAAACAGGGCAGCAAAATTCTATGCCACAATATCGTATTGTGACAAAACAACAAAGTCAGTTCTTTTTGAGGGAATCACTCTTGGCAAAATTGCAAAAAAGATCTCAGGCAAAGGCTGGGGATACGACCCAATATTCATCCCAAGGGGGAAAACCAAGACATATGCACAAATTCCTGACAAAAACACTGTATCTCATCGATATCGCGCATTGGCAAAATTTGCTAGTTGGTTTGTGCGTACGCAGAAATAAACGGGCTGATCTTTCTTTGCTGGTTTTGCAACAAGACTATTCTTGATGCAGTGCTTTCATCAATTACTGAATAAATCTGGCTTTTCTTTGCTAATTGGTTTGCAAAATGGCTGACTTCTTCAAATTCTAGCATATCAGAGCGGGCAAGCCTGTTTGTGGAGCGGCCAATGTGCATGTATGATTTCATCTCAATAAAATGCACATTTGCACGCCTTACCATGTCTGCAAAAGCTGGAATCATTTCCTCGTAATCGTTATGGTTTCTAATCATGGTCATTCTAAGCACTGTTCGCGTGTCCATATTTTGTAGTGATTCCAGGGACTGGTTCCATCTCTCCCATGAATCTGAATATCTTGGCTTGTTTATTCTCATAAAGGAATCATAGTCTGCAGCATTTGTGGACAAGTAGATCTGAGTCGGCAATGCATCCTCGTCTTGGAGTCGCCTGAGCATTTGTGGCTCTTGGCCGTTTGTCACAAGAAATATTGACTTTGTTGCAGGCAAGGCCTTAAGATATTTTATCAGTTCTGGAAGCTTGGGGTACATTGTTGGTTCGCCAGAAAGCGATATTGCATAATGAGCCGGCAGTAGTGATTCATCCAGCTTTTTGTGGATTGATTTTGGATCACCATAATGGCCCATGATCAGCTTTTCTCGCTCTGCCATTAGCTTAGTTATGATGTCTTTTGGCTCTGCCACATTTTGTGGATTCATTTCTAGTGAATCATAAAATTCCATTGGGCGCCAGCAATAGACGCACCTGTTTTCACAATACATCCCAGCAGGGGAAAACTCCATGCATTGGTGTGTTGATATGCCATAGAACTTGTGCTTGTAGCAGCTTTCTTCTCCCTTGAAGGATTTTTTTGTCCAGTGGCATAATTCTACTGTCGAATGATCCGATACTCCATACTTGGCCTTTTTGAGCTGTTGTTGAATGGATGACTTGATTTGGATGATATCGTTTTCTACAAATTCTCCTGAGCAACTCATAGTATTTTTTTCAGCTTGGTTTTACTTAATTTTTCATTTTATAGGGCCGAGTCTGATTTTAATGCAAAAAATTATTTCATTATATTCAGATCTTTATTGTAAAAATTCATACAAAATGTTAAATACAAAAAATTCCTATAATGATTAATGCGGAAGGATGTAAAATCCAACAAATAGTCCGCGCGTGGCTCAGTAGAACGAAATTGTGAACCATGAACGCCTTGGGCGTTATGGAATAGAGAGGTATTCTCTCAAGTTCTACGCTTGGGGCCACGCCCGCACATTATCTCACAAAAATTATGCAGTTTGTGCAAAGTTTGTTTGCGATATCATAATGAAAACTTAAATTGAATTTTAGAGAGGTTTAGCTGAATTGAAAAAAGAACTATTCATCTCCAGATTACCGCATTTGCGAAGACATCCCCAGCCTACTGAGATAATCCAAAGTAAGCTGGAGACCATCCAGGGAAATGGCTTTACCTGGACTGACATTCAAAACCCGGATCGAACAGAAATTGAAAAGCTGGGACAAATGTACAATTTTAACTCCCTGAACTTGGATGACGCCATCTCAAAGATCCAGCTAGCAAAAATAGACAATTATGACGATCATTCCTTTATCATTTTGCACTTTCCTCCGCTTGCACTAAAGCGCGGCATGTCGAGATTTAACCAGCTTGCAGTATTCATTGGTAAGGATCATCTAGTCACAATACACTATGGCGAGCTCAAACCTCTAGTGGAAATGGTAAATCACTGCAAAGATGACTCTCAATACAGAAATGAACTCCTTGGCAAGTCGTCTGGATTTTTGCTATACAAAATAGTTGACGCGCTGGTAGATGATCTACTGCATACATTGCGCAGAATTGTAGAGAATCTGGATGAAATAGAAGATGATGTCTTTGACGAAAACAAGTCCACCCCAAAAAAGATCTCGCTACTGAGACGCGAAATCACAATACTTCGAAGAATAGTTCACCCATTGAGAAAAACTGTGCTGGAAACATCAAAGAATACGCAACGCTTCTCAAATCCTGATGATGACTTGGTAATTCATTTTGATGACGTAATTGATCATATTGACAAGGTGGCAGAAACACTAGACGAAGCAAAGGAAACAATGGAAATCTACAAGGATACTGACTTTATGTTATCAACTGAGAAATCAAACAAAATACTTGCAACACTTACCATAATATTCACACTAACAATTCCGCCAACCGTGGTAGGTGCCATATATGGCATGAACATAAATCTGCCAGGCGGAATCCAGACAGGAAGCTGGACTTTTCTTGGGGAATATACGGCATTAATCATAATGCTGATTATATCGATGCTGCCGTCTGCTCTGATGTTCTCGTATTTCTACAAGAAAAAGTGGCTTGCTGACTAGCGAACCCACGGAAATAGGTAGTTTACGCCCCACCATACTACGGCTATAGTTATTGCCATTCCAATGAACCAGCCTTTGCCTTGCATAACCGGTCTTTTTTTATAGTCGATAATAAATTTGTCCATGATTTTTAGCTGTAGTTAGGTTAATAGTGGATCTGTCGGCTTTGGTTTTTGCGGCCTTCGTAGTACAGTGGCTAGTATAGGGGACTGTGGATCCCCGGACAGGGGTTCGATTCCCCTCGAGGGCCTACACCTTTTAGTTCTATTTCCACACAATACAGATTATGAGCATCTCTAGGTTCAAGAACTGTTTAACAGTGTAAATACGCTATCTAGTATTTGGTCATGGCTAGTCTTTGGCTCAACGCTTACTAGCAATAGGTTATTGCCGTCGACTGGAACTGAGATCAGCTTTACCTTTTCAAACTCTACTATGGCAAACTTTTCTTTGCCTACTCGGTGAGAGAGATTTTTTCTGCTCTCCAATGCCTTTGAGGCATAGTGAAATGACATTTTTGACTCGTTTGATTGTAGATGTGAGGCCAAGCCGTCCTTATATCTCCCTGATACCAGCTGACCGTTTTTATCCAAAATCCCCGCGAATCTTACATCTTCATTAATTTTCAACACGTTTTGGCATAACTCGTCTAAATTCATACAAGGCGTCAGAACTAGTTATATTAAAATTTACAAATGATTTTTTATTGTGATAATCAAAAGAATATCAAATCTGCAAAACTAAATCACAAATAACAGTCCGTACCAAAAACAATTCGTGAAAGCTGCTTATTTTGATGGCTCTAAAATATCAATGCGTTCAGACTATCCAGATCCAAAACCTGGTGAATCCCTAGTCAAAGTTAGATTGGCTGGAATCTGTGGTACAGACCTTGAGATGATTCAGGGTTATGCCTCATACACTGGTGTTTTAGGCCATGAGTTTGTCGGCGAGATAGTGTCTTCTGAAAATAAGGATCTAATTGGAAAACGTGTTGTGGGTGAAATCAACGCAGGTTGTGGAAAATGCTCAATGTGTGCAACTGGGCTAGAACGACATTGTCCAGAGAGAACTGTGCTTGGAATATACAAGCGAGATGGAGCATTTGCGCAATATCTGTCACTTCCTGAAAAAAACCTACATGTTATTCCTGACTCTATTTCTGATGAGCAGGCTGTCTTTGTAGAGCCATTAGCAGCTGCATTTGAAATTGAAGAGCAGCTGAAAATCGACAAGGGCTCTGCAATCGCAATACTTGGAGATGGAAGACTGGCTCAGCTGATAACTCGAGTGCTTGGAATAAACCGCAAAAATATTACCTGTTTTGGAAGACACCAAAACAAGCTGCAATTGCTGGCCAAGCTTGGAGTAAAGACAAAAACTGGCATTTCATCAGAGGATGAGCATTCATTTGATGTTGTAGTGGAGGCAACAGGAAGCGAATCAGGATTCTTAGATACAATAAGGCTTGCAAAGCCAAGAGGAGTCGTAGTTCTCAAATCCACAATTGCATCAAAGAACAAGATGGACTTGACTGCTGCCATAGTAAACGAAATAACATTTGTCGGCTCTAGATGTGGCCCATTTAGGCCTGCAATTCAAGCGCTGGCGACGGGCGCAGTGTACGTTGATGATCTGATTGATTCTGTTTATACACTGGACAAACTTGATGAAGCCCTAGGTGCAGCAAAAAGTCCCGGCCGACTCAAAATCCTTCTTAGGCCCTAAAAGATTCCGTACTTGCTTGATTCCATCTCTTCTTTGATGGCAAACTTTACGCGAAGACTAGTCTTTTCCATCTTCTGTGTCATCCATGAGAGAAATTTCTTTTCATTTCCCTTACCCTTCAGCTTGGAAAAATCAGAACCCATCTGGTCTGCTAGTTTTTGCACTAAATCCGACCTTACTGAAACCACATAGAAATGCCAACCAAACGCAAATTCCGAATCCGTGACGGTAAAGCCGTCCTTTTCGTGAACCATTTCCTCCAAGCCTGATAGTACCTTGACTATCTCCTTACTGGATTTGTCATAGTCTGTAGCGGAAACGTTGATGTTAACTCTCATGCCTTGCTTATGTTGTTGAAAAATAAAAGGCTCACTATTTTATGAGATGCCTTACCTCTATGTTGAAAAAATTATCCAGTATTTCGATGTATGCTTTGACAGGTGCTGGAATTTCCTGAGTGCAGGATAGTCCTAGATTTTTCGCATTTATCCAAATCATTATTGTCTGCAGTATGGTCAAAAATCTGTCATTTCCAGAATCTGGCGAGCCTACTGCCTTGGTATATCGTTCAGCATGCTCCCACGCTGTGGTAAAGTCGATGCATTCTGTCTCAAAGACTGTCATTAACTGGTCCTTGAGACTTTTTGCTGGGGTAAATGGAGTTTGGTGCAATAGATATGGAAAACTAACCTTGTTTGGAATTACACCAGGCAATGGATCAAAAATGGTGACAATCTTACATCCTGATTTTAGACTGGAGAATTTTTCAAGCATTTTTCCAATTATAGTTTCATCGGAGAACCAAAACAGGATTATTGTTGCATCTGACAGATCGGCATCAATAATGTCTTGATGTAGAATAGTTATCCTTGGTTCTTTTTCTATTTGCGATATTTTTTCCAAGTCATTATCAATTCCGACTGCTCTAGCTCCAAATTCTTTGGCAGCTATTTGCAGGCTGTTTCCAGTTCCGCATCCTAGGTGATAGAAAATATCGTTTGCACCAAGGCCTGCAAGCTTGAAAATCTCTCGCAACGAATCATCCAATAACTGAACTTCTTGGCCTGAAATTATCGAATCTGGTAATGACGAAATGTATTCTTCTATTTTCACACTGGAAATATGATTTAGAGAAATTTAATCCCTGATGCTCTCAAGCGTTGATACTGCTTGCCACAGCGTAACTCGCACATATGATGGCAGGTTCGGGTCTTGTGTCACATCGTCAATTTGTGAGATTGCGTTTGCGGCTCTAATTGAAACTGGGTCTTGGCCTGACTTTAGATTGGAAATCAAATCAGTCAGATTCTTTTTGATGTTCTTAGGCGTAGTGGGGCTTGCGGCAACCTGTGTTAGTGTCTGGATTGCCATTTCAAGTGATTTTTGGTTTTGAGCCTTTTTGTCTACCATGCCTAATTCATTTTTGTAATATTTGCACTAGTTTTAAAGTCTACACCCTAGAACTCCACAAAAACGTTGTCTGATTCTATTATTGTTCGATATGACTTGAGGTTCCTGATTTTAGCTGGGAACTTTTCCAGCTTGCCGCTCATGCAGTTGAATTTGGCACCATGCCATCCACATGTAACAATTCCGCCCTCCAAGACTCCTCCCGAAAGACTTGCTCCTGCATGTGTGCAAGTGTCATCACAGGCACAATAATTTCCATCAATGTTTGCAACCAGAATTTCTCGTCCGTCGGCGGTTATCTTTGTCATTTTTCCTGGCGGAATATCCGATGTCTTGCCTACAATGATTTTGCCCATTGTCCTATGAAATTTTGGTATTTCTTAAAAATCTAGTGCACGAATCGGACGGTGTTTTCCAGCTTGCCTATTTTTTCTATTTCCATCTCTATTTTGTCTCCATCCTTTAGGAAAATCGCATCTGGCTTGTTTAACATCACGCCTGCAGGAGTTCCAGTAGATATGATGTCACCTCGTTCTAGCGTCATTACTCTGCTCAACTTTTCCACAATTGATGGGATTTTTATGAACATGTTTGTGGTGTTTGAATTTTGGCGCAACACGCCGTTTACTTTTGTGGTCATTTTGAGATTTTGGGTATCTGAGATTTCATCTGCTGTTGTAATCCATGGTCCACACGGAGCAAATGTGTCGAATCCCTTTGCGCGTCCAAACTGCTTGTCTTGTGCCTGAATGTCCCTCGCCGACACATCATTGAAGACCATATATCCAAAAATTGAATCCATTGCGTCTTTTTCTTGCACGTTTTTGCAGTCTTTGGCTATGATGATTGCAAGCTCTACCTCATAGTCTAGCTGTTTTACAAAACTGGGGCAGACAATCTCGGAATTTGTACCATTCAGTGTGGTTCTGGGAATTATGACTATGGCAGGATCTGTTGGTGGTGATAGGTTCTGTTCTTTTGCATGATCTACATAGTTGAATGCAAGACAGATCACTTTGGGTGGGTTTGGAATTGGGGCCAAGATCTTTGCATCAGATAACTTTACGGAATAATCCAGCCTGGGGTTTTGCGATATGACTTCTTTGTACCAGCCATCAAACAAAAACTCCTTAATCGATAATGGAATTGGGATTCCCGTCTTTGATATGATTTCTTCTTTTGTTGCGATTTGTCCGTCCTTGACAAATCCATAAGTCTCCTTACCACCAATCAAAAATCTGCCAATCTTCATTATTTTCTCACTTGTGTGTGTAAATTGCCTGCAGCATAGAATCCTTTCTACAGTATCCGAATCTTACGAATTGTATTTCCTTTCCCTCTTTTAGCTCGTTATAGTGGGGTTCTGTAAAAACGTTGATCTCTTGCAGACTTGCTGCATTGAATTCTTCGCCGATAAAGAGCTGACTTGGAATCAAAACCTTGATTTTCTGTGCATTTTTTTGTGCAACCCAGTGCACTTTCGGAATATTAGTTCCTAATTCATCTCCGACGTATTGTCCTTCTGCGGGTGACTGGCTTGTTATCTTGACATTGCCTAGGCCCATAAAGCGAATCGCATCTCCTGGCTTTAGCTTTTCAATGTCTTCTGATTCTAGGTAAAATTCCTCTCCTAACTCTATTGTGCGCTTGCCCATGTCTTTTGTTGGGTGGTTGGGCATAGTGATTGTACCTGATGGCAAATCTCTGATCTTAATTGAGGCTGGGTTTTTCACCATGTGCAATCGGATGCTTTCTGGGTCGACTATTTTGCGGTTAAACGACTCTAGGGTTTCAAACGGCGCTAGTGTGTCTGCCTTTGTAAATCCTAATGACAGCACAAACTTTCTGATTGCGTCTTGTCGTATTCCGCGTCTCTTTAGCGCCTCTAATGTTGGCAATCTTGGATCATCATATCCTGAGACCTTGCCCTCTTCAATTAACGGCCGCAATACTCTCTTGGATACAGGCATTCCCTCAAAGCCAAGTCTTGAGAACTCGATGACCTTTGGCTTTCTCATCTTTAGCAGATCCAAAATGATATAGTACAACTCGTTTCTCAACTCATATTCCTTGGTTCTAAACGCATGAGTCACACCATCAATACTGTCCTCAATTGCCACTGCAAAGTCGTAGCTTGGCCAGACCCTGTACTTGTCGCCAAGTAATGGGTGCTTTGTTTCTATGATTCTAAACATTACCGGGTCGCGCATCACGGTATTTTCTGAGCTCATATTTCCTCGGAATCGAACTATTGCGTCCCCCTGGCCGAATTTGGAGAACATTTTGTCCCATCTGTCCTTGTTCTGTTCAAGCTCGCCCATACTGCATTTGCATGGTTTCATCTCTCGCCTGTTTGCAGAGATTGTCTCTTGCTTGCATGTGCAAACATATGCATAGTTGCCATCTAGCATTTCTTGGCATTTTTTGTAGAGTAATTCTATGTCGTCTGATGTGTTCTTTACTCGATCGTATTTTACCTCGAGCCAGTCAAGGCCTACCTTGATTGCTGCATAATATTCCAGTCGTTCTGCCTCTGGATTTGTATCGTCAAATCGCAAAATTAGCTTGCCGCCGTACATTTTGGCATACTCTTCATCGATTATGGCTGCCTTTGCGTGTCCGATGTGCGGATATCCGTTTGGCTCTGGAGGGAATCTTGTGACTACTTTGCCATGTTCTGCGCCTTCAAGTGGAGGCAAGCCTTCTCGCTCTTCTTGCTTTTTTGGCTTTTCTGCAAGCAAGTCTGGAAATTTATCTTGGATCTGCCTTTTGATTTGATCCTGCGACATTTGGTTTACGGAATTTACTATCTCGATTATGGTTGGCATTATTTCCTTTACTTGGGTTCGAAGCGATGGTTCTGTTCCTAAAATTTTTCCTAGGACTATTTTGTCCTGGGTTTTGCCGTGGTCTAGTGCATTTTGCAGTGCTGCCTTTAGTATCTTGTCTCTTGTTTCTTCACTCAATCTACAGGCTCCTAGTTACAACAAAATCCAAAAGCCCAATCATTTCTGATTTTGCAGGGCCTGAATATTTTGCCAAAGAACGCTTTGCCTTTTGCGCGTAATCGAGTGCTGCTTTCCTTACCTCTTGCTCTATGTGCAGATCTCGCATGACCTCTATTGCCTTTGCAATGTCTGATTTTGTGGCTCTTGGATTTCCAAATACCTTGAGGATTATTCTCCTGGATCTTGGGTCTGCCTTTTGTATTGCAAGCAGTATTGGCAGGGATTTCTTTCCCTCGCGCAGGTCGTTTCCTACTGGCTTTTTTGTGACCTTGGGGTCGCCCAAGACTCCAATATAGTCATCTGTTATCTGAAATGAAACCCCAAGATTTTTTCCAAATGATGCCAAGTTTGCCACGTCTTGCGGCTTTTTGGCACAAATTGCACCCATTGCACATGATACCTCAAAGAGAGCAGATGTCTTTTTTTCTATCATGGTAATGTATTCTGACTTGGTTGGGATCTTTTTTCCCTCGGCCATCTTGATATCAAGGACTTGGCCTTCGCATACGTCTACACACGCCTTGGAAAGCCTTGCAACAAGCCCTGATGATACCTGCGGATTTCTGACCTTGTCTGTGGAAACCATCTCAAATGCCTTTGAAAACAAAACGTCTCCTGCAAGTATTGCAAGCGGCATGCCGAATCTGGTGTGCACAGTTGGAACGCCGTGTCGCATCTCATCATTATCCATGATATCATCGTGGACCAGAGTAAAGTTGTGAACCATTTCTATTGCAGCAGCTGCTGGGAGTGCATCTTTTGTCAAGCCGCCAAGCATTTGGCAGCTTTTCAGTACCAAGTATGGCCTGAGTCGCTTGCCTCCATTGACAATTAGGTGAGCACCTGCCTTGTACAAAACATCTGGTCTGCCGTCCAGATTTGACTTTAGATAGGAATTGATCTTTTTTGCAGTGCTTGGAAGTGTCTTTACCATTAGTTTAGCAGCCTCCAGTTATTTGTTGGAAAGTGGTATTTGAGTGATTTTTCCAGTATCGGCTTGTATTCTGGTTTCATCCACTTGTCAAAGACTGGCTTGTGTTTTTGAATCATTGCCTCATCTGATGCATACAGAAAATACAGGGCAACTAACATCCATGGACAATAAATCTGAGGATTCTTCTCAATGTCTGAGAACAGTTCTTTTTCGCCTGCCCATTTTATTTCACTGATTTCATCTTTGACTAGTTTCATTTGAAAATCATCTGAGACTAGGCCGATCAATGTACCACAGATCTCATTTTCCGATCCTACATCCCTGTATGGAACGTGATACTCGAATTTGAAGAGATAATCCAGCTTGCATTGGGCACCAATTTCCTCTGGTAGTCTTCGCTCTGCAGATGATACATAGGTCTCTGTCTTTCTTGGATGGCTTGCGACCGTTCCATCCCAGTCTCCGGGCCAAAGCATCTTGCTTTCACTCCTTCTTGTAAGTAAGAGTTTGTGGTCTTTGTCAAAGAGCAATATCGTAAATGCACGGTGGAGCTTGCCGTTTGGAAGGTGGCACTTTACCTTTTCTTCCGTGCCTATTGGGTTGTCGTTGCTATCTACTAGGATTAGAAATTCTTCTGCCATATCTATCGAAATACTGTCCCCTCAAACTTGTTTTTTTGTATTGCATCAACTATTCTCTGCGGCTTGTTTCCGTTTACAAAAAAGACCTTTAGGCCCATCTTGGAAATCTTGGTTGCCTCTTCGACTTTGCGCTTCATGCCGCCTGTGACATCCATTGGTGTGTCCTGTATTGATGCTTGTTGGTCCCTCATGTCGTGGATCAGTAGTTTTGTCTTAAAATCGGAATACAGTCCATCTACATTTAGGACAAATATTGAGAGTCTTGGACGTAATGTCTTTGCCAGAATGCTCATTATTTTGTCTCCTGATAAGATATAGGATTTTTTCTGGCCGTACCACATTGCATCGCCAAATGTTACTGGAATCAAATTGGATTCTGCAATTTTTTTGACCTCTTTTACCTTTGACGTGATTGATTTGTTTCCTGCCATAAAGTCAGTTGGCGGAAGGCAGTATGGATTTAGCTTGTTTTTTGCAAAAGAATCCAGAATTATCTTGTTTAGCTGAATCATCGAGTTTTTGACTATTGCAACACCATGATAGTCGTATTTTGCAGGCTTTGTGTGCATGTCATATTTGACAGACCAATAATGGCCAAATGAACCCCCACCATGTACTATGATGAAAGGCTCTGAGATCTTTTTGAGTTGTTTTGCAATGTTGTTTATGGTCTTTGTTCTTGGAGAAAGAGGTCTTTCCTTGTTGGTTATGATGGAGCCTCCAAGCTTGATGAGAATCATAATTGACCTCAGAAATGGACTCAGTTAAAAAGTATCGAGTGGTTCTATACTTTTTGCTCAACACCTACGGTGTCTATTTTTGTTGCAAAGCATTCGTATTCTGATAGTGCATCAAGTGTGTTTTTCAGATTGGATTCATCAACTAGTACTACAATGCATCCGCCATCTCCTGCGCCGGTCAGCTTTGCACCATAGGCTGTGTTTTTGACTAATTGCACCATCGAATCCAGAGTTTGGTTTGATACATCTATTTTTTGTAGGTGTGCTTGGTTTACGTTCATTTTTTCTCCTATTTTTTTAAGATCATTTGCCTTTAGAGCCTCCAAGGATTCTTCAATCAATGCGGATTCATTCTGGCAAAGAAGGGAAAACTCGTCAGGATGTTTCTCCTTGAATTGCTTTACACGTGATACTACTTTGCTGGTTGAATGAATAATCTTGGAGTTGGCAATGACTAGCTGAAACTTGGGTGCAAGGTTCAGGTTTTTTGTTCCTTGTTTTGTGTATTCCATTATTCCACCAAAGGTACAGCTTGCAGTGTCTGCACCAGACGCATTCTCAAAGACCGTCTTTTCTGCTTCCAGTGCTAGCTTTAGGGTTTCTTCTTTGGAAGGTTTTGCAAAAAGACCGGAAATTGAACTTGCTGCGGCAACGCAACAAGCAGATGATGATCCAAGGCCGACGCCAGATGGGATCTCTGATCGTATTGCTATTTTGAGTCCAGATTCGGAATTGAATCGCTTTAGGATTTTTTGAGCAACAAATACTACCGGCCTAAACTTTGCATCGACATTTTTGATTGGTTCATCTTTTGGTATGGAAATGGTTCCAAGTGTAGAATTTACCTGAATTATACCGGAATTGACAAGCTCGGACTCTACTGTTATCCTCTTGTCTATTGCACATAAGATTGCCTTTCCGCCATACACGATAAAGTGCTCGCCAAACAAGATTACCTTTGCAGGCGCAGACGCTATTGATTTCAACTAAACACGATTGATGCGTATCCTACAACGGAGCTCTTGTCTCCGGCAACGTCTCCGCTTGTTGCATACTTGAGCAGTCTTCCTTGTGTCGCTCCAAGTTCCTTGCATGCAATCATAGTTGAGGCAATTGCTCCGTATCCACACGCACTTACCCTCCTTTCATTCAATACTTTATAGAATTTTTCCACATCTAATTTCAGTATCGGTTCGATGAGTGCCTTGTCCTGCTTGTACGCAAACTCGTTTGTCTCATAATGCGTAAAGTCAGATGAGCCAATTATGATGGTTTTTCTTACTTTTGCAAGCTTGGCAACGGCACTACCAACTTCTTGCATGTATTCATAATCTTGATCATTTAGAATGATGGGTAGAATCTTGAATGGTTTTTTGTAGAATTGCATGAGCATTGGTACTTGCACCTCGATGCTATGCTCTCTTGTGTGGGAAAAATAATCGATTTCAATTATTTTTGATATTTCGTTGATTTGTTTTGCAGCATCCGAATCGACTTCTACTGGACCTAGCGGTGTGTCCCAAGAACAATCCTTCATTGTTGCAATGTTGCACCCAATTCCCCAATGATTTGGGCCCAAAATCACGGCGGTATCAAAGTCTTGGCCTGCAATGCACTCAAAGGAATGAGTAGCCACAGGACCTGAATACATGTAGCCTGCATGGGGGCAGATTGCTCCGTAGATTTTTTCTTTTTTTTGATGAATCTGACCTATCCCAAATTCGCTTGATATGGAATGAATAATTGATTGCTCGAGTTTTGATTTTTCTTTTGGGTAGAACATGCCAGCAACTGCTGGTGTTCTAATTCGCATCTATTCTAGTTCCTCTTCAGAAATCTTTGTCTCAAAATCGTCGATTTCGTATTTCATTGGGTCATTTTCGCCCAGCTTTCCCTTTTGGATCAGTATTTCTCTTGCCAGCAACCAAAATACTGTGGCAAGTGACTTTCTTCCTCTATTGTTTGCTGGAATGACTACATCAATTTTTGATGTGACATTGTCAGTATTTGATACACCAATGACTGGAATTCCGGCATTTGTTGCCTCTATGATTGCCTGCGAGTCAACTTGAGGATCAGAAATGATTACTAGTTTTGGTTCAGTGTAATATGGCAATGATGGGTTGGTCAGTGTTCCTGGCATGAATCTGCTTAGCATTTTGCGAGCACCAGTGATTTCGCAGAATTTCTCAATTGGTGTGCTTGCATATTCTCGTCCAGAGCAAACCAAGATTTGTGATGGCTCGATTCTGTTGATGAATTTAGCTGCAGTCTTGACTCTTGCCAATGTTTGGTCCAGATCAATCATGTAGAGTCCTTCAGGACTTGCCTTTGTGATAAATGGCTGCATGAAGGTTGTCTTGACAGTAGTTCCTACTCTTATACCGGTAGAGAGGATCTTTTTCTTGATGTCTTGTGGTTCTGTCTGCTGACTCATTTTACGATTTTAAACCTCTGCCATACCCGATATTAAACCATGCTCTGAGAGACGAATCAATTCGTTTAGTTTTGCTATTCTCTCGCCGCCCACTACGCCCACCTTTAGCATTTTAGAACCTGTGGCAACTCCGATATGAGATATCTGGTAATCTGTGGATTCGCCTGATCTGTGTGATGTTATGATTCCTATTTTGTTCTTGGTTGCAATCTGTGCAAATTCTAGCGCGTCATAGAGGCTTCCTGCCTGGTTTACCTTGAGAATGACACCGGTGCATGATTTTTTCTTTACTGCTTTTTGCAGAATTTTTGGATTTGTGACTGTTAGGTCATCGCCTGTGACAAACATCTTTGGGAATTTCTTTGTCAGTACAGCCATGTCATCAAATGCTTCCTCATGTACTGCGTCTTCTGCATAGATTAGCTTGTATTTTTTGATGATATCTGCGGCAAAGTCGATTTGCTCTTCTGGAGTGTTCTCAAAGCCAGCCCTGTCGTAAACGTACTTTTTCTTTTTCTCATCCCACTGCGTTGATGATGCAAAGTCAACGCCTAATGCTACTTCTTTTCCTAATGTGTAGCCTAGACTTTCTATTGCTTGGGCGGAGATCTCTAGTGCCTTTTCATTGTCCATCTCTGGCGCCCATCCTCCCTCATCACCTCTGCCATTGGTAAATCGTGGATTCTCTTTTTGGAGTGTTTTGCCAAGCTCCTTGTGTACTGCCAAGTTCATTTCTATTGACTCTCTTGGTGTCTTTGCTCCAACTGAGCAGATCAAAATCTCTTGAATGTCTGGTGTTCCAGGGCCTGCATGGGCGCCTCCTCCAAGAATATTTCCTAGCGGGAATGGAAATCTCCATTTTTTGGTCTGAGATATAACCTTAAAGAATGGCTCGTCTCTTGCTCTTGCCGCAGAATCAATCGATGCTATTGTTAATGCATATGCAACTGCTCCGCCAATCTTGGAGTAGTTATTGGTAGAATCTATTTTTCTTATCTCTTGTTGAATTGACTTTAGGTCGTCAGAGGCTAGGCCGACAAATTTTTTGAGATTTTTGTTTAGGATTTGCAGGCTTTTTTCTGGCTTGTTGTCTGCAAAGCTTTGTGCCTCGTATTTTCCGACACTTGCACCAGAGGGGGCACAGGCTCGGCCGAGGTGTTTTTTGTCTGAAATGACATCTATTTCGATTGTCTTGCTACCGCGACTGTTGTAAAGTAGTCTGCCTCTTACCGATGTGATCTTTGGCAAGCTACTCTAACTCAGATTGAACTTCCAAGTAACGTCTTTGGATTGCTTCGTAGAATGGAATGACTTGTTGCATCGTCTCTACAGTTGTCAACATCATTCTTCTGCAGCAATATCTTTTCAAACCAAGTGAATCTAAAACTTTGACTTGCTCTTCTCCAGCTTTGATTCTGTTTTGATAATCATCGTATTTATCAGCAATTAGATTTCCACAAGTGAAACATCTGACTGGGATTAACACAACGACAAAAATCAAGTAAGGTTATAAAAACCATCCATGGAATTTTGCTGCGGGAGTCGCCAAGCCTGGC
>VHBK01000014.1 GCA_016872015.1 Nitrososphaerota archaeon
ATTTTGACAACCAAGTGGCAAAACTCATCAAAACGATGAAACAAGGTTTATAAGAAAAGTTTCGAAAAGCAGCTTTGAATGCCGCAAGGGGATAGTATAAAGCCATCTACGCTATCGCGACGAGATTTTCTAAAATTAATGGGTGCCGCAGGAACCGCACTTACATTTGCACCGTTTGTTCCATGGGGCAAATTCATGCCAAACCCTGATAGCGCCAAAATTGAAAAGGTGCCAGTGATTCTACCGGATGGCGGCCAAGCAAACGTTAACACTTTTCCAGCTAACCACGCCGAAGTCATTACCTATCCAAAAACAGGGGACAGAGTTCTAGACGAGGAGGCATTTAGAAAATGGCAATTTATTCGATTACCAGAAGAACTGGGAGGCGGCAAAAACGATGCCAGCTCGTTTAGGGCTTATAGCATGGTGTGCTTGCATTTGTGGTGCCTCTGGAAATATTGGCCGCAAGAAGGCAGAAAGCGAGGAGAATGCCCATGCCATGGAAGCATGTACAACCCAATGACTGGAACTGCGTTTGCAGGCCCTGCATCATTGCAAGCAGCACCATCTAACACACTTGCGAATCTAAATCTGGAAGCAGACGCCAAAGGAGATCTTTGGATAATGCCTGCCAAATTTTCACCAGACAAAAATGGAGTAGTAGGATATGGCCGTTTCGTTGAGTAGGCGCACAGGCACTGTTGCCTTTTTGTATTGGATTTGGGATGGACTAGAGCGAACTGTCTTTACTGGAGTCAAATTCTCATTCCCATCTAGATTTGTTAGTCCATTTGGGTTTTTGGGAATGCTTACGTTTATTGTATTTGTGATACTGGGAGTTTCCGGCGCATTATTGATGTTCTATTACATGCCAATATTGGACAGAGCGTGGGATAGTGTGGAGAAAATCAATGATGTTGTTCCTTTTGGATTCCACATTAGAAATATTCACTATCATGGCTCCAACGCCATGGTTCTTCTGGCAATACTGCACATGTACTATCAATATTTCAGCGGAAGATACAAAATCAGAAACGAGATTCTCTGGGTAACTGGCGTTATATTAGGAACAGTAACCATACTGGAAGCATTCACTGGATACGATATCATATTTAGCGAACGAGCAGAACTCGCAATCAGCATTGCAGCTTCTCTGACTAACTCTATACCAATTGCTGGGCCTACCATACGGGACGCCATGTTTGGGTCTGGATTTTCAGACTTTGTGCTTAGGTTCTATGCGCAACATGTGTTTGTCTTGCCCCTTGTGATGCTTGGGCTAATGGCGGTGCACTTTCCGCGATTCCTGGTATTTGATGTACCAATGGTAATGGCAATTTCTGGCGCTATTCTGATCACAGGAGGTGTGTTCCCAATTGATATGGGATTCAAGTTCGAGCCCACAGTGCCGCCTGGAATCACCGTTCCGGAATGGTACCTGACAGGACTGTATGCATTTTTGAGGACGCAATACGACAAGTTCGTAACAGGCGTGCTTTGGCCAGGCCTCTTCATAGGTTCGTTATTGCTCGTGCCGTTCTTTGATAGATACAAGAAATTCTCTTGGAAGGACAGGCCAATGATTACTGCATTTGGAATTACTGGAATTGCGCAAATCATGGTTACGACATACTGGGGATTCTACATACCGTCTGACACTACGATTCCTCTAGTCCAAAGACTAGTCATCGACCCAATATTCTTCTATCTGGTAATGATTTTGTTAGTGCCGCTAGGGTTTGGCTTTAGCTACATGATGATAAAGATGGCACAAGAAGCAGAACGCAAGGCAAAGCTCAACAAAGACAAGGGCCCAAAAAAGGTAGCAGAGATAAACTTGTCCCAGAAATGGATTAACTGGGTCATAATTGGGTTGCTGGTGTTCCAAGTCTATCTAAACATAGCAGCCTATAATGCGGCAATCACTGGCCTGAACAATTTGTCGTTGTTCTTTACAGGCCTAATACTGATTGTATTTGCAGGAATGTTCCATGTGTATAGATATGGCATGTCTGAGGCAAAGAGGCCTCCACCACCGCCACCAGTGCAGGAACCACAGCTAGAACAAGCGCCGGTACCAGAAACAAAGGAACTTCCAAAAGAAAAATCGGAAGGCCAGCACTAAACTTATAAGACTTTTAGCGACCAGCAGAATCGTTGAGCAGCAAACCAACATCTAGCCATGCATATGGAATTGGCATCATAGCAATGATAGTTGGCGTGTCAATTGGAGTTGGTTACTATCAAATGTATTATCTGCCGGAATCCCTGGCAAAGCCAAAGGTGTCTGAAGAAATTCTAAACCCTCCAGACAAAATTGAGGTAAAAATGATCAAAGGTTCTGACAGCCCAGAGCAAAAGGACAACTTTGTTCCAAAGCTAATCAACGTCCAGCTAGGAGTAGATAATCGTGTAATTTGGACAAACGATGATGGAACTCCCCACACAGTCACTCCTGACAAGCCTACTGAGGACTCGTACAGCGGAGAATTTGACTCGCCAGGCGTTGTAAAGCCAGGAGAGCACTATGAATTCCTCTTCACCGAGGCTGCTGAAATTGACTATCACTGCTCGCCCCACCCATGGATGAAGGGCAAAATAGTGGTAACAAAGCAGAGATTCTAGGAAAGACTGGCAAAAACAACATCACTTTCAATTTCTTTGTGTTGCTCTATTATTGATGCGCGAAACTTGATGTCATGCTTTTGTACTGGCTCAAAAGTAATCTGTGCAGTAAAATCTGCCTTGTTGTTTGGCATGGACTCTTTGCTGATAAAAAGCCTTGAGCTGCGCTGGGAAATTTTTTTGCCATTGTATGACGTAAATAACATCAACTCGTTAGAGCCAAGAATCTGAGTATTAAGCACAATGCTATCATATTTGCCGGAATAATTCACTAGAATAGTGCCCATGATGTCTGAATTTGGCTTTATGTTTTTGTCTTGAAGAATTATTTCAATGTCTTTCATTGTATGCAGCAGGATATGATGTTAAATAATTTTTTAGGTGGCGGGCCAGAAGGGCTTCGATCCCTTGACCACTGGATTAGAAGTCCAGCACTCTATCCATGCTGAGCTACCGGCCCAAACACCTCAAAATGAGTTGGCATTTTAAGGGTTTTTACAGCCATTTTTTCTGATTTGACTCTCTGATCAGCTTGAAGAGAAATTGCTGGCAGTACCCTGCATATGGACCAAAATATTTTACGATTTGTTGGTGTAAAATTTGGTATTTCTTTTGTGTGATTGTTTTTCCCTCAAAGGAAAATTTGTCTGGGTAATATTCCTGCAGACTGCGAATTATCCAGCGGTCCAGCGGAAACGATTCTAGCTTTTCTAGCGAAAACAGCAAAATACAGTCAGCTACCTTGTTTCCAATGCCTAATACTTGCAACAGGGATTCTTTTGCGGCGTTATAATCTGCCTTTTTTAGATAGTCAAAATTGATTTGGCCTGTACTGACTAGACTTGATGCCTCTCTTACAAACGGCACTCTGTATCCCAGGCCGCAGGATGACAACTCTTGATTTGTTGCATTTGCTAATATTTTTGGTTCTGGAAATGTGTAAAATTCTTTATTGTCAAACTTGATTTTTTTGCCGAACTTTATCGTGATATTTTGTAGGGTTCGCCTGATGTTTTGTATGCTGGAATTAGATGACACAATAAATGAGATATAGCACTGGAACGGGTCCTGACGCATTAATCGAAGGCCTTCAAATTCTTTTGTTGCCTTTTTGATTATTTTGTCTTGAGATATTGATTTTATAATTCTCTCAAAATTCTCTTGCTCTCTAAACAAATCATAATCTTGTTTTTTGTATGATGATACCATACCTGGGTTGGTTTCATCAACAGATAAAACATCAGAGCCATTTACTCCGTACCACTTGGTTCCGAATTTTTCCCACAAAAACACTTGGCCGCTATTAATCGTGTGATCTAGATTGATTTGCATTATACTGATATGACATCGCCCATCTTTGGTGCATGTGCATCAAAGCCAAAGCGCTCGTTGATTTCCTGTGCAAACTTTGTGCAGGCGTTTCCGTCTCCGTGGACAGTTAGGACCTTTGGATTTCCCTTGATTTTCTTGATTAGATCAAAGAGTGCATTTCTATCTGAATGGCCTGAAAACTCGAACTGCCTTACTTGGGCTTCTGCCTTTCGCTCTCTACCTTGAACTGAAATCTTGCCCGTGTCTAGCAGCCTTCTGCCTGGTGTGCCTTCGCCTTGGTATGATACCAGTGCAATTCCATTTTTCTTATCTAATGCGAGTTCTTGCAGATAAAAGACGGCGTTTCCGCCAACTAGCATTCCTGCAGGCGATATCACAACACATGGCTCTGCAAGCTCACGCTTTCGCTCTGAATGAGTTCGCACCCAGACTGTGTTTTCTATTGCATCGACAAAGACCTCATAATCTCGGAGATATTCTGGATATCGCAGTAACACTTCGTTGACACTTAGCGCCATTCCATCCATAATTATTTTGTGCTTGAACTTGGCATTTTTTAGAATGCATGCGATTTCCTGGGAGCGCTCTACAGAAAATGCTGGAACAAACAATGTTCCCTTTTGATCCAATATTTCATGTGCAAATTCTATGAATTTTTCCTCGGATTCCTTTCTTGGCATCTGTTCTGTTTGTGAATAGGTGCTTTCTGTGATTAGCAGATCAATTTCTCCAATGTCCAAGTCTGCTTCGCGCAGCATTCTGGAGCCATTTACGTTGATGTCTCCAGTGTAGAAGAGCTTTTTTCCTTCAGATTCTACCAGAACAGTTCCGCCTCCAACCACATGGCCTGAATCTCGTAATTCAAATGATGATTTTCCGTGAGTGATTTTTTCACCAAAGCCAATTCGCTTTGCATGCGAATACATCTTGTGGACTTCGGGCAAGCCAAAGGGATGGGCTTCCTTTTCTAGTCTAAGCATGTCTTCGATTAGAATTCTGCTAAGATCAAATGTCGGCGGAGTCGCGTACACAGGACAAGTACCACTAACATACATCAGGGGCACATAGCCGGAATGGTCCAAATGTGCATGTGTTACTATGATAGAATCTACTTCTTTTGGCATTACGTGCATTGGGGCTTGGAGATTCTTTCCTAGATTTACTCCATAGTCTAATAGGTAATTGGTGTCTTCACAATTTACCAAAAAGCCGGATCTTCCTACCTCGAGGCCGGCCCCCAAAACTTTTACTTTCAAGAGCTTGGGATGGTTTTAGGTCTATGTTAAAAGGTTGTCACAAGATCGCCCGATCGTTGCGCTAATAATGTAATCTTCAAAAGCTTTAATTAGTCAAACCTAAGATCCCCTTTTATGGGTAGAACTTTTGACCAATGGTGGAGTTCAATTCCTGCAGACCTACGCAACAAAACTCGCGCAGGCGATGAAGGAAACAAACCACTGTTAAACCAAATTAATTGGGTTTGGGTAAAAAATCTGATGGACAAAAGAGCTGACTTGAATCCAAGCGCAGCTGAATTGCTAGATTGGGTAACAAGCGGCCAAATCGACGCAATGCGAAAGTAAAAACCATCTGTATACCTTTTTTATATTTTGAAAATTTTTTGTTTATTTGATCGCGCATACCGATCAAAAAATAACGCTGTTGAATAATTCAATCATGGTTTAAATAGTTAGCAGCAACGATTTACATTAAGTGAAATAAATGCCAATAGCAATACTTCCAGACGTTGACGAACAAAGATGTATTGGCTGCGCACTATGCGTAGAAATCTGTACATCTCTTGGCCCAGACGTACTCCGAGTAAAACCAGTCGAAGGCTGGAAAAGAGGTAAGGCATTTGTCTTTTACCCAGAAAGATGCATCTCCGACGGAGCATGCATCGGCGTTTGCCCAACAAAGGCAATCTTCTGGATGAGACCAATGAACTACACAGCTGGACAACCAGTTCCTCTACACAAGAACGGAGTTTTCGTAAAAGGCTGGGCAGAAGACGCAGGTCTTTAGACCGCTTTCTTTCTTTTTACTTTTTTATTTGTCTAGTTTTGACTGACTTTGGTATTTTTTGGGATTTCAGGAAATCGTTTTTCTCTAGATGAATTTTTTCGAACTTGTTGTTTTGCAAAAAAGTCTTCCATGTCTTTGAGAATTCGATAAATTCTTCTGGCTTTGCGTTGGTATTTGCCATGACATAGTGCGCTGCTGGATACAGATCAGAGATTTCAAGAGGTATTAGCCCTAGATATGGGTTGAACTGGCAAAACTGGACTTTGTCATCTTTGTATTTTTTCTTTATTTTGGAATAATCTCCTGAGAGATAGAATGGCTTGTCTGTTGTATCTCTTAGAATTACGAGTTCCTTTTTGTCAGTCTTGAAATTTCGAACTGTTTTGTGATATAAGAGAATTTCTGGCCTGAACTGGTCTTCTGGAGTGTACAGGAATAGTGCCCTTTCTTTGAATTTTGGTGTGGTTTTTGCTAAAAACTCGGAATTTGCAGTAAAGACATTCAGAGTTTCGTAGAGTTTTGGGTGAGCCTTTATCTTTTTGACAATATACTCCCAGAGTCGTCCCTCGTGGATTGCCTCCTTGGTTCTGTCAACTTCGGACTTGATAGCATATAGATTATGGAGTGCAATCTGGGGGATTCTCTCATCTGCAGGCAGTTCTGAGAGTGACTTGGGTGTGTATTTTGTGCAGACCTCGCAGTTGCATGCAAAATACTGCATTTCAGTGAGGTGGTTTGTCCTGTCATCGGAGATGTACCTGTCGTGCTTGGCATAAAGCATGTAGGATGCCGAATCAAATGTGTCATAGCCCAGGGCAATGGCAATAGGTATTGTAAGTGGGTGGCCTGCGCCAAAGAGATGTAATGGTATTGAATCTGGGATTAGCTTTTTTGCTTCAAGAATTATTTTTGCCAAGAGACCATACTCGTATGACTCCATTACCTCCACTGGGCTGCCAAATGCAAGCATCTGGTATCCCTGTGATAGTAAAGTGCTAGTTGATCTTCGAACCAAATCTAGATGTTCTGCTCCCTGAATTGGACCAATCCAAATTTGGCCATTTTCTTTTTTGTCTTTGATTGTTTTTTGTGTTACTGCTAGAGTGTGATCGACATAGTCTTTTGCCTTTTTCTTTGGCAGGCCATATCCCGTTGGCTTGTCAAGCGGTATTGCAATGTCTGTCATTATTTTTTGCTCATAGTCTGCCATATTTTCTGGCGTGACATCTACTTGGCCGTACTCTAGTACTTGGTATCCGCCAGAATCTGTCATTATACTTCCATCGAATTTTATTATATCATGGATGCCACGCTTTGCAGCTTCGTCGCCCCAACGCTTCATTGTAATGTATGCATTTGTTATGACTAGATCAAAGCCCATCTGTCTTAGCTTCGATGGCGGAATACTTTGCTTTACTGGATGAATCACTGGGACAAATGCCGGGGTTTCTACTTTGCCGTGGTTTGTCTGCAGTATTGCAATTCTTGCTGCAAGATCTGTCTTTAGAATTTCAAACATGGGATCACTTTTTGTTTGGGAAAAACTTGGCCAAGTCTCCTCTGCGTGCAACTAAATCCAGCCAGTCTATTTTATCTCCTTTGGATTTGCGTTTTATGATCAAGCCTATCTTTGATATGATTTGGCTTGGGGATAAATTGGTAGCATTGATTTGAAACGTCTTTTTGATGCCAAAGCTTGCTATTGCATCATATTCTATTATGCCTAGGATTTCACTTCCTGTGTTTTCAATTATCTTTTTTTGTGGGTATTTTCTTTTTTTGTAAATTGGGATCAGCTTGTACGGGTTTTTTCGCAGAATTATTGCGGTGTTTACCTGAGTTTTATCCAAAACGTATGGGGCTAGGTGTCCCACTATGATGCTGTTTTTCTTTACCAGTTTTTTTACTAGCCTTGCCAGTTTTTTTACATCAACGTCTAGTGTAGAGCCAGATTTTTCATAGATTTTGTTTTGAATTGCAATTTGGTTTAGGTCCAGTACTGGCAGATTCAGTTTTTGCGATAATTTTTCTGTGACTGTGTGTTTTCCTACACCGGGATTGCCAGTAATTACTAACATGTAGGGGGCTAGTTTTGCTCCACATTAAACAATTTCTGCAATCCTAATAAGAAGTGGTGATTTTTTTGTCTTTGATGTTTATCGGTCTTTTAGGCAAGGCAAATGTGGGAAAATCCACATTCTTTTCTGCAGCAACTGAAACCGCAGTACCAATTGGGAACTATCCATTTACCACAATAGAGCCAAACGTCGGGGTGACATATGTGAAAACAAAATGTGCATGCAAGCACTTTGGAATTTCACATCAAAACCCAATGTGTCTTGATGGTGTAAGACTAGTTCCTGTCAAAATCATTGATGTTGCAGGATTGGTGCCGGGAGCACATGAAGGCAAAGGCCTAGGCAATAGGTTCCTAGATGATGCGCGACAGGCAGACGTCCTGATTCATGTTGTGGATATTGCTGGTACTACAGACATCCAGGGACAACCTGTTCCTGCAGGAACGCACAACCCACTCGAAGATGTGGAATTTGTTGAAAACGAGTTCAACCAGTGGTTCAAGCAAATTCTGATGCGGGAATGGCAAAAACTGCTCAAAGAAATCCTGCAAAAAACAGCAACACTAGTAGAGGGAATAACTAGAAGATTTTCTGGCCTGGGAATAAAGGACTATCAGGTATCTGACATGCTAAAGGAGACAGGCCTTGCGGCAAAAAAGCCGACAGAATGGAGCGAAGACGACATTTTGCAATTTGTTACCAAGCTTCGAAAAAAAACAAAGCCAGTACTAATTGCCGCAAACAAGGCTGACTTGTGCAAGGACCTATCAATAATTGAGAAGATCAAAAAAGAAAATCATGTGGTGACATGCAGTGCTGAATCTGAATTATTACTAAGAAAAGCAAGCAAGGCAAATCTGATAAAATACGTGCCAGGAGACTCGTCATTTACAATATCAAATGAATCCACAATAAATCCACAGCAAAAGCAGGCGTTGGACTTGGTAAAATCCGTGATGGCAAAAATCCAGACAACCGGCGTTCAATCCGCAATCAATTATGCGGTGTTTGATGTTCTAAAATTCATTACAGTGTATCCGGTAGAAGATGAGACCAAGCTCTCAAACAAGGATGGTGTTGTACTGCCTGATGCAAGACTACTACCTGTTGGCTCTACTGCAAAAGAGCTGGCAGGCACCATACATGCCGATCTGGCAAAGGGGTTTTTGCACGCAATTGATGCCAAGACAAAGCAGCGAATCAGCGGTGATCACATACTAAAAGACGGAGACGTAATCAAAATCATATCTAGCATGAGCCGTGGATAGGCATGCTTTGTTTAGGAATAGAAAGCACTGCACATACATTTTCCTGCGCCATAGTGGAAAAGAAAAACGGCAAGGGAAAAATCCTATCCGACGTTCGCAAAATCTACCGACCTCCAGATGGACAGGGAATTCATCCGCGCGAGGCCTCACGGCACCACATTGAGTACAGTGCAAGTATTCTATCAGAATGCATGCAACAGGCAAACTTGTCCATAAAAGACATTGACATTATTTCATATTCAGCTGGGCCTGGCCTTGGGCCATGCCTGCGAGTGTCTGGTGTAATAGCTAGGACAATATCGTCATATCACAAAATTCCAATCTATCCAGTGAATCATGCAATAGGGCACATTGAGCTGGGTAAAATGCTCACAGGAGCCAAAGACCCACTGGTATTGCTAGTGTCAGGCGGCCACACAATGCTTGCTGCATTCAAGCTCAAAAAATGGAGAATATTTGGGGAGACCCTGGACATAACACTTGGACAGCTGTTGGATCAGTTTGGACGATCGCTTGGATTTGCATCACCATGTGGAAAAAAAATAGAAGAGCTTGCACTGGACTCTAGCAAATATGTGGAATTGCCATACGTTGTAAAGGGAAATGACGTGTCGTTTTCTGGCCTAATGTCTGCCGCAAAAAGAATTTCAAAAAACAAACAAGATGCGTGTTATTCACTGCAAGAAACGGCATTTGCAATGATTGGAGAGGCTGCAGAACGTGCATTGTCGTTTACGGAAAAAAAGGAATTGCTAGTGGTTGGCGGAGTTGCGGCAAACAAGAGACTCTCACAAATATTTAGGCAAATCTGCGCAAGACAAAAGGCAAAATTCTTTGTCTCACCTTTGCAATATTCCGGCGATTGCGGTTCGCAAATTGCCTGGACTGGATTATTGGAAGCAACTGCAAAAAAGGGCGCAAAAATCCAAGACACGTTTGTCAGACAGTCTTGGAGACTAGACACCGTAAAAATTGATTACTGAGATTTTGCTTGCTCGATTGCCTTTTTGATGTCTTTTTCCCAACCACCTGTGCTAAAGACACCAAACTTGAAGGTTTTTTCCCCGTCTGCTGTTTTGCCAGTAATGCAGATTTTTTTTATAAAGAGGCCTTCCTTCCAGACCTTTTGAACATCTCCTAGAGGCACGTCCATGATTGTTTCCTCTATGCGCTTGGTAAAATCGGCAATTCTTCCACGCGTCTTGTCAAAGGCAACTCGTTTGTTTGTAAGAGTGAGAATTCCTGCACCGAGGCTATCTTCGCTACAGTCTTCCTGCTTTAGTCGCTTTTCTGATTCATCCATGTGAGAATTCTTCTTGGTGATTATATAAAAATTAAAGAAAATAGAATTAAGAAAATTCTATTGGTATTGCTGCTTTAACTGGGTCTTTTTCTTGCCTTTAGCTACTTGGGGTTTTTTCTTTGACTTTTCCTCTTTCTTTTCTTCCTTCTTTTCCTCAGATTTTTCTACTTTGGCTGGTGCTTTCTTTTCGACTTTCTTTTCTGTCGTTTTTTGCTCTTTGGTTTTTTCCATGCTTTTTTCGTCTACTTGGATTGCATCCATCAAAACGTTCTTTCTTGAGCTACGGGAATCATCCCAGGTTTCAAGTATGATTGAGGATTTTTGTACTGGCTGTGCAAACTCGAATGTAAACTCGATTACTGTAGTAAACGAATCGATTTGAGTTGCGGTGTACTTGACGTTGGATAATAACTTGTCAAAATCCAGAACGTCTAGCTTTTGAGTTCCGTCAAAGTTTTGCATAAATGCAATTCTTGCCTTTTGGGTTTGGTCTCGCTCACCTTTGTAGTCAGCAATTGCAAAAGACGCGTATCGTAATCCGGAAGCGCCGTTATTTTCGTATACAGTCATCTTTACAGTGACTGGCTGGCCTACAACTAGCATCTGAGTTGGAATTGTCTGTGAGAATCCAGAAATGTCAAATGACTGGCCGTTGATTACCAATCCTTTTTCCACTATCTTTCTTCCGTCGTCTAGTGAACCAAATGTTGGTGCCTCACAGTCGCCGTCGCACTTTGAGTTTTCTGCAAACGATTCGTGTGCAGCTACTGAGCTTACCAAGATTATTGCAAGAAGAGCTGCAAATACTGGTTTGTTCATAGAGTGTAATATTATACAATTATGCTATAAGTCTAGTTCCAAATCTGCTCTGGTTTTGAGCCTAGAGTTTTAGCTGTTTTGTAATCTCTGATAGAATTTGCTTGTTTGCAGCCGCAATAAATGAGAGTCTTGTCTCATAAGATAGGTCAGAGTCTAGGGGCTTGAGATTTGTATCCAGTATGGTTCCGCCGGCTTCTTTTGATATGATGTATCCAGCTGCCATGTCTGTGACGCGGATTTTGTCTCGAAGATCGATATACACATCGATTAGGCCGCGTGCAAAGAGAGCCAGCTCTAGTGCGTTTGCACCAAGATGTCTTGAATGATTGGAATTCTCAAAGATTGGCTGGATTTTTTTTACTAGCTTGGGCTTTGCTCCAGAAACATTGATGCCAACAATTTTGTAGACTGGGATTTGTTTGTGGACTGTGATTTTCTTTTTGTTCAGGTATGCGCCTTTTCCCTTTGTTGCCCAATACATGTCTCCATTGGACAGATCAGTTACTACTCCGTCTGTGATAGAGCTGAGCCTGTCTTTTGGTGCAAATGCCAGTGAACAGCAAAAAAATGGAATTCCGCGCACTGCGTTTGCCGAACCATCAATTGCATCCATTATCACAAAGCCTTTTGGATTTTTTGATAGCTCCACTCGACCGCACTCTTCGCCTAGAACAATACAGTCAAACTTTACTTTTTTTAGATAATCAAGAACTGTTTTTTCTGCAACAATGTCTATCTTTCTAGAAATGTCTCCGCCCTTGCCCACTCCGTGGTCTTCTGCAGCTGCCTTTGTTCCTGCCAGGTCTTTTACATTTTGATATACTATCTTGGATGCGTTGCGCAAAACCTCGATTGGCTGCATAATACTTGGGGAAATTTTTCCGCAATTTAAGTCAAGAAATCTTGAAAGGCTAAATAACTAGACGCAAAAGCTAATCACTGATGAGCAGCAAAGACCAGTCTGTAGTGTCCAAAGAGGCACTAATGTCCACAAAATCTGGCAAGCAGATAATCAAGCAAGGATTATTCAAGTCAAAGGGATTCAAGCTGTTCAACCAGTACAAAGAAGAAGCAGAATCTGAATTTCCAAAATTTGCGCAGAGATTTACAGACGATTTGCTTCGTGAGATAAAAAATGATGCCTCCCCAGCATCTACACAAAAAGCATTTGCACAAGAAGTGGGCACAGAAGAAATCATACTCCAAGACTCGGAGATTCCTGCAATAAAGTCAAAGCTTGAAAATCCAGAAATCCTCAAGGACCGGGTTTTACGCATTCTAAATTCCAATTTTGTAAAGATGACACTGCCTGTGTTTTGCGCTCTGTATGATGCGGCAGCTGAATACACCAACACAAAGTCTGCGCAAATGCGACAGGACTTAGTTGATGGGCACATCATAGCAATTGATCTCTCAGAACCAATGGACAGAATAGTCGACAAAGACGAAGATCTGGAATATTTGGATGATTACAAGCTCATGAATCCTTACATTTTGAAGCTTGCCAGAGACAAAATTGCAAGGGGAGGCGAAGAGGTATTGCGGGAATTCGAAGATGGATTCCGCGATGCCAGATTAGGCCAATACATTGATACTAAACTCAAAAGCACTCCTACAAAAATCACTGAAGAGCAGATGAATCAGTGCTACAAAAAATACCGAGCAGTGATGGGAACTGCTGGACGCAACATGGCACTATCAAAGAATCCATTGGGCGAGATATTCTATTTGGGCATGGCACGTGCTGCAGAAGGGGTGGGGTGCGGAAATGAAATTGAGGACTCGATTAAAAACAAGTTCGTCAAGGTTCCGTCATGGCCATTATACTATTCATTGTTGACTAGTGATGTCAAAAAGGGTTTTGAGTATACTATGAAAAAAAGCGAACTGTATCTGTCTGATGCAAGACTTGCTCTGGAGCTGTTGCCAAAAGAATTTTCGCACACGGAATTTTTGGAGTTTTTGTTTTTGACTGTTGAACATTACAACCAATACTGGTATAATCAGCTAGACAAGGTAAATCTGTGGTCGGAATTTTCCGCAAAACTTCCACGGTGAGATAAGTCATGATGTGGTCTGAAAAACATAGGCCAAAGAAAATCATCGACATGGTTGGAAACGAGGACTCTCGCAAATCTTTTGTCGAGTGGCTGACAAAATGGAAGGTAGGTGCAAAGCCGATTCTGCTTGTGGGCCCACCAGGAATAGGAAAGACAACGCTTGCGCATCTAGCTGCCAAAGAATTTTGCTATGATCTAATAGGAATGAATGCAAGCGATGTTCGCAACAAATCAAGCATTGAAGAATTATTATCACCATTGCTTGGCAACACTAGTCTGCTTGGGAGGCCGATGATATTTGTCGACGAAGTGGATGGAATTCATGGCAGGTCTGACTTTGGGGGAGTAGAAGCACTACTCAAAATTCTCAAAGAGCCAACCATTCCGATAATTCTGGCAGCAAACTCTGATGATTCTGATAAAATGAAGAACATCAAAAAAACAGCAAAGACAATATACCTCAAGCCGGTTCCGCCGCGACTACTCGGACTATACCTGAACAAGGTCCTCAAAGAAGAAGGGGCAAAGCTCTCGCCAGGAACCATAATCAAAATAATTGTGGACTGCAAGGGAGACATTCGCTCGCTTTTGAACATGGCACAGGCTCAGCTTGGCGGATTTGACGTAATGACTGAAAAATCATTTGAAGCGCTAGATGTAGAGGTCGGCATCAACGCATTTTTCAAGGCAAAAACACTCAAAGAAGCGCAGAGCGTTCTGTATTCTCTGCGAATTGATCCGCGAGAGAAAATTAACGCGTTTTATTCCAGTATTGTGACTAGCAATATTTCAAACCGGGACATGGCACGACTATTGGATGTAATATCTGAGGCAGATGTTTTGTATGGAAAAATAATGAGAACGCAAGAATGGCGACTGCTCCGATACTTGGATAATATTTTGCTAAAATTATACTCTGAAGAACTAGCTGTGCAATATTCTCAGTATAATTTGTCGTGGCCGCTCTTGAACAAGCTGCGATGGGACGGCAAAGTCATTAAATCACTTGGTGCAAGCTTGGCTAAACAATTCCATGTTTCTACTAGTACGATTGCGACACATTATTTGCCGTACATTTTGTTTTGCATCAAAAACAAAAAGCTGGAACTCGAAGTTAATCCTGAATATACAGAGGTAATCCAAAAGGAGATTGAGCTGATAAAATGAGCTGGCGTAAAATCCCAATGAAATTCCCCGGCACATGCATTGTGTGTAATCAGAAAATTGAGGTAAATGAGGTAGGCCTGTGGGCAAAGGGACTTGGAGTCAAACACGAAAAATGTGCAGAAAAAGAGGTAAAGGAGCTCAAATGTATCATCTGTGGAGGCCCTGCTGGATGTGCAAAGTGCGAGTTTGCAGAGGACTGTGATAGAAATATGGTGTCGGAATTGTGTGTGTGCAAAAAGTGCGGCGACTCGCAGGAATCATTTTTGGATTATCAAAATGCCGTAAAAAAGAATTACACTCTTCTAAATCTTAAAATTTAAGCGCAAAAGAAAGCCGTACATTGGCTGACGACACCCAGATTGAGACAAAAAAAGAAGAGGTAACATATCAGATTCCTCAGTATAATCCGCAGCACATTCTGAGCCCTGAATACAAGGGAACATCAAACTATGAGATGGGTGTAGGTGATCTGCTCAAGCAAAAGGCGGAGGAGCTGGAAAATCTTCGAGGCAACCCAGATGCAACCCAGGCACAAATCAAGCAGGCAGAAGAAGACCTCAAAAAACTAGAGACTTTATACGAAAACTATAACATCGGCATGAATGTCTTTAGGACTGCCAAGGGCGGCAGGGACAAAATCCGAGATTAATTTTCTCAATGCGATCAGAGAATTTTCTATAACACAACGATCTAAAATTAATATAGAGTTGGTGGTGTTCAGTTGTTGCAGGGCCTGGCATGCATACTGACAAGATTGAAAAATTTCTAGAAAAGCAAAAGACGGCACTTGCAAGTGGCGGCCAAGACAAAATAGTATCTCAGCATGAAAAAGGAAAACTAACTGCCCGGGAGCGAATTCATCTTTTATTGGATGAGGGAAGCTTTACGGAAATTGATGCACTAACAACTCACCATTATTATGAATATGACATGCAGAAAAAAAAATTCTTCACCGACGGTGTCATTACTGGATATGGCACAATTAATGGCAGACAGGTCTTTGTCTTTGCATATGATTTCACTGTATTAGGCGGCACACTGTCTCAGATGGGTGCCAAAAAAATTACAAAACTAATGGATCATGCGGTGCGCACAGGCTGTCCTATAATAGGAATAGCTGACTCTGGCGGAGCAAGAATTCAGGAAGGAATTCTAAGTCTTGATGGATTTGCAGACATTTTCTATCACAACGAGCTAGCATCTGGAGTTGTGCCACAAATCACTGCAAGCATTGGGCCCTCTGCAGGTGGTGCAGTATATTCTCCCGCAATGACTGACTTTGTCATAATGGTGGAAAAGGCAGGAACAATGTATGTGACAGGCCCTGAAGTGGTAAAGACTGTTCTTGGCGAGGAAGTATCGTTTGAAGATCTTGGCGGCGCAATGACACATGGAACAAAATCTGGTGTTGCTCACTTTGTTGCAAAAAATGAATACGACTGTTTTGATAAAATCAAGACCCTACTCTCATACATTCCATCAAACAACACTGAAGAAGCACCACATGTTGCAACCGACGATGATCCAAACAGAATGGATCACAACCTCATAAATAAAATTCCAGAAAACTCGCTTCAGCCATATGACATGAAGGAAATACTGCTCTCTGTTGTTGACAATAACCAGTTATTTGAAGTCCATGAATTATTTGCACAAAATGTAATTGTTGGATTTGCAAGAATGAACGGCAGAACTGTAGGTATTGTGGCAAACCAGCCAATGTATCTGGCAGGTGCACTCGATATAGATTCATCAAACAAGGCTTCGCGATTCATTCGATATTGTGATGCATTCAACATTCCAATTATCACATTTGTTGACACACCAGGCTACATGCCAGGAACCAACCAAGAACACAATGGTATCATCAGACACGGAAGCAAGCTTCTATACGCATATTGCGAGGCAACCGTTCCAAAAATCACACTTGTAATTGGCAAAGCCTACGGTGGTGCATACATTGCAATGGGAAGCAAGAACCTTCGAACCGACATTAATTATGCGTGGCCAACTGCACAAATTGCTGTGCTGGGCTCAGAAGCAGCAGTCAAAATCATGAACAAAAAAGACTTGGACAATGCCAAAAACCCAGACGAGCTCAAAAAACAACTAACTGCTGAATTTAACGAAAAGTTTGCAAATCCATATGTTGCCGCATCAAACGGCTCAGTTGATTCTGTAATTGATCCCGCTCAGACCAGACCAATGCTCATAAAGGCACTAGAAATGCTTGCAAACAAGCGAGACAAACAACTTCCTCGAAAACACGGAAACATAAACCTGTGATATTATGATAAAAAAAGTCCTAATCGCAAACAGGGGAGAAATCGCGTTGCGTGTTATCCGAACATGTAAGGCACTGGGACTCAAAACAGTTGCGGTATATTCTGATGAGGATTACAACTCACTTCATGTCAAAAAGGCAGATGAGGCATATCACATTGGCAAGGCCGCTCCAAAGGAAAGCTATCTGAATCAGGAAAAAATTCTTGATGCCATACTAAAGTCTGGCTCTGATGCAATTCATCCGGGATATGGATTCCTATCTGAGAACTCTGACTTTGCACAACTATGTGAAGACAACAAAATCAATTTCATTGGACCATCAGCTGCATCAATGGATCTTTGCGGTGATAAGATGCGTTGCAAGGAGGCAATGTTCAAGGCAAAGGTGCCAACAGTTCCCGGCAGTCCGGACCTAGTCAAAGACGTCAATGAGGCACTAGACATTGCAAATGAAATTGGCTATCCGGTTTTGCTAAAATCAGTATATGGTGGAGGAGGAAGAGGAATCAGACTAGTCAACAGTGACAAGGAACTCAAAGAAGCATACGAGACAGTAACGGGAGAATCCATTGCAGCATTTGGAAAATCTGCTATACTAGTCGAGAAATTCCTAGAAAAAATCAGGCACATTGAATACCAGATGGCGCGAGACAAGCACGGAAATGCAGTGCACATCTTTGAGAGAGAGTGCTCAATTCAGCGACGCAACCAAAAACTAATCGAGCAGACCCCGTCACCAGCAGTTGATCAAAAGACTCGAGACAGAATTGGTGAGCTTGTTGTAAAGGCAGCAGAGGCAGTAGATTACACAAACCTTGGAACTGCGGAATTCTTGCGAGCAGACAATGGCGATTTCTATTTCATTGAAATAAATGCAAGACTCCAAGTAGAGCACCCAATCACGGAACTAGTCTCTGGCTTGGACTTGGTAAAACTGCAACTAGACATTGCAAACGGCGAACCACTACCATTCAAACAAAAAGACTTACACATGAATGGTTATGCAATAGAATGCAGAATCAATGCAGAGGACACATTTTTGGACTTTGCGCCATCGACAGGCCCAGTACCAGATGTTACAATACCTTCCGGCCCTGGAGTTAGATGTGATACATACCTGTATCCGGGATGCACAGTCTCTCCGTTCTATGATTCACTAATGGCAAAACTCGTTACATGGGGCCAAACATTTGAGGAATCACGAATTCGAATGCTAAATGCACTAAATGACTTTTACATCCAGGGAGTAGAGACATCCATACCTCTATACAAGACAATTCTCAAGACAGAGGAATACAAGAAGGGAAATCTTTCCACTGACTTCTTGAAGCGATATGGAATAATTGACAAGCTTACTGCAGATATCAAAGAAGACCAAAAGCAAAAGCAAGACGCTGCAATTGCAGGCGCTATCATGCACTCGGAATTCTTTAGAAGCAAGGTAAAATCCTCAAATACTCCTAGCCACCGCTGGAAGAGCCACATGGATAGGAGATAAGCATGGAATACAAAATAGCTGAAATCGAGGCGGCATTTAACGGCCAAGTCTTACAAAAGACAGGAGAATCTGATTACACAATCAAAATTAACGACAAACAGCACACACTCAAAATTCTAAAAATGAATACACGTGGAATAGAGTTTGTCTTGGATTCTCATGTCCACACCGTAAAATATCTGGATGCTGGAACTGCGCAAATGAAAATGGTAGTTGATGGCACTCCGTTTACAGTAAACATGCATCATTCCCTAAACGAGATTGTTTTCAAGAATTCTGGCGGCGGAGACTCGGGCGACGCACAGACTGCACTACACAGCCAAATTCCAGGCAAAGTAGTCTCTGTCAATGTGAGCGAGGGCGACAGTGTCAAAAAGGGAGACGTCGTCTGTGTTTTAGAATCAATGAAGATGCAGGTATCAATAAAATCACACAAGGACGGCACTGTGAAGAAAATCAAGGTAAAGCCTACAGCATCTGTTGCAAAAAACGATATTCTAGCAGAAATAGAATAAAGAATTTAGTTTCCTTTTTTGAGGAAATCAATTATCTCTTGGTAGTTTGGCTCAACTAGAGGACTTTCAGATACCCACTTGTATGATACTGTGCCGTTCTCATCTAATATGAAGACAGAGCGCTTTGCTGCGTCGTATCCTTTTACGTGTAAGAGATCTGGCATTAGTATGTCATAGTCTCGAATTGTCTTTGACTTGTAGTCTCCAAGTATCGGATAGTTGAAATGGAATTTTTCTGCAAACGCCTTGTTTGCAAAGGGGCCGTCATTTGAAATTCCAATTACTTGGGCGCCGAGTGCAGAGATCTCACCCCACCTGTCCCGGAATGTGCACAATTCTGTGGTGCATACTGGAGAGCTTGCGGCAACAAAAAATGACAGGACCACTTTTTTGCCCTTAAACTCGGAGAGCTTTCTCATTTTTAGATCGGTATCTACTAGCTCAAACTCTGGAGCCATTTGGCCGACATTTACCATAAATAAAAAATTTCAAATGCGATATATCAATGATGTCAACATCAAATTTCTGATCGCCAAATTTTGTTCATTTCTTCAGTACCTTTTTATATAAACAACCGGGTGTCAAGCTGATTTGGTTGGGGAATATGCGGCTAGCTATAGTCATGTTCTTCTCATGTTTGGCTTTGCAATCATGGCTGTAGGCCCTGCACTTTTGATATCACGTATGATTTCGCCAAGAAAACTGAGTAATCCAGTAAAGTTCCTCCCAATGGAAGCAGGCCAAGTCCCCAAGGGAGAGGGAAGAACCCACTTTATGATGCAGTATTACGCTTACGTTCTGATGTTTGTTGTATTTGATGTGATGGCAATATTCCTGTATGCATGGGGCAGCTCGCTTTTGAATCTGCCCAAGACTGCGACTTTGCCAATAATTGCATTTTTAGGAATCATGTTTGCGGCAATGGCTTTTGCTTTGTATCAATCAAAGAGGAGAAACATTTGGTAAGTCTTAATACCACTTTCAAATGGATCACAAGTGAGGGATCATATTGCTAAAGGACTTGCTTACTCCACAAAACGCCAACGTATTTGTTGGAAAACTTGGCGATGTTCTAGTCAAGGCAGTAGACCAACCATTGGGATATGCCATTAACTGGAGTAGGCTTTGGTCACTTTGGCCTGTGCATATTGAAACTGCATGTTGCAGTGTAGAGTTTGGCGCCGCATCCAGCCCAAGATATGACGTTGAAAGATTTGGAATCATCGAGGCATTTGGCTCACTACGACAATGTGATCTGGTGGTAGTCCAAGGAACCATCACAAGAAAGATGGCGCCAAGACTAAGACTAGTCTATGACCAGATGCCAGAGCCAAAATACGTCATTGCCATGGGTGCATGCGCAATTACCGGAGGATTGTACTTTGATTCGTATAATGTCTTGCCTGGAATTGACGGAATCCTACCAGTAGATGTGTACGTGCCAGGTTGCCCCCCAAGACCTGAGACACTAATCCAGGGATGCATGCTATTACAAGAGAAAATCAAGAGGCTAAAGGCCAGGTAATGCTAGATGAGCACACAAGAAACACAACCCGTAGAACAGCCAGCGCCGCCAGCAAAGCCTGCGTCTCCGCCAGCGCCAGTAAAGGAGTTGCCGAAATTTGAAAAATCAATTGCTGACAAAATTGAAGGCAAGTTTGGCGCAAAAATCAAAGTCGAATTTGTAAAACCGCTCAGAATTAGAATAAAAACACCAAAGGAAGAGGTACTTGCAGTAGCAAAATTCCTTCGCGATGAAATGCATTATGACCACGCAGAGTCTGTAACGGGAGTTGACTATCCAGCAGAAAAGGAAATCGAGGTTGTGTATCACTTGGGTTCCTATACCGATCCGGAACTTGCAAACCACGTTCTGACCCTGGCAACAAGAGCACCAAGAGAAGAAAACCCAAATCCTGGCTCTGATAGCACAAGACTTCCTAGTCTTAGAGATATTTTCTACAGCGTTGAATTTCATGAGCGAGAATGTTTTGAAATGCTTGGCGTTTACTTTGAGGGTCATCCAGATAACAGAAGATTACTTCTCCCAGAAGACTGGGCAGATCTACCACCAATGCGCAAGGACTTTAAGATAAAGGGACGATAGATATGAGCACAACTTCACTTCCACCAGGCTTGCAAATAGAAAAAGTAGATGAGCGAATAATGACGCTCAACGTAGGTCCACAACATCCAGGTTCTGGCCACATGAGAATCATTGTCAAAATTGATGGTGACTATATTGTGGATGCTGATCCTGATCCTGGATATGTGCACAGAGGAGAGGAAAAAATGGCCGAATACCGTAACTATATCCAAAACATTCCTCACTTGGAGAGGCCAGTAATTCACGACTCTTGCAATGTGCTGTATCCGTACTGTCTTGGTGTTGAGGAATTACTTGGAATAGAAGTACCAGAACGTGCAAAATACATCCGAGTCATTGCATCGGAGCTGAACAGATGTGTCTACATACAATATTGGCTTGCAATCTATGGAATATTTTTGGGCCACTCGACTATGTTCATGTGGCCTGCAGGTGACAGGGAACTATACATCGACATGCTAGAAAAGATGACAGGTGCTCGTGTAACACATGCGTACTTTGTACCAGGCGGAATTAGAAATGATGTTCCGGCAAACTTTGAGGACATGTTGCTAAGGCGTGTCAACTATTTTGAAAAACGCATCAAAGAATATGCGGCAATATTCTATGACAATCCAATTTTGATTTCAAGAACCAGAGATGCAGGAAAACTTTCTCGTGAAGACGCAATACGACTGGGAACTACTGGCTCCACGCTACGTGCAAGCGGAGTTGACTATGACCTAAGAGTAAAAGAGCCATACGACGCATATGGCGAGCTGGACATCAAGGTAAACACACTCAAGGAAGGAGACTCGTATGCGCGCTCCAAGATACCATGGCTTGACATGCTGGAATCATGCAATATCATCCGCCAGGCAGTGCAAAAGATGCCAAAGTCTGGCTCTGTTCGAGTAAAGCTAAAGCCAAACCCAAAGAGCGGAAACGACGAAGTCTACAAGAGAGTAGAGTCTGGCCGTGGCTCACTTGGATGCTATATTGTATCGCGCAGTGCGGCAGAACCATACCGAGTAAAAATGAGTGTTGGCTCGTTTAGAAATCTCATTTGCATGCCATATCTACTCAAAGGCGAAAAGCTAGGAAACATGCCTGCGGTGTATTGGAGCTTGAATTATTGGCCAGTGGAGGCTGACAGATAAAATGTCCACAATTGCGCCAAAATTCCGACTGAGCTATTTCTTAAAATCAATTACAGATAATGCGTTTTGGGCAATCCTGCTTCTTACACTGATTGGCTTACCGTTTGTTCAGATAATACTATTCTACTTGGAACTACCAGTGATTGGAAATCGACTGTTGGATCCATACTTGGCACTAACAATTCTTGCAGACCCATCAAGGCAAATCCCACTGATAAAATCTCTGATGCAAACTGAATTTTTCAAAATTGCAGCATTTCCTGGATTTGGATTTGCGGCATTGCTTGCTGCAGGAACAATTTTTGTCGAGCGAAAAATGCTTGCCAAGCTCCAACTTCGTGTCGGTCCGTTCTATTGCGGAAAGATAGAGGGAATTTTACAATTAATGAGTGACGGAATCAAACTATTATCAAAAGAAATCATCATTCCTGCAAAAGCAGACAAGCCAATCTTTTGGGCAGCCCCAGTTTTGTTTGTTGGAACGGCAGCTGCATTTGTATCGCTAATTCCTGCCGCCAGAGGTGGATGGGTAGTAGCTGATGCAGACGTAGGACTATTGGCAGTATTTGCAATAATTGGATTCTTCCCTGTTATCACGGTTTTATCAGCATGGTCTGCTAACAGCAAATTCCCGTTCATTGGTGGAATTCGTGCACTACACCAAATGGTCTCATTTGAAATTCCACTAATTTTGTCAGTTTTAGGCGTCGTAATTCTTACTGGAACACTAAATCTGACTGAAATTGTAGAATCCCAGTACACGTACTGGTGGATAATATTTTTGCCAATAGGCGCAATTGTTTTCTTTATAGCAATGCTAGCAGAGCTGGAAAGAATTCCGTTTGATCTGCCAGAGGCAGAAAGTGAAATTGTAGCAGGATGGCTAACAGAGTTCTCAGGCATGATGTATGGCTTGGTTCAGTTAGGATCGTATCTGAAGCTATATGCATTTGCAGGGCTCTTTGTTGTGTTGTTCCTAGGTGGATGGAGCGGACCAAACATTTGGCCACCATTCCCACAAGAAATCATCGACAAGGGAATAGAGATGGGCCCAATCACCGTTAGACTTCCAGGCCTGCCACTGCTAGATCAGCAGATGCTCAATGATGTGTTGTGGTTTGTGGTAAAAACAGTAGGTGTGATCTTTTTCATCTTGCTGCCAAGAGGTGTATTCCCAAGAATTAGAATTGACTTGCTTTTGCACATTGGTTGGTACAAACTGATCGGTCTTTCATTCGTTAACATCTTTATAGCACTCGCCTTGGTTTACGCTGGGGTACTAGGTCCGGAGGGAATTTTGTAATGGGAACAGCAACTGGAATTATCAAAGCACTAAACTCTGGAATTAAACATCTGGCTGTCAAGAGATTCACACTACGATATCCAGAGCAGAAGCTAAAGCTGGTTGGCGATGGTTATCAATACGACCCAAACACCGGAGTTGGAATTGCGGGCTACAAAGGCAGACACATGCTATTCCATGATCACTGCACCGGATGCAACCTTTGCTCTATAGCATGTGAGGGAATTGCAGAGGCAATCGCAATGGTCAAAGTACAGGAAGAATGGAAACAAAACAAAAAATCAATCATGCCACAAATTGACTACGGCAAGTGTGTTTTCTGTGGTCTTTGTGTGGACGCATGCCCGTTCTACGCACTATACATGACTAATGACTATGAGTTATCGTCATTTACTAAAGAGGGCCTGATTTACACACCGGCCCAACTACAAGTCAAGCCAAACATAGCACAAGATGTCGAGCTGAAATTTGACAACCCAAGAGGTGCTACACATGGCTGATGCGGTATTTCTTGGTTTAGCAGTAATCACAATTGGCTCTGCAATTGCTGCACTTGAAGTAAGATCACTAATCTATGGCTCCATTGCACTTATGGGAACACTGGGAGGAATCGCGGGATTCTTTTTGTTATTGGACTCGCCATTTGTTGCGATGTTCCAAATTGCAGTGTATATTGGCTCTATTGCAGTACTGATTCTGTTTACCGTGATGTTGGTACGACGACAATTAATTTTCATTAAAATCGAAGACAAGAGAAGACGCTATGCTGGCATAGGACTGATGCTTTCATTGATGATGGGTCTAGGCGCAATCATACTGAGCTCTGGCATCAAGACAGTTACCACTGATGAGCCACCAGTTGACTTTAGAGCGATCGGTGCTGACTTTTTGACGTATTATTGGCCTGCACTCATACTAATGGGATTCATCTTGGCTGCATCCGTAATCGGTGCGCTGACTTTGGCAAGAAGGGAGGATTTGACAAATGACCAACACAATGCTTGACTTTGTTATTGTATCAATTGCATTACTGGCAATTGGAATCTATGGAATTTCTGTAAAGCGAAACGCAATTCGTATGCTTTTTGCAGTGGAAATGATTGTTAATGCAGCAAACCTGAACTTGGTCGCATTTGGCAGATTTCTGCCAAACAGCCAGGGCCAGACATTTGCGTTATTCTCAATTGCCATTGCTGCAGCCGAAGTAGCAGTGGGCCTTGCACTAATCATTGTGGCATATCGCATGTACAAGAATGTCGATATTGCAGAATTTAGGAGCCTGAAGGGATAATGGAATACGCATTACTTCAGGCAGTCTTCCTGCCTTTGTTATTGTCTCCAATAGCCTACATCTTGGGCAGAAAGATGGGCCCTAATGCAGCAACGTGGTTTACCTTTGGACTGTTGCTGTATTGCACATTCTTGGTCATACAAGTATCGCTTTCTGGCAGCTATGAAGAGCATTATGTCTGGACAAAGCTCTTTGGAGAATTTGGATTCAGGCTTGACGGACTTGCAATTCCATTTGCAGTAATCATCTATGTTCTCAGTACTGTATTGGCACTATACTCCAAACCATACATGTTGCACAAATTCCACGAAATGTATGAAGAACACGTTCACCACTCACACTCTGGCTCTGGACAGACAACTGCCATGGTAGAGTCGTCTGAGATGAACACATATGTCAACAAACAGTCCGGTCTTTACTTTGCACTGTATCTGGTATTTGCGATGGGTATGCTGGGTACAGTCCTTGCAACCAACCTAATTGAATTCTATATCTTCTTTGAAGTCATGCTGATTCCGGGTTTCTTCCTAGTTGCATTCTGGGGTGATGGACCACGACGAAGAATTTCTTTGATGTTCCTGTTCTGGACACATGTCGGCGCAGTTGTATTGTTGTTAGGATTTTTGACAATTGGTCTTGCAGTTGGCAGCTTTGACTTTACGGCAATATCGGAGGCAAAGATCCCACAAGATGTTCTGATGCTTTCTGCAATTGCTATAGTACTTGGCCTTGCAGTAAAGATGGCGGCCTTTATCTTCCACATTTGGCTGCCCTATGTCCACGGAGCAGCCCCTACGCCAATCAGTGCATTGTTGTCTCCCGCAATGATCGGAATTGGTGCTTATGGTGTCTTTAGATTGATTATCGAATTTTTGCCAAACACATACGCAGACATGGCGATCTGGCTCCACATCTGGGGTCTGATGACTATGATTTATGGCGGTGCAATGGCACTAATGCAAGACGACGTCAAACGACTCTTAGCATATTCAAGCGTAAGTCAGATGGGCTACATCCTCTTTGGTATTGGCTCGTATTCCACGCTTGGCCTTGCAGGGGCTGAATTCATGTATGTGACCCACGGCTTGGGCAAAGCACTCCTCTTCATGACTGCAGGAGTTTTGATTGTACAGTGTGGCACTAGAAGCATGACAAAGCTAGGTGGACTTGCAGGCAAAATGCCGATCACTGCCGTATGTAGTGTTATTGGTGCATTAACAATTGCCGGTGTTCCGCCAACAAGTGGATTCATGGGTGAGTGGACTTTGTTTGCAGGCGCACTAGACACCGCAGTCAAAGAAAATGCCGCAAGTGGCGCAACACTACGTTACATCGCATTTGGATTAGGATTAGTTGCTACAGTAATTACAATGTCTTACATGCTCTGGATGCTAAAGCGAGTGTTCTTTGGAAAACTTCCAGAACATCTTTCACACGTAAAAGAGGCAAGCTGGTACATGACTGCACCAATGATGGTGCTAGCTGGATTTACCATAGTGGTAGGAATTTACCCAGACTTGTTCTTTGAGGATATCATTCCATACATGAAAGGAGTGCTTGGTGTATAATGGCAGACGCTAGCATGCTGAGCTTTTTGCCTGACTTTGCGCCAACAAGCGCATGGCTTGTCTGGATTTTGCCGTTTATTGCAGCTCTAATTATTCCTGCAGTTGGAAAAGCAACACAACGTGGTACTGGATGGGTAGCAGTAGGATTTGCCCTGATGAGTGCAATTTCTGCTGCAACACTATTGCCAGGTGCACTAGAAGCGCACGAAGTGCATGATCAGGTAAACTGGATCTCGACAATTGGAATCAAGGCAGGAGTACTTGCTGACCCACTAGCGGTAATAATGGCAAACGTAGTCGGCTGGATTTCATTTTTGATCATGGTGTACAGCACTGGCTACATGAAAGGCGACAAGGACATTACTCGTTTCTGGTTCTGGATGATGTTCTTTATTGGTTCTATGCAAATAATCGTGTTATCTGATAACCTGCTAATGATGTTCTTTGGATGGGAAGGCGTAGGTCTTGCATCATATGCACTGATTTCATTCTGGTATAGGGACAAAAACAAGGACCACGTCGGCGTTCAGGGAAGAACCGTACTGGGATTACAGGAATATTATGCGCCAACACATGCAGGCATGAAGGCATTCATCATGACCAAAGTCGGCGACATCATGATGCTCTCTGGCATGTTCTTGATTTTCGCATTTGCGGGCACATTTGGATTTAGAGAACTAATGCATGATACTGCATGGGCTAGCGCAATGCAAGCGCAAGGCTTGCTGGTGCCAGCAGCTGTTTTGCTATTTGGCGGCGCAATCGGAAAATCTGCACAATTCCCACTAAACGAATGGCTACTAGAAGCAATGACCGGACCTACCGCAGTTTCTGCATTGATTCACGCAGCAACAATGGTAAAGGCAGGTGTGTTTTTGGTTGCAAGAATCGGTCCTCTCTTCTTTGCTTTAGCAGCTGCCGGATTTGCACTAGACCAGTTCTTTGAAGTAATTGCTTGGGTTGGAGGAATAACTGCAATACTGTTAGCTACGCAAGGAATGGTAAATCCGGAAATAAAGAAAGTCTTGGCATATTCTACTGGCTCGCAAATTGGCTACATGATGATGGCAATGGGCGTTGCTGGCCTATCACACCAATACGTTGATGGTTACACAGCTGGATTCTTCCATCTTATATCACACGCAATGTTCAAGGCATCGCTTTTCATGGCAGCTGGATCACTACTTCATGTGGTAGGATCTAGATTCATGACAGACATGGGTGGACTGCGAAAGCACATGAAAAAGACGTATGCATTCATGTGGGCTGCAGGCCTTGGTTTAATGGGTGCTCCATTTATCACGACTGGATTTTGGAGCAAGGATGCAATCTTTGCAGCAGTGTACGAGTCTGGCAACACTTGGGCAATGCCGTTATTTTCAATAGCAGTACTTACAGCAGTTATCACTACTTTCTATACTACAAGAATGATTGGAATGGTCTTCTTTGGAGACAAGTCCAAGCATATTGAGCACATGGAAAAAGAAGGACACCACGTCCATGAGGCAAGCCTCTCAATGTGGGTTCCATACGGAATACTGGCAGTACTAACAATTGGTATTGGTGTAATTGGATTATCTGCAGAACATGGAATCCATGAATTATTCACAGAATACTTGGGCCACACATTCCACATCGAGACAGAACACGGTGCAGAAGAAGATAATGGATTACCGTCATTTTTGGCGGGAATCAACCCAGTAGCACTGGTGGCATCGCTTGCTGCATTTGGAATTGGAATATCACTAGGATATGTGTTCTATATTGGAAGATTCGTAGACCCAGTCAAGTTTGTAAACTCGAACATTTTCTTTTACGCAATTCACAAGACTTTGCTGAACAGATGGTACCTCAATGCTATAGTATACTGGTGCTTTGTAGTGGCACCACTATGGCTGGCAAGAGGAATCTGGAGATACTTTGAGAGATACGCAATCGACTTGGGCCTCAACGTCGGACTTGAAAAGTCAGTCGGCTGGAGTGCCAAAGTGGTGCAAAAGGCCCAGACAGGTGTTGCACAGTCTTATCTTTACGTATTTGGAGCGGGAATACTATTCGTAGTATTATTCCTGTTCCTGTAGGGGATATACCATGATAGAAATCACATCAACTCCAATTATTCTGATTGCAATACTGGGCACCGTCGGCATGATTCTGCCAGTGATGTCTGTAGTCCGAAAGGAAAAAGGCTCCAACTCGTTTTATGCAGCAATTGCATTTGGTGCACTGATAGCATCAATTGGCTATGTTGCATATGAGGTAGTCTCAGGTCAGCTTCCACCGGCAGCGGTATTTTCAGCAGATGTACTTGCAAACGACTCCTTTAGCGGACTGTTCGCAATTGCAATGCTAATTGTCGCAATAATCACGACAGCAGGCTCGTTTAATTTCATGCGCGGACAGGCTCATCCGCCAGTCTACTATTCCCTGATACTATTATCCACAATAGGAATGGTGCTAGTTGCATATTCTACTGACCTAGTAATGCTGTTTGTAGCATGGGAGCTAATGTCAATTCCAACATATGTCCTGGCGGGATTTATGAAAAAGAATCCAAGCTCAAACGAGGCGGCACTCAAGTACTTCCTCTTTGGCGCACTGTCCTCTGCAATCATAATTTACGGAATTTCTATAGTGTATGGTCTGACTGGCTCGACAAACATTGGCGAAGTCATGACAGGCCTTGCAAATCTAGATCCGTCAATGATGCCGCTTGCCCTCTTGGCAGTAGGTATGTTCATTGCAGGCTTTGGATTCAAGATGGGCCTAGTCCCATTCCACATGTGGCTTCCAGACACCTATGAGGGTGCGCCCCCAACAATCACTGCACTACTTGCAGCTGGAACCAAAAAGGCAGGATTTGCAGCTGCCCTTCGAGTAATCATAATGGGTACTATAGCGCTACAGCTAGACTGGACATTTGCACTGGGTGTTATAGCAGTAATGACAATGACTGTAGGAAACATTGCAGCTATAATGCAAAAGAACATTTCTCGTATGCTTGCATATTCCAGTATAGGCCATGCTGGCTACATTCTGATTGGCTTGGCAGTTGCTCCGTTTACATCACTAGGAATCCAAGGATCATTATTCCATGTCTTGAATCATTCTGTCATGAAGGGTGCTGCATTCATTGCAATTGCAGGCATTGTAACCACAATTGGCATAACAAATATCGATAAACTCAAGGGCCTAGGCAGAAAGATGCCAATCACTTCACTTGGACTAGTCATATCATTATTGGCATTGGCAGGCGTTCCACCAACTGCTGGATTCTGGAGCAAGCTGCTTCTCTTTGGCTCTGCACTAGAAACAGGACTTCCAGCATGGGCAGGCTGGCTTGCAATAGCTGGCGTTCTCAACTCTGCATTGTCTCTGGCTTACTATGGTTGGATTATCCGAAAGATGTACTTTGAAGGTGAGACTGAGAAAAAGATCAAAGAGCCAAAAGCAATCATTGGTGTTATGATATTTTCTATAATATTCCTAGTCGGAATAGGAGTCTATCCAGACCCAATTATAGAATTCACAAAGAATGCAGTACCAATACTGGATAATGCGCTTATAATTTCAAAGTAGTCAGTCTTAGCAAATATTCCAAGTGAGACTTTGCATCATTTTCTGGAATAATTCTAAGGCTTGCTGCAGCTTTTCCTGCATAGTCTTTTAGCATTTTCTCCATGTGGTTGAAAATATCACGCGGGTCCATGCTTCTCTTTACTAGTAGATTAAACAGCTTGTCCTCGTTTTTCCAGTCAATTAGGTCGTCTCGAATTTGATATGCAATGCCAATGTTTCTTCCGTATTCAGATAGTGCAACGATTTGGTCCTCACTTCCACCACCGATTATTGCGCCAAGCCTTGATGATACCTCAAACGCAGTTGCGGTTTTGTATTCTATAACCTTGAGATAGTCATCAAATGTAAGATCCTGGCTTGTCTCCAGCATTGTCTCTAGTACTTCGCCTTCACTCATCAGCATTGCAGTGTTTGCCAGGTCTTTTGTGATTCTTGGATTGTTTAGCCTAGATGATATGTTCAGAATTAACCCAAGTACAAAATCGCCAGTCAGAATGCTGGTGTTGTATCCGTATTTGATGTGAAATGGGTCCTTGTGTCTTCGCGACGTTTCATTGTCGATAATATCATCATGGATTACTGATTCTGTGTGTAAAAATTCCACTGCACAGCCTGCTGCAAATGCTCGCTCATCTATTTTACCGACAGACTCTGCAGCTAGCAACAATATCAATGGTCTGATTCTTTTTCCGCCCTCTATTGCGTACATTAGGGGCTGCATGAACTCTGACTTGGAATATAGTGATAATTCGGATTCTAGGGCGTTGTCTATTTTTTGGATATACTCTTTGTATGTGTCAAGTAATGGATTGATTTTCAGATTTTTTCGATCCAAAAAGCTACACTCGACCGATCTCTTCACTTACAGTATTAATAGTTGATGTCGAAGTTTTGCCAAACAAATGATGAGTAAGGGTTTCTAGGATTTCTCCAGTAATCTCCAAAGTTTGTTCAATTCAGGTGTGATTTTTTTAGTGCTCAGATACATTTTGGCATAGCCTGTCTTACAAGTACTTCCTTTACAGAGTTGCGCCAGTTCCTGTCTAAATTCTGTCTTGAGTCGTAAATTGTGACTCCTTTTTGAGATAGATAATCCACCTCGGGATCATAAGATTCTGAAGTTCTAATATTACTATCATATTTTGTTGCGCCTGCGATCGTAATTTTGGCAATAAAACAAAGACGCAAATAATAACAAATGGTGCTCCCGCCGGGATTTGGACCCGGGATCTCCGCCTTGAAAGGGCGACATGCTTGACCGGACTACACCACAGGAGCCCGTTTGCATCGCAAACTTGAGCGCATAAAATCTTTTGGACAGTAAAGATTTTTTTATTGGCAAAATCGCAACAATACCATGTCACTTGCAAAAAAAATTGATCAGCTAATAGAACAGAAAAGCTTGCTCAAGCACCCATTTTACCAAATGTGGTCAGAAGGCAAATTATCAAAAGAAATGCTGGCAGGCTATTCCAAAGAATATTTCCAAATAGTAAAGGCAGTTCCGTCTTTTGTTGGAATGGTATCACAATATGCCCCAGAATCAATGATATCAGAAATTAGACAAAACCAGCAGGAAGAATCCGAGCACATTACCCCTTGGGCTCACTTTGCAGTATCGCTAGGCGTGCAAAACATAGAATCCTATGTTGGCCTAGAAAAGACAACTTCTGCCGTATCTGAGCTGTCTGGTTTGATGACTTCGCTAGAGTCAGGCGCTGCAGCAATGTATGCATTTGAAAAGGAAATTCCAAAAATTAGTCACACAAAGCTGGAAGGACTGGCAAAATTCTACGATATCACTTCAGATTCCGCAACAGAATATTTCAGATTGCACGAAGAAGCAGACATAAGACACGCAGCAACATGGGAAAAAATACTTGATGCCATCCCGAAAGAAAAACATGCAGAATTTTTGGTAATTGCAGAAAAGTCACTAGATGCACAAAATCATCTGTTGGATTCCTGCTACGAAAATTACTGCACATCTCTATAACTTTTATACACACAATCTATGTTTTGTTCAGGGGCCCATAACTCAGCTTGGTAGAGTAACCGGCTCATAACCGGTGAGCCAAGGGATCGAAGCCCTTTGGGCCCACTTATTTTATCAATACTACTGGACACGCTGCATTAAGAGCTACATTGGTAGAGACTCT
>VHBK01000015.1 GCA_016872015.1 Nitrososphaerota archaeon
CAGATAATTACACGCTGCAAATGAATCTGCCAGAGGGTGCATCATCGCTCACCGTAGTGGGTACTGCAGTTGTGCCAGAGTTTGGATTTTTGGCTCCACTGGTACTAATCTTGGCAATAATTCCTATAATTCTGGCAAAAAAATTTAGCCATTTTCATATCCACTCTCACACAAGTCGTTGAGTCTCATCTGTAGACTTTGAGAGTTCTACCAATTCATTAATCTATAATCTTAAAACAAAAGTGAATAATGAAGAAACTAGCTATTTTTGTCGCATTTGTACTTGTGTTTGGGATGACAAGTGGTGCATTTGCTCACAAATCTCAGGTAATAAGTAACTATGAGATCGAAGTTGGGTGGGAAAATGAGCCGCCACTTGTTGGACACGAAAATGCGATCACTGTAATGATTACGAATGCTCCAGAAGATGCAGAAGAAATGACACACGACGAAGAAATGTCCGCAGATCACATACAAGAAGAACATGAGGCGATTCTCCAAGAACATGATCAAATGATGCAAGAACACACTCAAGCCATGGAAGGTAACGCGGACAAGGCTGACGTGGAAGAAATGATGCATAAACACATGTCACTCATGGAAAAACACGAAAAGATCATGGAAGAACACGAGTCAATGCAGGATCAAATGACTCAAGAACAAATAGACACAATGATGTCTAGCCATGAGCAAATAAGAAAAGACCATGAGCAAATGAATCAAGACCATGAAAAAATACTCGAAATGTATGGCATAGAAGAAAGTGAGCATGATCGTGAGTCAATGGACTCTGATGCCGAAGAACATGATCATGAAGAAGGTATTAGCGGCCTTGAATCTGCGTTTGAGTCCTACATCACATTAAATGGCAAAATGACTGCCCTGGACTTTGTTGAGGATCAAGACTTGCCTGGTTTGTACGTGGCACAATATACTCCAAATGAAGCTGGACATCCAGTTGTTCACTTGGTTGTCACAATCAACGATGAGGTAGTAGAAGCTGACTTTCATCCTGAAGAAATAGAAGAACACATCATGACATCTCCTCTCGCACAACAAAAAGAAGGCATATCTCCAAACGAGGTGGAATGCAGTGAAGATAAAGTCCTAATGTCAAAGACAAGTAATGGAGGCGCTATCTGCGTGACTGAATCGACAGCAGAAAAACTTCTTGCTAGAAATTGGGCGAAATATTTCTAGACAGATTCATTTTTCTTTATTTTATTTTTTCTTGTGACAATTTGATTTTAGAAAAAAAATGGTGAGAAACCAAATGAATACCAAGGGACTTTCGACAAGTGTAGTTTCTCACCGTGATATTGATGATACAACACAAAACAAAATAATAAGAGGATTGGTAGATTTGGCAAATCTACTATTGAAAGTCGGATTCTTCGTTTATTAGCTGGATTTGCCAAAGGCAGACTGTGAAATTACCAGTATTGCTTGTTTTTGGCATAATTTCTATACTATTTTACGCACAACCCTCGTTTGGGCACGGAGTTGGAGGTGAAACACTCCCACCAGTATTCATTGATGGTAAAAATGCAACACTGTCCATTTTTGTAAACCCACCAACATTTGAGAAAAACACAGGTGAATACGAAATTTTGCTAAAACTATACGAGACCAATACCCAAGCAGTAATTCCGCACGTGACATATCTTGTGGAAATTAGCAAGGATGGAGAAAAGTTACTCAGTGAGCGATTCCACGACGATTCTAGTAATCTGTTAATCAAAGTTACACCAAAAAACACTGATCAAGTAAAGATACAGGGAAGCAATTTCGGCGAACTGGGGTGGATGAAAAATACTGATCTGTTCCCGCTTAAGGTGGAAGGACCTATCTTTCTATCGGGAGGATTGTACAAATTTCATATTCAGATTCTAACTATTAATGCAGATTCAAACAAGCTGGATCCACCAGTAACATTTGACGCATCAATTAGCCTTGCAGAAAAAACTGATCATCCAATATCTTACCAAAACAAGGACTATTCCCTTGGTATAATGTCATATTATGATACAATAAGTGACTTTGAGTTTGACGAGCAATCAAGAACAATATCGTTTTCAATGCCATATGATTGGAGTCAGCAAAACATTGCACAAACAAATGTTGTGCATCAAGAAATTCACGTGCCAAAAACATTTCCAGAGTTACTTGTCACAAAATATGATGGCCTAGTCAATGGCATTCCAGTACCAGAATATGCAATAACAATTGATGATTACACTACAGACAGCAGAGTGGTGCACTTGGTCTTGAACCAAAAGGAATTACTTTCAATTGTTGATTCAGTACAGGACAAATCCAAAATGGAGTTTACGATATCTCCTAGTGCAGAAGACAAGTTTCCACTTTCTGCCTATACTCAGAATGCCATCTTTCAGGTAGGGTTGTCTTGGGAGCCTACGCCAATAATCCCTGAGCAAAAAACGCGATTTTATGTAGACATTACTAGGTATTTTGCGCCCAAAATCCAAGAGGACGCAAAATTTGACTTTGTAGTAAAGCAACACGGAAAAGAACTCTACAGAGCACCAGTAACGGGATTAATTGGTGCGCAGGAAAAGACCAATTACCATGATTACACATTCACAAAGGAAAACCTAGGTCCTGCAATAATATCAATAGAGAGCATCAATGGAGAAAAATTATCATCTGTTGATTATGTGGTTGTCGTAAGACCGCAAGAAGAAAAAAGGACATTTCCAATTAGAATTCCAAGTGATGCACCTGATGGTACTCAGGGCAAGTACTTTGTTGACCTGACTTGGATTCCAGAAAATCTTCAGCCAGGGGAGGCGGAATTCATCTTTACCATTTATGATAGAAATCTTCAGCCAGTCTCTAATGCAGAATATGATTTTGTTCTAATTCAGAACGGCCAGAAAATCTATGAAAATTCCGGCGTTGCAAAGGCCGGTGGCAGCTTTGAGAATGTGATATTTTTTGAGCAACACAAAGGGCCAGTAACACTTGCAATACAAAACATAGACCAAAGTGGCGAATCTGTAGAATTTCCAATAGCAGTAACTCCTGAATTCCCATTAGGTCTGATACTGGTAATGGTATTGACGTTCTCTATTGTTATTGTATTATCAAAACTAAATAAGAAAACCGGACACATTCTGCGTTACCCTTTTTAGTTCGATCTCAAGGTTATACCTAAATGTCAAAAACACTAGTCATATTTTCTGTTTTAATGTCCGTTTTGCTAATTACCAGCTATTCTAGCAATTTTGTTTTTGCGCAATCTAACACAAAGATCAAAAGCGTAACAAGTGATGACAAAAAGAACACTAGCAAAGCAAAAGCATTTGCAGACGAAATGCGAAAAAAGATTCTAGAAAAATATCATGACGATTACAAATCAAAAAAGGCAGACTCTAAAAAACAGATTGCACTAGAGGCAAAGAAAAAGCTAGACTCTAAAAAGTACTCTAAATAGGCTCAAAAATGTGTCATTTTGTAGTACCAAACCTTTTTACGATTGCAATGTGATGATTAATCATGGCAGTTAAGTCAGAACCAAAGAACAAAGACCTGACTCTCTCGGAGGGCATGGATAAGGCGAAAGAGGATAATCCGAGATTCTTTAAGAAATTAGAAAAAATGTAATTACTGTTTTCTTATTTGTTGCTTCATAAATTCACTGACCATATTCACGCCTTTCTGTGATTCATCTTCAAACAAATACATTACATCATTCAATATCTGTAACAATTCATCTTGTACACCTTCTGATATCAAATCTAATTCATATCCGTTTGATCTTAGGAAATGAATTGCTGATGACATGGCAGTTGCCTTGTTTGCATTGTTAAATGGTTGCCAAAACACAATTAATCCAATCAGCGAAGATGTTTGTTGTAGTATTCTTTCTTCTTCATTAGGCATGTTTGAAAATTGATTGACTTTTTCAATAATTTCTTGTAATAGATCAATTTTTACACCGAACGACTCTTTTCTCCGCGAAGCTTCTTTCTTATTCCAGTTTATAATGCGTTGAATGTCATCTTCTTCAAATTTCTTCATACCTCTATCTAATAATGTGTGTTATCAAAGATATCTGTAGAGTAATTATGTAATAACCTCCCCGCCAAATCAAACCAGGGGCTTGTCGCCTTCCGTGGGTTCTATTATTTCTGTAATCTCGCCATCGTTTATTTTCTGCAAAATTTCATGTGATGCCTTTTTGTGCAAAAACTCGTTATTGTTTCCACACCTATATGAAAAAGTGCATCGTGGACACCCTGATTCGTTATTACACGGACATTCTTTAACAATGGAGAGGCTTCGCTCAAATGCTTTTTCGAGTCTGTCGTAGAGTGCCTTGCTAGCACCATTTCCCCCAATTGCACCATCATAGATGAAGATCAGGCCAGATGTGCCCAGTGAGATTCCACCTAGATCTTGTGACACTCCGCCAGTGACCATGTTGCTTCCTTCTATTATGATGTGCTCTGTTGCATGATATCCGCTTGCCTCTACGTATTCGGGATTTTCAGATGACTCCATTTGTGAGATGGGCTTTGGTGCATGAATAACAATTCCCTTTGTCACAAAATCATATTCTAGTGGCTTGTCCAGTAGTACCTTTTGGCCTTGGGTTACCTCATGACCTAATTCAATATTGACATAGCCGTAGACCTGTTTTTGTATGTGCAATTTGCAAAAATACACCTCTATTCCAAACGCATGTCTTTTTTCGTAAACCGTTTCTATTGTTGGCCATTCTTCAGTTAGTGCTTTAGTGTAATACGGATAGTCGCGCGGTATTGCAGCAAGCTTGGCGTATTGCTTTTGTGGATAACCAAATTCCTTTACCTTGTATCTGGTTCCAGCAAGAAAATAGATAGCAGACTCGTGCAGCTCTTCTAGCGCCATTGGCAAGACTCGCTCGCCTAGCTTTTTGTCGTTATAGAAAATATCAATGGACTTGCCTATTCCTCTAATGGAGTATTCTTCCAGTGTTTCTTTGATGGAATCATAGTTTGGAGCGTAGCGGTTTTCCTGCAAAACCAGCCTACCAGAATCAATGTGTTTTTGAATTATGTCGGAATGCTCTGATAATTCATGCCTGACAATTGGCTTGTCGCACGCCATCGCAAGGACGTGAAACTCTTCCACAAAGGGGTTTTTGGGATCAATGTATGTTTTCTCCACGTCTTCAAAGTAGTTGTCTGGGTGGTTCTTGTAGTATTGCGATATTGGGTCGTTGCCCAATGCCAAAAACGCAAATCCTCGTTGCCCCTTTCTTGCAGCACGACCAATTCTCTGCATCAACCTATTTACTGGAATGGTAGATGAAATGACACCATCCACATTTCCAACATCAATTCCAAGCTCCAGTGTTGGAGTGCACGATATTGACATTATCTTGTCGTCCTTGAATGATTTTTCAACAAAATTTCTATAGTTTGCCATCAGGCCTGCGCGATGGACTCGTATGTCGATTTTTTTCTTTTTTGCCTGCATTGCCACAAGCTCGGAATTTAGATGCGAATTTGAAAATACCATTGTTTTGTGTTTCTTTGTTACGAGTTTTTCCAGCAAGTCAATTGTCAGAGCTCGCTGTGTTCGCAGTGATGGAAAAATAATTACAAAGTCAGTTTCTCCTTTTTTGCCAGTCCCTGAGACTAGATGCATTTTCTCACCAAAGAGCTGCTCGCAAAACTCTAGTGCATTATCCAAGGTAGCAGAAGCCGCTACAAACTGGATCTTTTTGCAGACTCGCTTTAATCTCTTTATGATATAATGCACATTAGAGCCAAAAATCCCAGAATACACGTGGGCTTCGTCCACTATGAGAAATTGTGTGCTCATCAATAGAGATGCAAACTTTGTTCTGTACATTAGGTGATAGTGTATGACATCAAAGTTTGTCACAATGATGTTTGGCGGATTGTCTAAAATTTCCAGTCTCTCTTTTTGTTTTGTATCTCCATCAAAGACTGCTGCAGATAGGCCTGCTCTTTTTGCAATTTCCTGTATTTTTGGCAGCTGGTCCCGCGATAACGCCTTTGTAGGATAGACAAAGACTGCGGAAATTGTGCCTGATTTTGCGTCTTTGGATATCTTGTGTATGACTGGTATTGCAAAGGCCTCTGTTTTGCCAGATGCAGTAGGTGCAGTGATTACGACATTTGCGCCAGAGATTATCTCTAATATCGCATCTTCTTGGAATTTGTAGAATTTTGTAATGTTTTTTTCATGGAGGTATTGTGTTATTCCATCAGACAAGCCCATCTCGTCTACTGGCAAGCCAAATTCCGGCTCGGGTTCCTTGATTGTCTTGTAGTATGAGATATAGTCCTTGTTTGAAAATAAAACATCCCTAGTTATGGAATCTGGCGTGTTATTACCTATCATGGATTCTATTTCCTTTTTGTCGCGAATGATTCCTTCTTCTTTTAGCTGGGAATGCATTTCCTTTTTGTCCGGTGTCTGCCCGGAATCATAGCGGGCCAAAAACTCCAAGTATACTTCGTCGATGTTTTTTGCATAATCAACAATGTCTTGCAGTCCGCACTTGGAACATGCAATCATGAATTTTTTGTTAAATGTTTTTTGGATGGAAATGCCAAACTCACATTTGGGGCAGGAATACCTCAACTCACGCCCCATTAGGGGCAGTATGGATTTATGGTTTGGGTATAGTATTGTAACCCTCCCTACCTGCTGATCGCATGCCTGCCATACAAAAAAATGGTCAATCTAAGCTCAGCAAAGATGGCAACAACATACACTTGGCCAAGTTATCTATTTGGTATCACTCCACGATAACATGGGAAGTAGTTCTGGAAGCTACCTGAGAGGAGTAGCTGGAATTCACAGAAAGTACCAGGCAGCCCTCAAACGCGCAAAAAGCAGACAACAAGTTCTTAATGCTTATTGGAAGCACAAAAAAGAATCTGAACGCCTGCTGGCAAGCCATCTTCGAGATGAGATGGGCGAAGTAAAGCGCATCAAGGGCAAAATGGAATACAGATAGACAAATTGGAATTGGGATAAAACCCAAATTCCGTACTTTTTATGCCTTGAGTCGATACAGGTTTTTCTCTAATCTCTTTTTTGCAAAGCCGTGATATTTTTTGACAATCTCAAATCCAAGATAATTTCGCTTGAGCTGCTTTGCAATCATTGCCACTTGGCCGGACCCCAAGAAAGGATCAAAGACAACATCGCCTTCCTTGCTGGAATACTCTAAGATTTTTTTTACCAGTTCTGCAGGAAGCTTGGTCGGCGTTTTCTGGTCTCCAGTCCAATATTCACGCTTGATGTCCCAGACGTCTTCTTTGTCCATGTAATGCAGCGAGCGACCTTGGTCTGTCTTTTCGTTTTTGCCAAATCTCACAAAAGGATAGAACTTGCGCTTTTTGTCGTTTTTGCACACATAGATACAATGATAGTGCGATGTGACAAACTTTGTCTTGGTTACTACGCCAAACTGGTATTTCCAAATTATGTGATTAATTGTGACAAACCCAACATCATCCAGTGCAGTTAGGATGTCCTTGAGATTGTTCCATCCAGAAAAAACGTACATGCTTCCAGAATCTTTGAGAATTCGATATGCCTGCTCCATCCATTTTGTGGTAAAATCGTAATAGTCCTTTTGCTTGATCTCATTATATCCTTGCATTACCCGTGACGCGGTTCTGTTGTAGTTTTGCTTTGTTGCACGAAAGTCAATTGCAAACGGCGGGTCTGTGACAATTAGATCAATTTTATTCTGAGGTAAAAGCTGCATTCCTTCAATACAATTCATGTTGTAGATCTGATTCAGTGCTAGCTTGGCCAAGTCTAGTTATCCTTTGTGTTTGGTCCAGACATCTTAGATGAGATGATTTTTTGCAACTCTTCATCTGTTTTGCATGCAAAGTCGATTCCAAGTGATTTTGCAATAAATTCCATTTTCTGTCGTTCGTTTTGTACCGGTGCCGTAATGTTTGGAGTTGCATTTGTAATGCCTGCAAGCTGGTTTTGGATGTCGTTTTTTGTCTTGTTGTATTCACCCATTGCACGTCCAAGCTTTTTTGTAACCTCTGGGAGCTTGTTTGTCCCCAAGAGAGCAAACAGTCCTACAAAAATGATAATTATCCATTCGCTTCCAGCAATGTTTAGCGAATATTCCAACATGGCTTGATTTAGTCGCCTGCAAAAATAAGCCTAGCGAAAGTCTAGATCTGTCTAGCAGTCACTATACAATTCTACACAATCTAATTAAAGATCCAAACGCCCCTTGAGAAACTGAATTGAAGGCAATTTTAGCAATTTTGGCCGTACTAATAGGCACAATGATAGTAATTCCTGCTTATGCTACTATAGTTGAATTCAAAACAGACAAGACCTCTTACATCAAAGGTGACAAGATCCAGTTTACCGGCAAGACAGATGCTGCACATGCAAACAAGATGGTCTCTATCAAAATTTACGGCCCACAAGGCGAGTTTATCTCACTTACCGGCGGTCGATCTGACTTTGATTCTATAATCGTTGTAAATCCACTTGATACCACTAAAGGCAAGTTCGCAGAAAAATCTGCGCTGCAGGGAAAGGGAATCTACAATGCTACCATAATCTATGATGAAGAGCCAAACTACAAGGGTAAATGGACAATTTTTGATTATTCTATTGATGGCTCACCAGTTTCTCCGTCTGCTGTCCAAGTAATGGCACAGCAATCGCAACCAGCACCTAGTACACCCACACCCAGTACACCAACTACTCCTACTGCACCAACACAACCAACCACTCCGACCCAACCAACTCAACCAACGACTCCTGCTCCACAACAACCAGTAATACCAAAATATGGAACGGGAACCGTATATGATCAAGCAAGTGGTACATGCATTGTTGCGCCAACTGCAGAACCAGAGCCAGAAGCAGAATCAATACCACAAGAAGAAACTAGTGGCCCAAGAAAACACACATTCCGGGATTCCCAGATCCTACAAAGGACCCACAATCATACATTGATAGATACAATAACGAACCTGCATACAAGGAATGGTTTGACAGGAACTTCCCAGATGATTCTATTTATGAAATTCTAGGAGTCAAGGGCCCCAAGAAAACACACATTCCGGGATTTCCAGATCCAACTAAAGATCCTCAGTCATACATTGATAGATACAACAACGAGCCAACCTACAAGGCCTGGTTTGACAAGAATTTCCCTGACGATACCATATACGATATAGTCGGAGTGGCCGAGCCGGCACCGCCAGGAACATGCGGTCCTGGAACGCATGATGAAAACGGAGTCTGTGTTTTGGACAAAAAGCAAGGCCTAGGCCAGTGTGCCATAGCAACTGCCGCATTTGGCACAGAGCTTGCACCACAAGTACAAATGTTGCGTGAAATTCGAGACGGCTCGCTTCTTGGAACTAGCTCCGGCACCACATTCATGGCAGGCTTTAACGACTTTTACTATACATTTAGCCCGACAATAGCAGACTGGGAAAGGCAAAGCCCTGCATTCCGTGAGCTAGTAAAAGTCGCAATAACGCCAATGTTGTCCACACTGTCGATTTTGCAATTTGCTGATATTGATTCAGAGCAGGAAATGCTTGGCTATGGAATCGGAATCATTCTACTAAATGCAGGAATCTACTTTGTAGCACCAGCTATCATACTGGTAAAGGCAAGAAAATATCTAAAACTCTAGGCAGCCTGTGGCTCTAGGGATTTCTTTTTTGTAGCAGAGACTGCTGTTATGCCAAGGCCCAATGCAAAAAACACCAAATACGGCATGGCGTTTCCAGAAAACTCTGAGATGAGGCCTGCAGCAATTGGGCCAATCGACCAGCCTATTCCAAATGTAGTCTCGTATGCCCCAATTGTGATTCCTTGGTTTTCCTTTGATGTCTTTCTTAGAATTATCTCCAGAGTCAGTGGAAAGATGATGGAGAATCCAAAGCCCATTAGTAGCATTGCAACGGAAAACTCTAGTATGGAATGTGACACAAACGATATTGCAAGGCCTGCAGCTATGGTACTAGTCGATGCAATCAATGTAGTACTAGTGTGACGAGCAAGCCTGTCCGTTAATGCAAGTGTGACAACACGCGACGCACCAAATACAAAATACAGAATTTCAATTTCTGTTGCCGACATGGTCCTATCATTTAGAAATGCTGGATAAATCGTCAAAATCATTCCAAACGAAGATGCGCAATAAATCAAAATCATAATTACCACTGGGAATTTTGCTACCTGTTTTATTGCAGAAAATGAAAATGTGCCGTTTTCTCTTTGGATGTGCTTTTTTGTCAGCTGTATGGAAAAGATAATTGCAGATGCCATCACAAACGTTGCAATCTCAAATAATACTCTGTACGATACGTCGAGGCCTTCTAGGAGGAATGTGCCAATTAGCGGCCCAATCATAAATCCTGCTACAAAAAACCCTGTAAACCTTGCAATGTTTTTGACTCGAGTGTTGCTCTCACTTGTACCAGAAATAATTGCCTCCGCTGGGGGCCAAAAAAACGCATGCGCAACACCAGTTACTGCACGCAAGATCATCACCTCAGGTACCGTCTTTGCTAAAGAAAGCAAAAACACGGATGCAGTGTTTATTGTAACACCAATGCACAACAACACACCACTGTTAAATCTATGAAGCAACATTCCAACAAAAACTGGAATGAGCATGTATGGAACAAAGTTTGCAAGGCCGATTAGCCCAAGTTCTGCATATGATGCACCGATTTCGTTTTTGGCAAAAATTGGAACAATTGGATTGTGAATACCATAAGATATTCCAATCAAAAGACCCGTGATGTTGAGTAACAGAATAATTCTATTCATTTGTATGCTGCAACCATTATTGCGCCGCCCATCAGATCAGTGTCAAATTCCACTCGCGAGAATTTCTCTAGTAATAATCCTTCCAGCTTTTTGTTTTGCGGCCAGCGCTTGTATGTGCCGTATAGCGTTCCAAACTTGAGTCCTAGTCTTCCGCCAACTGCAAATGCGATTATCGGCAATATCATTCTAAGATAAAACGAAACACCTGCACGAGCTATTGCATCATCTGGCTTTCCCAAATCCACTATGACAAATCGTCCGCCTTTTTTTAAAACTCGGTGGATTTCAGAAATTGCAATTCTCAGATTTATTGCATCGCGCAGTGAATATCCGCACAACACTGCATCGAATTGCTCTTCCTTGAATGGAATGTGCTCAAAGACCCCACACGACATGTCTGGTGTTTTTGCAAAATATGTGCTGATGTTCTGTAACATCGGTACCAGCGGATCATAAAGCGTAATTGTGATGTTGCCATTGCAGATTTTCTCTGCAGTCTTGGACATGTTGCCAAATCCAGAGCCAGCATCCAAGATACTGTTTCCTGGGATGACTCTGTTTGTGATTCCGCGGATTCGATGCTCTTTGTCTTTTCCTAGTGAAATGTACGAGTTTACTTTATCATAAATTGGAATTATCTGGCGTAATACTTCGATTACTTCGCCCCAATAGCTTCCTAGGCCCATTGGCTTGGATACAAATAAGACATAATTTGTAGTAACTAGACTAGTTTGGCTTGGGGTACTTGCTCTTGGCAGAAGCAGAGTATTTTTCAACATCTGCGTCGCTTACCTTTTCTAGGATTCTGTTCTGCTTGGTGACTCGAGACATTTTGATGCTCTTTTCCTCCTTTGCCTCTGCTCGCAGTTCAATTGCGGCAATTGCTAAAGCAGATGCGTCCTCTAGCGACATTTCATCGGTATAGTTTTTCTCCAGAAATGCATTTACGTCGTCGGCTCCTGCGCCAATTGCGACTGCTGCATATGAGACAAATGTTCCTGAAGGATCGGTAACGTAGATTCTATTTCCACTCTGGTCTACGCCGGAAATGATTAGTGCTACGCCAAATGGCCTAACCCCTGAATATTGAGTATATTGATGGCATCTGTCTGCTAGGTGCTTTGCCACTGTTTCCACTTCGACTTCCTCATCATAGATTAGTTTGTGGCTTTGGGAAAATGTTCTTGCATCATCTACTTGGACTCGGGCATCTGGGATGTAGCCAGCAGCTGCAATTCCAATGTGATCATCTACTTGGAATATTTTTTGTGTAATTCCTGATACTTGGAGCTTTCTTGGGATTTCTTCTACTGCCATTACAACTCCGTCCTTGCTTTTGACGCCAACTGCCAGTGTTCCACGCTTTACTGTTTCAATTGCATATTCTACTTGGTATATTCTTCCATCTGGAGAATACATTGTAGGCGTCATGTCGTATCCGCGTGCTGGCATCATAATACAAAAACTAAATTTTTTGTCAATTTAAGCGTTAGTTGGGGGTTCAGCCTCCGACTAGGGTGCAAATTGGAGGAGATTTGGAAATAGTGTTTTAAGCAAAACCCGTCCTGATCGTATCATGCGCCTAGAACAGCTGGACCAGATCAAAGAAATGGTTGCCCGCAAATCTGGATCTGCAAGAATGCCAGATCGCGACGCAAAGCGACTGCTTCTCTATGTCTTTACTGGCACTAGAGGCGGATTTACCAGACTGCAGATAATCAGAATATTATCGGATACTCCAATGAACCCAAACCAACTTGCGCAAGAGATGAATCTAGACTACAAGGCAATTGCACATCACCTAAACGCATTATCCAAAAACAACCTAGTCACAAAACTTGGCGAAAAATACGGAGCTACGTATCATTTGTCTAATTATCTAGAAGCAAACATTTTGGCGCTAGATGACGTAATTGCAAAACTTGCAAGGCAGATGTCACGCAAAATCGTCTATATCTGAATTGCAATTACTACTGGGTCTTCTTTTTTGATAAACAGGCCGACTAGCTTTGCTTTGAGGCCATACTTTTTGTGACGTAATTTTATTGCGTTCTCTGTTTCGGATTCTGTTGCAAATCTTACCATGCCGTCAATCCAGTCTCCCTTTGGCTCGCCTCGCATTCCACAAGGCATTATCTTTACTGACTGGTTGTTTTTGAGCCGCTTTACCTTGCCTGTGTTTTTTGTAGTAAGAACAAAGACCAGTCCGTCTGAAATCATAAACCAGACTGGCGTCTTGACTCCTTGCCGCTTTTTTTGTAGGTCTCTAAATTGATGTACTTGTGTTTTTCCAGCATTGTAAGCGGGTCTGAGCTCATAAATCGAATCAGCCGATCTATTATTTTAGCCCAGCTGAGGACAATATCAAAATTGAAGGAAATAACAAATGGATAACCTTAATTCAAAATTCTATTAAACATGGATAATGAGTATTGAGGAAAAACAATGGCTCACGACAAGATTAGATTTAGCACACACTACTTTATTTGATGAATTTCAATTAGCCAGAGATGATTTTGGTCGAATACGTGAAGATTTGACATCTTCGGTTTCTTCTGCTAGAAATTATTTACTGTCTTCAGTGGCATTTGTATCGGTTTTATTGACAACATTACAACAAATTGGAATAATTGTTACATTTTGGTTCATAGTGTTACTCATGTTAGATCTTTCCATAGGATTAATTACATTCATAGTTTCCAGCAAGGTTGCAAATTCAATAAAATCTTGTTTCTTCACAATAGAAAATAGTATTGTAGGAATCCAACAAACATTGAATCATAAATTTGGCTTTGTAATTACACAAAGTATGGATTTGAACGTAGTTCAAATTTCTACACTGAAAGAATATTGGGATCTTTTACATGCGTTATCAGGCATTGTTTACATACCACTTTCTAACGCATTAATTTTAGCCTCAAAAGAAAGATTTTTGGAAAAATATTACAAAGATCTTTTTATGAAAAACGCAACAATGTTTGAACAATCAATAGATTCAGCAATTAAAATATACAAAAATACGAATAAAACGAATCTACCAGCACAATCAGTAGAATACATTACTAAAACAATCGAATTGTACGACAGACCATCATTGTTACATAGTAAGAAGTGATGGGTCTCGAAGATGAACAAGAATAAGTTCAGCGATCAGGACTCGTCAATTAAACAGAACCCAATTCTCAACAGACTTAAATAGAATTCGCCTTCACCAGATCTCGATCAAATTGGTTCAGGCAGATCCATTCAAGAATGCATTAAAACAACTCGACGATGCTTGCTCAATTCTGAAAATTGACAAAGGCACCAGAGACTATCTTGCAGAGCCAAACAAAGTCTTGCGTGTAAAGCTTCCAGTGAAAATGGACAACGGAAAAATCCGAACGTTCATTGGATTTAGAAGCCAGCACAACAACGATCGCGGCCCATACAAGGGAGGCATCAGATACTTTGATCCGGAAGGCGGAGCCGAATACATGGAAAAGGAAGTCAAGGCGTTATCGTCTTGGATGACTTGGAAGTGTGCAGTAGTCGACGTACCACTGGGCGGAGGAAAAGGCGGAATCTTCGTCAATCCCAAAAAAGAAAAGCTATCTGAAGGCGAACTTGAAAGGCTGACAAGAAGATTTGCGTTTGCAATCTCTGAGATAATTGGTCCAAAAAAAGACATTCCTGCACCTGACGTGTACACTACGGGCAAGGAAATGTCCCAGATAATGGATGTCTACAGCAAACTCTCTGGCATGGAAAACGAGCCGGGAGTAATCACTGGAAAACCACTATCGCTTGGCGGCTCTCTTGCAAGAAACGTTGCAACAGGACTGGGATGCGCATACTGTATCCGAGATGCTGCAAAGACAATTGGATTGAAGCTCAAGGGAGCCAAAGTCGTCATCCAAGGATACGGCAACGCAGGAACATTTGCTGCAGAATACCTAGAGAAAATGGGTGCAAAAATAATCGCAGTAAGTGACACAAAAGGCTCTATCATAAATCCAAAAGGCTTGGATTCCAAAAAGGTCCTAGAATTCAAAAACAAGACAGGCTCCGTAGTAGGATACCCAGGAAGCAAGAAAATCACGACAGAACAACTACTCACAACAAAATGCGACGTCTTGGTTCCAGCAGCACTGGAAAACCAGATCAATGCATCAATTGCCAAAAAACTACAATGTAAAATCATTGCAGAAGCTGCAAACGGTCCGACAATGCCAGAAGCAGACCCAATCATTTACCAGAAAAAGATACTGGTCATTCCAGACATCTTGGCAAACTCTGGTGGTGTTTGTATCTCATATTTGGAATGGGTACAAAACAACATGGGATACTACTGGTCATTTGACGAAGTGGCCAAAAAAATGGAAGACCACATCACACGCGGACTGCGCGACACACTAGCACTGTCCAAAAAGCACAAAATCGACATGAGGCGTGCAGCAATGGTACTTGCAGTAGGACGAGTTGTAGAAGCATTCAAAGCTAAAGGCCTCTGGCCATAAATTTTCCATTTTTCATTTTATACCCTAAAATTATGCCTAGATTTGTGATTTATTCATGGCAAACAAGCACACCGTAATAGTAATTGCATCAATTATTGTAATTGCGGGCTCACTTGGGTATTCATCCGTTAACGCAATTTCTGCTCATGGCTTGGAATTTTCATGGCCTGGAAAATCGTTTAATTTTCTCTCTGTTATGACTGACAAGACAGTCAATGTGTGCAATACTTCTAGCCTGCCTGCAACATTTTCCAAGTATTCTTTTACAATATTTTATGATGGGAATGATCTTGGCACATATAGTACTGGCAAAGGAGGCCTGGGACCAAACAGTGATGGTGTTGTGTTTGGCAAATTCGAGTCAGGCGACGACAGAATGGCGAGTTTGTTCTTTTCGTTTTTGGACACTGAAACAGGCGGAACAGACGTGACGCGAATCAATGCTGATAAGATCAAAGTCACGACACAGCTGGAATCCCCCATCCTCTGGATAGTTCCGCATATTATCACACAAGAATATTCCGGCATGGAATTCATTGATATGATAAACAAGCCGACAAGCTGTGAAAAGTAATGTCTGATGTACTGGTGATAAAAAATGCAGGCCTGGAAGGCCCTGGCACCATAGGAGAATTGCTAGAGTCTGATGGGTTTTCTTTGGAGATAATCTCTGCAAAAAGACAAAAGATTCCTGAACTGGATCATCAAATGGTCTTGGTCTTGGGCGCACCAGAAAGCGCAAACGATGACCTGCAATATCTCAGAGATGAATTATCACTAATACAAACAGCAGTGCAAAAAAAAATTCCAACACTTGGGATTTGTCTTGGCTCGCAGCTCATTGCTAAGGCGTTTGGCGCCAAAGTCTATCCTGGGCCAAAAAAGGAAATTGGGTTTTACCATGATATCATACCAGATAAAACAGCAAAATCGAGCCTGTTTTCTGGCATGTCCGAGCCGTTTACAGTATTTCACTGGCATGGCGACACATTTGATATTCCAAAAGGTGGACAGCGTCTTGCACACTCTGAATTATACAACCAGGCATTTCAGTATGGTTCTGCAATAGCGGTGCAATTTCATCTGGAAGTAGATTCAGGGATTATACAATCATGGCTTGATAACACACAAGAAAATCTGAACCTTCCTTACTTGGATCCAAAAAAAATCCGATCAGAAATTGATGATAACATCAGTACAGTACAACAAAACATGAAATTATTTTACAAAAACTTCAAGTCAGAATTCAAACTTTGACACAAATTTAATATATTGAGCGAGGGTGTGTCCGATCACCTTATGAACACACAGAAAATTTTTGATGAAACAATGAAGACTGACCACAAGGTCATCACAGAAGAAGTCTCTAAATCAATTCTAAAATCATACGGAGTCAAAGTCCCTCCATATGCACTGGCAAAGACTGCAAAAGAAGCAGTCAAGGCATCAAAGAAAATTGGCTTTCCACTAGTAATGAAAATTGTCTCACCGCAAATCTTGCACAAGACAGATGCGGGAGGAGTCAAAGTTGGAATCGATAACGCAAAAGATGTCAAAAAGACATTTGATACTATAATTAAAAATGTGAAAAAATACGACAAAAAGGCCGAGATCAAAGGCGTCCTCTTGGAAAAAATGGTTCCAAAAGGAGTCGAGATGATTGTCGGACTACAAGTAGACCCACAGTTCGGCCCAGTCATCATGGCAGGCCTAGGCGGTGTCATGACCGAAGTCTTCAAGGACGTTGCATGGAGAATGCTGCCAATTTCTATGGCTGATGCAAAATCCATGATTGAGGAGCTAAAATCATCAAAGTTATTCAAGGGCTTTAGAGGTTCAACACCAATTGATCTGAACATGCTTGCAAAGGCACTAGTCCAGATTGGCAAAATAGGAGTCGATAATGCGGCCTATGTCAATAGTATTGACTTTAACCCAATAGTGGTGTATCCAAAATCCTACTTTGTCGTCGACGCAAAGATAATTCTGGCAAAAGAAATAAACAAAAATACAATCTCAAAGGCCCAGCCAAATGCGGAATTCATGGAGCAATTCTTTACTCCAGCATCAGTTGCGCTAGTTGGTGCATCTGCAACACCTGGTAAAGTGGGCAACTCTGTACTTGATAGTCTTGCAAAGCACGACTACAAGGGTATAGTATATCCAATTAATCCCAAGTCAGAGGAAATTCTTGGAGTAAAGTGCTATCCGTCAATTGAGGCAATCCCAGGAAACGTAGACTTGGTAGTTGTTTGCGTTGATCTTTCTGTAACGCCACCGGTATTAGAGGCATGTGCAAAGAAGGGAATCCACAATGTCGTTATAGTATCTGGTGGAGGAAAAGAACTTGGCGGCGAGAGAGCGGCATATGAAGCCCAAGTAAAAGAATTATCAGAAAAGCACAAGATCAGAATTATTGGTCCAAACTGCATTGGAATGTTCAATGCTGCAAACAGACTGGACTGCGCATTCCAAGGCCAAGAAAGAATGGTTAGAGCAAAACTAGGAAACGTTGCATTACTATCACAATCTGGAACAATGGGCATCAGCTTCCTAGAGTCTGCTGACTCGTTCGGCCTATCAAAGATGGTCAGCTATGGAAACCGTTCCGATGTAGATGAAGCAGACATGATCTGGTATCTGGCATCAGACCCGCAAACCAAAGTAATTGCACTATACGTAGAAGGCTTTGGAGATGGACGCAAGTTCGTCGAGACTGCCAAAAAAGTAATGGCTGAAAAGAAAAAGCCAGTCGTAATCTGGAAGAGCGGAAGAACAGAGGCAGGCGCAAAGCAGGCAGCCTCCCATACGGGTTCCCTTGGCGGCTCTAATGCAATTATAATGGGTGCATTCAAGCAAGCAGGAATTATTTCCGTTGAAAGCTACCAAGAATTGGTGGCAGTAACAAAAGCACTTGCATGGCAACCAGCAGCCAAAGGCAACAAAGTCGCAATGTGTAGTAATGGTGCAGGTCCAATGATTGGAGGAATAGACCAGTTCGAGAGATTAGGCCTCAAGCTAGCAACAATCTCTCCAAAAATCCTAGAAGAAATGAAGGCTCATTTCCCACCAACCTATGTCATTGGTAAAGGAAATCCAGCAGATGTCACAGGCGGTGCAAATGCTGAAGATTACAGATACACCATAGAGAAATTCTACGAAGAGCCTGACGTGGATGTTGTGATGCCTTGGTTTGTATTCCAAGACGACCCACTAGAGGAAACCATCATACAACACCTGGCTAACTTCTCAAAGCAACAGAAAAAGCCACTGCTAGTGGGAGGAAACGGCGGTCCGTACACCAAAAAGATCTCGGCGCTAATTGAAAAAGAAGGTGTACCTGTATATGATGATCTTAGAGACTGGACGGCAGCTGCTTCCGCACTTGCTCAATGGGGCAAGCACCTCTAAACATTTATTTCAAGTGTGAATTTGCCCTAGTTCATGGCTTTAGTTACGACATCAAAGGCAAACGGAATTGCTACAGTCAAAATCAACAGGCCAGACAAGCTAAATGCAATGAACACTGATGTTGCACACGAACTCGTCTCTGTATTTACACAACTAGACACAGACAATGATGTCAAGGTAATAATTCTGACAGGAGAAGGCGAAAAGGCATTCTCTGCAGGAGCAGACATTGAATACATGTCTAAAATTTCTGCAGACGAGTCGGTAGAATATGCAAAGCTTGGACAGCTAGTCACCAATACAATAGAGCTGGTATCCAAGCCGACAATTGCAGCAGTCAATGGATTTGCACTGGGCGGCGGATGCGAAGTCGCAATGTCTTGCGATATCAGAATTGCAGCAGACACTGCAAGGATGGGCCAGCCAGAAGTAACAATTGGAATTCCACCAGGATGGGGAGGAACCCAAAGACTGATGAGAATTGTGGGAATTGCAAAGGCAAAGGAGCTCGTCTATACTGGCAAAATGATAAAGGCTGATGAGGCATTGCAAATTGGCCTAGTCAACCAGGTTGTACCATTGGCATCGCTAATGGAAGAGACAATGAAAATGGCAAACCAAATTGCGGCAAATTCCGTTTCCGGAGTAAAAATGTCCAAAATAGCAATCAACAAGGGACGAAATGCAGATCTCGACACGGGCCTAGGAATAGAACTATTGGCATGGAGAAACTGCTTTACCGATCCAGACAGAGAACAACGCATGACTGCGTTTGTAAACAAGTCCAAAAAATAAGCTATACCTAACTTTTCTTTATTATTACTATTCTACTAAGGGTGAAAAGCTTATTATAATTTGGAACGACTTTGCACTTTATGGCAACTGAACAAACACAAAAACTTGTAACAATCACTCCAAAAGCAGCGGAGAAAATTGTCGAGTTTATGAAAGAAGAAGCAGACAAGCCAGAATACCTAAGAGTATATGTTCAAGGTGGCGGATGCTCTGGCCTTTCCTATGGAATGGGCTTTGAGGCAAAGCCAGAAGAAGATGACTCTGTCATCGAAGAGCAAGGCGTCAAACTACTAGTTGACAGCTATTCCCAAGAACACCTCAAGGGAGCAAACATCGACTACATCGAGTCTCTGATGGGATCCGGATTTAAGATCAACAATCCAAATGTTACAAAATCCTGCTCTTGCGGACACTCTTTTAGCACCGAATAAACTCTTTCATTTTCTCATTTTTGTAATTTTTTTATGCGTGGTTCATCGTAAGCACTTATATCTGTGATTTGAAGACCAAAGCTATTGATCTTTAGGAGGAATATTTTCATATGCCACCAACAGGAATTGTCAAGTATCACGTTAAGCTATCCTTTGATGTTGATGGACTCGTTGAAAGAGCAGACATTATAGGCGCAATCTTTGGCCAGACCGAAGGTCTGCTAGGCCCAGAGATGAACCTAAATGAGCTCCAACGGCTATCCAAAGTCGGAAGAATAGAAGTAACTGCGACAAGCACTACAAACACCACTAAAGGCGATGCACTAATACCAATGTCAACTGATGTTGATACTGCATCGCTCATAGCGGCAGCAATTGAAAGTATAGACAAGGTAGGTCCATTTGACTGCAAGTTCAAGCTAACCGCAATCGAAGATGTGCGTGCCACAAAAAAGGACGACATTATCAAGCGCGCAAAAGAGATCAAGCAACAGTGGGCTACAAAGACCATTTCAGAAGGCGAAACAATGCTCAAAGACATCCACGAGGGAACCTCGACGTCTGGAAAACTCACCACATATGGTAGGGGCAAGCTTCCATGCGGACAAGGCGTCTTTGAGTCTCCTTGGATTATCCTAGTTGAGGGAAGAGCAGACGTCATCAATTTACTCCGAGCTGGTATCGACAACTCACTTGCAATAGATGGTGCACGAATTGACGAATCAATTCGGGAATTGTGCGACCAAAAAGACAAAATCGTTGCATTCCTAGACGGAGATAGAGCAGGCGGATTCATACTCAAGGAGCTCAAAAGTGTAGTCGATATCGACGTAGTACACAGAGCACCAGAGGGAGTCGAAGTAGAAGAGCTCACCCCACAGCAAATAGCTGACATTTTAAAACCAACAATCGAGGAAATGAACAATCCAAAGGCAAAGCCAACACTAACTGACCCCAACGACAAGCCAATGGCAGAGATTGCAGGAAAGACATTTTCGCAAATCAACGAAACACTAGAAGCAATCGGCCTTGACGCTAGCAAAAATGAGGTCTTTAGAGTTCCAATATCGGAGCTTGTCTCTAAACTTTCAGTTCAAACCGGCATCAAATACCTGATACTTGATGGAATTGTGACACAGAGATTGGTAGATGGAGCAAAGCAGGCAGGTATCGAGTGTGTAATAGGACACAGAGTTGCCAACCTGACTAACAAGGACGGAATCTCGCTCAAAACATTTACCGAACTCGGCGTCGCATAAGAAAAAATCTTTAACTCTTTTTCTTTTTTGTTATACCATGACTGAGCTAAAAATCCAGCACCTCATTACGCTAACTGAGCTATTATCTAAAGGTGCCAGGCACAATTATGTCACAATTACTACTGGTACTTTGGGCAAAAAAATTGGAAAATCCCAGCAGGCTGCATCAAAGCATCTATTGGAGCTAGAGCAGGGCGGACTAGTATCTAGAATAACTGCGGGACGCAAAGTATCTGTAAAACTAACACACGAGGGATACGAGCAAATCTCGCAAATCTATAATATTTTAAAATCAAGTCTGGATGCAATGCCGCCAACAATTGACATTACCGGAACACTAGTTGCCGGAATGGGCGAGGGCAAATACTACATGTCGCTCAAAGGATACACAAAACAGTTCAAGCAAAAAATTGGATACATTCCGTTTCCTGGCACACTAAATGTAAAACTTGACAAAAAGGAGCAAATTGAATCGCTCCGGCAGCTAGGTACAATGCAAGGAATCCACATTGACGGATTCTCTGATGGAAAAAGAACATACGGGTGGGTCAAATGCTTTTCATGCAAAATCAATGGAAAAGTCGATGCACAGCTCATTTTACTAGAGAGGACTCACCACGATTTATCCACAATAGAACTAATATCAAAGACAGAGATTCGAAAAAAACTTGCAATCAAAAGCGGTGCAAATCTTTCAATTAGAATTACAATCTAGATTCCGTGCAGCGCTTCGCCGTATTTTTTTTCTATTTTGGAACTCGAATATTCAGGAATTGGGGATTGCAATCTTGCCACTCGCACATTTAGGCCCAGGCTTTTACAGCCATCAGTGATGAATTTTTCCTGGTGCACCTGATCATATCCCAGCGCAATGATATCGGGCTTTACTCGCGATACTGTCTTGAAAATGTCGCCTTCGCTACCAACTAGGCACAAGTCCACCATAGATAATGAGCTGATAAGCTCCTGTCGCTGCTCTTCTGCGTGCAGAGGATGCCTTTTTTTCATTTTTACTGCGGTGTTGCCTGTTGCAATAACTACCACCAAAACATCCCCTAGGGCTTTGGCTGCATTTAGAGTGTAAATGTGGCCTGGGTGAATAATATCAAAGACTCCGCCAGCTAAAACAACATGCAGTGCAGTTCTGCCAAACTCTGTTATGGTGTTGTTTTCTGATATCATTAGATTTTTTTTCAATACTGTAATTCTTTCATTGATGTATGATTCTGAAAGATTTGTGCGCCTAATTGTGTGCTCTATTGGGTTTTGTCCAGTTAGCGAGCAGACATAGAGCGACGACAAAATTCCCTTGTCTATTACGTCCAAAGCATTAATTCTACCATATTGTGGTTTTTAATTTGTTCTATAGTTCTGGCTCTATTCCCTTGGCTATTCGCAGTGCATCTACCAATCCGTCTGCATATCCAATTGACAATATGGCAAGCTCGTCTTGTCCTTGGGAGTAGAATCGCTCTGCGTCCTTGATGTACAAGTCTGCGTTTTCTAGAACTCCTGCAAATTCCTTTGAATCCTTGTAGTGTGGTGCAATTTGGTCCAGTGCACGTCGAACCATCGGGATGTATTTTTTCATCATTTGTGCAGATATTTTTTCTATTTTTGGAGTGTTGTCCTCTGGTGGTGTAATACAGTGGGCCAGCACCTTTAGCGCATCGGACTCTGTAAAGTGCATTATTCCAGGTATGATGATTGTGTGAGGCGGTGAGCCAAAGTCTTGGCTTGCCAAATCAGAGAATTTTGCGGCAATGATTTTCTGGTCGTCTTGGCCTATCCTTGAAGCGACAATTCCGTAGGTATCGCCAGAGAAAACTTTGCGGTTTTGCTCTTTTTCCTGGTCTAATAGGCTTGATATGGCATCTTTGGGATCCAAAAAGAAATTCTTGTTTTGATTCCACTCTAGTAATACAACGGTGTGGTTTCCCAGCTTTAGATTCTCAAATATTGTATAATATGCAGTAGATGAGGGAATTCCACTCATTATGGTGACGGTCTTGCCAATTTTGTAAAAGTGGAGGCCGCACTCGCCAACCAATGATGTAATGACTGAAGATGCGTGGATTGTGTCTGTCTTTATTCCTTCTTGAATTGCGCGCACACGCAACTCGATATGTGTTGTGGCAATGTATGGGTCGCCATACGACAATAATGCGACATTGCCATTCCTTGCTGCTTCTAGGATTTCTTTTCCGTCCTCGACTAGCCATCGTGGTGCCAGCTTGAACTGACACTTTGTTATTTCTTGGAGGAACTTTGTTTGGCCCTCTGACATGGGGCTTGTAAATTGCTCAAAATACACAACATCTGATTCTGAGATTATTTTTCTTGCTTTTTCAGATAGTGCTTGAGAGCCGCCAATTCCTAGGCCAACAAAGACTAGCATTACTTTTCGGTCTTTGCGTCGTGCAGTCGTTTTAGGTGATGCAGAGTGTTTCGGATTACTTCAATGCCACGGAGATATTCATTCATGGATACTCGCTCATCTATGGTGTGAGATGCGTGCGGATCTCCTGGACCATATGTCACAACAGGAATGTTCCATAATGTACCAATGATGTTCATGTCGCCTGTTCCTGTTTTTCTGATCAGTGCAGGCCTCTTGTGCTCTACGTCCATTACGCCTAGCGTGAATGCCCGAACTAGAGGTGAGTTCATTGGCGCCTCAAACGGCTCGGTTTCATCTATTACAGAGTATAGTGCCTCTACTTGCTGCTTTGTTGATAGCTCTGCTACCTTGGTTGCAATTTTTTCTCCAACTGATTTGCAGTTGAGAGTTACTGGGATTCTAATGTCCATTATAGTATTGCATTCCTTTGGGGTGACGTTGTGGCTGTCTCCTCCCTTGATTTCAGTAATTGTTGCAGTCAGCATCATTCCCTTTGATTGGCCCTCCTGGTTTTCCTCCAGTGCCTTTTTGAGCTCTGTAGTGAACTTCATGGATTCCTCGATTGCGTTTCTTGCAAGCCATGGGGCAGATGCGTGTGCGGAATCCCCTACATTGATTTTGAGATTGATTGCAATTCTTCCCTTGTAAGCTATTGTGACATTTGTAATTCCTGATGGCTCGCCAAAAACAGCATAATCTATTTCGAGCTTTTGCTTTGCCAGATTTTTAATTCCGGTTGCATTTCCTTCTTCGTCTACTGCTCCTACGAAAATTATGGTGCCATTGTGTTTGTGGACAGTGGATGCTGCAAGTAACATTGCCATGAGTGGCGCCTTGGCATCGGATGCTCCCCTACCGTATAGAAAGTCACCTTCCTTTCGGACCTTTACTTTGCCTGGCACAGTATCCATGTGGCCGCAAAGCAAGACTCGCGGAGAGCCGCTGCCGATTGTTGCAATTAAATTTCCCACCTCGTCGATTTTGATGTTCTCAAATCCCAGATCGTCGCACTTGTCTGCCAGAAATTCCGCCATTGGCTTTTCAGCTAGTGACGGCGTGTAGAGACGCAATGCCTTCTCCAGCATTTTAATAGAGAACCTTGGGGTTATTGTAAATGACGAGTCCATTTTTTAATTTCCTGATTTTACTGCGTATTCTAAAATCTTTCCGGCAATGTTGACACCTGTCACTCTTGCCACATTTCTGTATTCGGTGGTGTTGTTTATTTCATGAATCACTAGGCCACGCTCTTTGCTTTCCATGAGGTCAATTCCTACTATTTGGCCCTTGACACAATTCTTTGCCTTGATGCAGACTTCTTCCAGTTCTGGGGTTATCTGGCATACTTCGGCTGTCCCCCCTAGGTGCGTGTTTGTCTTCCAGTTTTCTGTGGTGGAATTGCGATATATGGCACCTACTACCTCATCTCCAATTACTATGGCCCTAATGTCGCGTGGAGGCCTCTGCACAAATTCCTCCAAATAATGAATCTGGTAAATTGGATACATTTTTTCTCGCTCTTCGATGATTCCTTCGGCAGCTTCTCGGTTGTTTAATCTCTGGACCATTCTGCCCCAGCTGCCTACTGTTGGTTTTATGACCTTTGGATAGCCTATTTTGTCCAGTGCATCTAATGCTGAATCCTTGGAAAATGCCACACTGACATATGGTGTTTCAATTCCTGCGTTTCTTAGCAAAGTATGTGTGAATAGTTTGTTGCCGGCATAAACTCCGCAATACAAATTGTTAATGACATTGGCACCCATTCCTTCCAGTGCTGCAGTTGCGTGCAAATTTCTGTAATAGCTGACGCATCTTTGCAGAACAGTATGGTATTGGGATTTTTTATCAACATCTAGTACAAGATTCTTACAGTCCACCATTTCGATTTTGATGCCAAGTTTTTCGGCCGCCTCTGTGAGGGCTTTTTCTTCTGGTCGAACAGTATCGTAGAGAATCGTTATCGGGTGGCTCACTGGCCCCAGTCCTCTCCGACGCTTTGAGCTGGCTTTAGCCCAAATCCGCCTGAGGCCTTGGTTATCTCAAAGCTTGCTCCACAATCTGGGCAAGTTACCAGTTCGCCTTCTACGGCATCACTTGGAATTGAAATATCCGAATCACATTCAGCACATTTTGCCATGGTTAATCCTTACTGTCTTTTGCGTCATTAATTATCTTTCTTTCAAGTTTGTTGTCTAGTGGAATTTCCAGTAGGTCGCCCATTCTGAGGTTTTTAAGACCTGCAGCTACTGCCTTTGCCTGATTGTCGTCTTTTGGCAGGCCGAGTAATGACATGAGATATGCAGAACCGCTTTTACCAGCTAGCTCCCCAAAGACGATTCTTCGTCTGTTGCCTACGACTCGCGGCGGAATTGGCTCATAAGCTGCCGGGTTTCTTAGAATGGCTGCCAGGTGGGTTCCTGCCTTGTGCTTGTATGCTGTTGGGCCTACAATTGGCTTGGAGTCGTACGGTGGAATGCCTGTGTATTCTTCGATTAATCGCGATAGGTCAGTTAGCATGTCTAATCTGAAATCATTGGGTGATCTATACAGATATGTCATTGCGACTGCGACTTCGGCCAAAGATGGGATACCTGTTCGCTCGCCAATTCCGTCAATTGTGGTGTGGATTTGCTCTGCACCTGCATCAATTCCTGCAAATGCGTTTGCAACGGCTAGGCCAATATCATTGTGACAGTGCACATCAAGTGGGACCTTGATTTTTTCTTTGACCATTTTTACAAAGTTGAACATGCCTTTTGGTCGCATTATTCCTACTGTGTCTGGGAGACTAATTCTGTCAACACCGGCTTCTTCTATTGCCTTGCAAACTTTGAGCAGAAACTCTGGATCTGCACGGGAGCCGTCCTCTACTGTGAATCTCATTTTGAGACCATGTGATTTTGCATATTCTACTGTCTCTACTGCTCTGCGCAATGCTTCTTCTCTTGTGATTCTTAGTTTGTCCTTCATGTGGATATCAGAAATACCGAGATACGTGGCAGTCCATTTTGGATCACACTTTAGTGCAACGTCAACGTCTTCCTTTAGTGCGCGAACATGCGCTACAATGTCTGCTTTGAGGCCTTGTTTGATGATTGTCTTTGTTGCCTCAAAATGATCTTCAGATACTACTGGTGAAATCTCTATTTGGTCTACGCCAAAATAATCAAGCATCCATGCAATTTGAATTCTCTGCTTGTTGGTAAATGTCACACCTGGGTGCTGCTCCCCCTCTCGTAGAGTACTGTCCAGTACGTGGATTCTTTTCGGCTTTTTGTCGTACTCGTTGTAGAGGTGTGCGTAATAGTTTGGGTCACTCATTTGCAGAGATAGCAAGCCGTAATACTAGTTATAAACAATTCGTACTAGAAACGGCATAAATCAGAGCAAAGTATGGTGAATTTCGGCTAAAAGCGAAAAAACTGATTCGAATTTCGTATTTACGTTACTTCGCGCAGTATGATGACGGTGTTGGTGTCTGATACGCCTGGCACTTTGCGTAATGCATCAATTGCCAGATTGATTTCTGTGATGTTTGGAGATGATATGACCACTGCAATGTCATATTGACCAGTGATTTCGTACACTGTCTTTACTCCGTCTAATTTAGTAAGTCTTGCAGATACTTTGGATGTGTCCATTGATGACTCTACTGATATGAGAACTATGGCCTTGGTTGAGTTTTGCTCGCCAATTTCTATTGTGAATTTTTTGATTATTTGATTGTCGGTGAGATTTTTGACTCGTCTTCTTACTGCAGATTCTGATAGCTTGAGTTTCTTGCCAATATCTACAAAGGATTCTCTAGAATCGTCTTTTAGGATTTTTAGAATTTCGTCGTCTACTTTATCCTTGTACATTCTTTCTTCTCTCCGATTCCTTGGTAAATAACCTATCTAGTACTTCTAATACTTTTGTTATTTCTGCCTCGCTCATTACTAGAGGGGGTAGGAATCGGAGTATGTTTCTACCTGAATATAACAACAAGACGCCTTCTTGTATACCATCTAATAGTATGTCTTTGACTTCGAACTTCATCTCTACTCCAATCATCATGCCTTTTCCTCGAACATCTCGGATGATTGGGTGTTTTGCCTTTAGCTTTTCTAGACCATCCATGAAAATTTTACCTACTCTGGCAGCATTGTCAACTAGTCCGTCTTGGGTTAGTGCTTGGATTGTTGCAATGCCTGCTGCACATGATAATGGGTTTCCGCCAAATGTAGATGAATGCTCGCCTTTACTCATTGCTGCCAGTATGTCTGGTCGAGTCAGTGTTGTACTCATTGGCACGCCGCCTGCAATTCCTTTTGCCAAGCACATAATGTCTGGGATCGTATTCCAGTGGTCCGACGCCCACATCTTGCCTGTTCTGCCAAGGCCAGCTTGGATTTCGTCAAAGATTAGCAGGATTCCGCGCTCATCACACAGTTTTCGAACATCTTGGAGGAATCCGTCTGGGGCCACATTGATTCCGCTTTCTCCCTGGATTGGCTCCATTATCACAAATGCAGTGTCGGAATCAATCTTGGTTCGCAGTGATTCAATGTCGCCAAACGGTGAGAATGCTACTTTTTCCACCAACGGCATGAATGATTTTCTGTATTTTGGATTAAATGTTATAGACAGTGATCCCAGTGACTTTCCGTGATATGATCCGTTCATTGCAACCATTCCTGATTTGCCAGTGAACTTTCTTGCAAATTTTATTGCGGCCTCTACTGCCTCTGTTCCACTATTTCCCATGTGAACCTGTGTTAGTCCTTTTGGTGCAATTCTCATTAGGTTGTCAAGAAATTCTTCTCTGGTTTTGTTGTATAGTGAGGTGTGAACCGTGATTATTTTGTCTAATTGTGTTTTTAGTGCAGCGACTACTCGCGGGTTTCGGTGTCCTACTAACGCAACGCCGTATCCACCCATGCAGTCGATGTATTCTTTGCCGTTGATGTCATAGAGTTTAGCTCCTTCGCCGCGCTCTATTGTTACTGGAAAGCGCTGGTACATGTTACCCAAATAATTGTCTTCAGTCATTTTGTAATCACCGTGCATTTTGTGTGAGATATTGCGGAAGATACTGGGTTTTCTCGTTGACCGTTGCCAATTAGTGCCTCTTTTACTCCCATGTCTAGCGCTTCTGTTGCTGCCAAGATTTTCTTTTCCATACCAAAACCTACCTTTGGTCGAATCTCTTTGGCTTCTGCATTTGTCATTTTCTCTACGAGCTTGTCGTTCATTAATAGTCCATCTACATTTGTGATAAAGAGAATCTTGTCGCTTTGTATGGCGCCTGCAACGTTTGCAGCTGCTCGGTCTCCGTCGATATTTAGCATGTCAAATTCCTTGCTTACTGCTATTGGGGATATTACTGGCGTGTAGCCTTTTTCTAATAATAATTTGAGCAGGTCTGAGTTTACCTTGGTTACTTTACCGGTGTATCCGCCGTCAATGATCTGTTTTCTACCCTTGTCGTTTACGATTACTAGCTTTTCCTTTCTTTCCGCAACAAAGATCTGGCCATCAATTCCTGATAGTCCTATTGCATTGATTCCATGCTTTTGCAGCATTTGCACTATTGCCTTGTTGATTTTACCAGACATTACCATGGTGAATATTTCTGCAGTTTCCTTGTCGGTGTATCTTGATTTTATTCCGCCTGGGGATACTACAAACTTTGGCTCTTTGCCCAATAACTCGCATGTCCTGGTTACTTCTTTTCCTCCACCATGTACTAGTATGACGCCTTCTTGGTCTGCAACCTTTTTGATGTCGGAGATTGTGGATGGATGAAGATTTTCTACGACGCTTCCGCCGATTTTGATTGTAATCATTTCTTATACTGGGGTTAGTGGCGAATACTTCAATCCGTCCATTTCATCAAAGCCTGCCATGATGTTCATGTTTTGTATGGCAGAGCCTGCTGCGCCCTTCATTAGGTTGTCTGATGCAGATAATGCAACTAATCTGTGGTTGTCCTCATCGATGTCAAATCCAATGTCGCAAAAGTTGGAGCCTACTACGAACTTTGGATCTGGGAACTTATACAACCCCTTTTTGTCTCGGATTAGCCTGATGAATCTCTCATCTTTGTACATTTCACGGTACATCTTCCAAAGCTCAATCTCAGTTACCTCTCTTGTGAGGAACGTGTGGTTTGTACATAGAATTCCTCTAACAATATCAACTGCGTGAGGACTCATTGATACTTTGATTGGTTTTCCAGCTATTTCTGATAGTTCTTGCTCTATCTCTCCTGTGTGTCTGTGCTTTGCTGGCTTGTATGGTCGAATTACTCCAGAACGCATTGCGTGGTGTGTTCCTGCGACACTGCCTGCCCCTGCACCTGATGAGCCAATTTTAGAATCTACTACTATGTGCTCAGTGTCGATGATGTTGTTTTTGACAAGCGGCGCTATAGCTAACATTGATGTTACTGCCATGCAGCCTGGGCATGACACTAGCTGGGCATTTTTGATCTTTTCTCGATGTAATTCTGGCACACCAAAGACTGACTTTGCCAAATATTCTGGGTGTGGATGTTCCCATCCATACCATTTTCCATATGCTTCTTTATTGTGTAAACGATAATCTGCTGATAAGTCCACGACTTTGAGGCCTCTGTCGTATAGTGCTTTTACAATTTCTGTAGCTGTTCCGTGTGGGACTGCAGTAAATACTAGGTCGCACTTGTCCGACATTCTGTCGTAGTCTAGTTCTGAGAATGTCATTTCTGTGAATCCCTTTAGTGCTGGCTGGACTCGATGTAGGTATTCGCCAACATACTGACGTGATGTAACTTGGGTGATCTCTACTTTGGGATGTGTAACCAGTAATCGCAGCATTTCTCCTCCGACATAACCTGATGCTCCGACTACACCTACTCGCAACATGTTCCTACACTGAATATGGTATAATTTATTGTATTCTGCATCAGAAAAAAATTTATTCAATTTCATATAGTTCAGTTTTTGTTGGCAAAATCCGATCGCGATTTGATAAAAAAAAGAAAGGCTGACTATAACCGGAGCAGGTACAAAAAAGACCCAGAGTTCAAGGCCAGACTAAAAGAATCATACAAAAAATGGTATGCCAAAAACAAAAAATCCGTAATCGAGAGAATTTCCAAGAATCGTCAAAAAAACCACAGTGATTATCTGCAATATCAAAAGGAGCACTATCGATATCTCAAATACAGAAGAAAATATGCTTCAAAGTCTGGTTAATTATTTTCTGATCTGAGATACTGCAAACTTTACCATTTCTTGTGGGATGTTTTTCTTTGCTACTTTAGCTAATCCCTTGAATTCCACGGTGTTATTCACTTCATGACATACTAATCCTCTTGTCTTGTCTTCCATCAGATCAATTCCTAGTATTCCGCCGCCTACTGCTTTGGAAGCTTTGAGGCAAATGTCTTCTACTTCTGGTGTTATTTCACATAATTCTGGATCTCCGCCTAGCGCAATGTTGGTCTTAAAATCGCCTTGTGATTTGCGATACATTGCAGCTACTACTTGGTCGCCTACTGTGATAGCTCGAATGTCACGTGGCGGCCTGTCTATCATTTCCTGCAAATAGTAAATTCTGTCATGCGAGCCGTCTTCGATGTCGCGCATCTCTATTATGGCTTCAGTAGTGTCTTTGTCACGCAATGGCATAACGCCCCTACCCCAGCTACCAATTACTGGCTTTATCACAATTGGATAGCCTACTTTGTTTATCAGATTCATCGCCTCCTCTGATGAAAATGCAAAGTATGTTTTTGGTGTTGGAACGCCAGCTTTTTTGAGCAACAGTGATGTTATCATTTTGTTTCCGCAATTATCGGCTACTTTATGGGAATTGATAACCGGGACATTCAAAAATTCTAAACAAGAGGTAAAGTGCAAGCCTCGAAAATAGCTTACACATCTTTCTAGGACTACGTCGCCAAAGTCAACATCAGCTCGCTTGCTTTCTGTGCTTAGCTGCGTAATTTTTGCATCCAGCATTATTGTATCGTGCCCAAGTG
>VHBK01000016.1 GCA_016872015.1 Nitrososphaerota archaeon
TTGTCAGTCCGGTATGCGAATAGCTTGTTGCAGAATTGCCAGTGTTTGATACTAGATTAGAATAGCTGCCAGAGCCAGACTTTGCTTCAATTTTGTATCCAGCGATTGGTGAGCCGCCGTTATTTGATGGTGCAGACCAAGACAAGTTTACTTGGGTTGGAGAAACTGCTGTTGCTCCAAGGCCTGTTGGCGAGCCAGGAGCAGTAAGCGCTGACGATGAAGTTGGCTGGACTACCACCTCGTTTGAGGGCTGGGTGCTGGTGCCAAACGCTGTAACAGTATACACCCTGTACAGGTAAACTTGGTTTGTGGTAAGACCGGTGTGAGAATATGTCGGTGTTGTGTTTAGTGTATTATCGGCTAATGTGGTGTAGCTGCCAGAGCCGATTCGGTATTCAATTTTGTATCCTGTAATTGGGTAGCCGCCAGAGTTTGCGGGCGCAGTCCAAGATAGATTTGCCTGAGTTGGGGACGCTGCAACTCCAACTAGATTTGTAGGAGCGCCAGGTAGTGTTCCAGTTGATGATGAGGATGGTGTGGCAGATACTTCGGCTGATGGATTGCCAGTACCAATTGAGTTAATTGCAGAGATTTTGTACGTGTATGTGTTGCCGGATGTTAGTCCTGTATGGGAGTAATATGTCACAGATTGGCTGCCAGTGTTTGCAACCAAAATTGAATAGCTGCCAGAGCCAATCTTGTATTCTATTTTGTAACCAGTGATTGCTCCACCTCCGTCGTTTGCGGGGGGACTCCAGAAGATGTTTACCTGTGTGGAAGAGACGGCAGTAGCACTAGGGTTTGTGGGCGGATCGGGGGCGGTTGCGGCAAACGCAGCCCCAAACGATACAACAAGAATAATGTAGGATAGTACCAGTAGTGAATTTTTCAAATCTAGCCAGAACAAGCGTTTTCAGACTGATAAACACTTGGAATAAATCATCAGTGATCTTTTGATAAAACTAAACTATACCAAATGCATGGCTGGCAAAGTCAGAGTCATACCATATGGTTTGGTATTTGTTGGCCTTGTTTGGTATGATGTTAATAGCAATGTGTGAAAATGTTTTCCTTGACGTAGATCCGTGAGTGTGAAGCGTGTTTTTTGGAATGTATGCGATATCACCAGAGACAAGTTTTGTCGTGCTGGTCTTTTTTATCCCAAAATTTGATTTTTTATTGCCAATCTTTTTGAAAAACTCGAGGCTGCCATTGCCAGATGTTACAATCAGAACTTGGTTGCCGTTATGCTGGTGTAGTTTTGTCTTGGCTTTGTTTTTGAAATAAACGTGGTACATGTCGTGGCCCTTTGATTGTATGGTAGAAGAGATGTCTTTCATGTGTACGGGGCCTGTAAACCAGTTTGGGTTTATTGTTCGTCTATTTCCTGGAGCATAGATGTTTGACTTCATTGTTTTTGTTTGAAAATATGCCGATATAACGTTATTTTTGGTACGAGTCCAATGACTCTTTTTGGTAGAATATTATGCAAGACTCGCAAAACGAATCCCATTCACCAATCCCCTTTTTTGCAAAATAGTCCACGCACCATGAATATGGAGGGATTTTTCTGTACTGGAACTGTTGTATTGTGTAAATGTCCTTGATCTCAAACATGTTATTGCACCTGGTGCATTTTGCAATCTTTTTCATATTAACAGTAGGACGTGATTTTTTCCAGTGCTGATTTTATCTTGTCTAGGTCTTGTTCTGCGGAACTTTTGTCTGTGATTAGCTCGGAATAAAACGCATCAGAGTTTATTTTAGTAATGTCGGATTGGTAACACGTAAGCGCTTTTTCAATTACTGCTACGTCAGGTTCTATGGTTTTTAGTGATTCTGGGTTTTGCAGGCCATCACTGATTTTTGTAATTATCGAGTCAGCTTGTTTGTAGGATTTCATTGCTTCTTGCTCTATTACCTGTGCAAACATTGGCGCATCCTTGATTTCTGGGGATTTTCTGATGTTGCGCAGTCTTTTTTTGTAGTGGTGTAATGCACGCAGTACCAGCTTGTATCCACCTTCTTCTTTGAGATAGATTCCACCAAGCCACACCTGCGACATGAGTTTTGGCAAAAATTCACCACTTGTAAATGTCACGCATAATCTAGTACACTAGATATCACATCCAGAACGTGTTGGTATTCCGGTGTTGCTGAGTCTCCTCGAATTACCAGCGTTCCGTTTTTGTGGTATGAGGCCTTGATGTCCCTTACTCTGGTGTGAATTCTAAATGATTCCATGATTGACGGCTCTTCTGCATTATAGAATCTGACGTTAAAGTCGGCCTTGAGTCGATTTGTAATTATGACAAAATCATCCTGCGATATTTTTCGAACAAACTCCATGCAGTGTGTGGATATATTGAACAACATATCTCTATTATGCTGTTTTGGCATAATACCAGAACATGGTTGTTACCACAAAGATGTATCATGGAATGATCAAAGAATCTGAAATCTTGCAAATTGAGAAAGTCGATCTAGAGATGCGAGAAAAGGTCTTGGTTCAATAAGTTACCAGAGGCCCCCGCCGCCTTCGTCGGTCATTTTCTTGGCAGGTAGGTGTCCGTGAGCCTTGTTTATGTGACGTTTTAGTCGTTCTGGGTCGTGCAGCTCCATTCCGCAAGTCTTGCATTTGGTTTCGTTTGTTTCCTGTTTTTTCTTGAATAGGCCCATTGTTTTTGGTATGGCTGTAAAATCCATTATAAATTATTCTCAATAGATTTTAGGCCGTATTTTGTGGATCAGGCCGTGAAATGTCAGTGTTCATGCAATTGCAGTGCAGAATTTGAGCCAATTGACAGGGAAAAGCTGCTCAACACCATACAACATGGTAGACTGGACAAAAAGCAAATCGAGTTTGCGATGAAAAGACTAGACAGCATAATATGTGAGACGTGTTTTGTTGGAAAACACAGGACTAGTTTTTCTGATTTAGTGTGATTACTGGCGTGAGGTGGTTGACATAGATGAGCCCACCCTCATCCCCAGAAGAGATTGCCTCTATGACTAGATCTTTTTGCGAGTTTTTGCAGATTATTTGTAGCGTTGATCGTGGAATGTAAAAAGACGAGCTGGACAATTTTGAATTAGAATTCGTCTCAGATATGGAATAGTTTTGGATTCCGGCCTGCTCTAGCTTTGTCTTTATCTGTGTCAGATGCGCATTGCGAATTACAGTATCAATTCTTAGCATTATTTCCATGACAAATCCAACTATAAAAAAGACAGATTGACTGATTAGCACAATCTATGCTCTTGACAGTAGATTTCGAATGTAATATGCAAAAAATAAGAACAAACAATACATCTAGCAATAGATAAACAAAATATAGTTCAAGACTTGGAATCCAATATGGGAAAAAGCATTAGCTGTAAAGATGCTGGAAAGACCTGTGGCTGGTCTGCGACTGCGGAATCCGAAGATGAATTACTAAAGATCACGTTAGAGCACGTAAAAGAGCATCACAAAGATTTAACAATCAATTCAGAGCTTTCAAAGAACATCAAGTCAATAATGAAAAATACAAAATAACAAACCAGAATAATTTTACGTTGTAATGGGTTTGCTTGCCTCGTAATGTCACAGAATAATTATTTTCGTATTGAACTTAAGCAATTTCCAACAAATCCTAATCCACATCATAATCTAGTTACTAACGAAAACTATCCTAAAATTACGAAGGAGTGTGGGGATTGCTTTTTTTACTCTTTATCTATGAACTCATCAGCTGTTGGTGGCTCTGGTGAAAGACCCTTTCTCTTTCGAGTATCAGCAATCAGGTTTGCTTGGATTGATTTTGGCATTGGAGTCCAGGCCTTAAAGTGAGTGTTCCACATTGCCTTTCCAGCAGTCTGGCCTCTCATTACCTCTGAGATATCAAATGTCTCAGAAGCCGGAATCTCACCAGTAATGATACTAGTGACGCCTTTTTGTTGCATGTCTAGTACCTTGCCGCGTTTTCCAGAAAGTACGGTTGCAACATTACCAATCATGTCTTGTGGCACTCTGACTTCTATGCCCAGCATTGGTTCTAGCAGAATTGGGTTTGCCTTGAGCATTGCTGCCATGCATGCACGTCTTGATGCTGGCGATAATTGTGATAGACCTCTGTGTGCAGTGTCCTCGTGGGGAACAAAGTGGGTAAATGTGAACTTGCAGTTTCTCACCTGTTCTCTTGCAAGCGGCCCTTCCTTCATCACTTCGTCAAATCCAGACAGAATAGAATCCGATGATTCTTGAATAAACTGGACGCCTTTGGTTCCGTTGATCATGATGTTTCCTCGCGAGTCAAATCTCATTACACGTTTTGCAGTATCGGTATCCCAGCCCTTTGATTTGAGAAGGTTTTCCATTTCCTTTTTGTCTTTCATCTCTGATAATTGTCCTGCACGAATCATGTCTGCAATTTCTGGTTCTAGTGGCTCTACCTTCATGAAAATCTTGTTGTGTCTGTTTGGTGATTTTGACATTACCACTTCAGATTCATTTTGGATAGTCTCTCTATAGTTGATGAGTGGCTGTGATGTTACTATTTGCACGCCAGCATCAGCAATTAGTGATGTAGCAATTTCTAGGTGCAACACGCCCATTCCTGCGATTACTGTTTCGCCAGACTCTTCGTTGATTTTTACTACAAGGTTTGGATCCTCAATTGTGATTCTTCGCAGTGCCTCGACTAGCTTTGGCAGATCTTTAGGATATTTTGCTTCGACTGCGATTTGCACGACAGGCTCTGAGACATATTTGATTCCTTCAAAGATTGCAACGTCTTTAACAGTTGATAGTGTTTGTCCTGCTCGTGCTTCAGTTAATCCAAGCAACGCAGGAATGTTTCCTGCTCCCAGTTCCCCGACCATTTCTCTCTGGTTACCCATGAAAAAGTTCACGGATTGGATTTTTCCCTCTCGTTTAGTATCAATCAGGTGTACTGGCATTCCGTCTTTTAGTGTGCCAGAGAATAATCGTCCAATTGCTACCGGACCTGCTGCAGGATCCATTGCCATGTTTACAATCATCATTACTGCAGGACCATTGTCATCGCAATTCAGAATTGCTTTGCCAATGTTGGATTCTAAATCACCTTTCCAGATTTTTGGAATTCTGTACTTTTGTGCGACGTGTGGCGGTGGGTGGTGCTTTACAACCATTCCAAGTACTGCTTCTGCCAGTGGTGCCTTCTTTGCCAAGTCATCCACGTTTGCTCCGTCTTGATATGCTGCGTAAATGTCCTTAAATGAAATTCCTTTTTCCTTCATTACATCAATGTTAAAGCCCCATCTGTCCTTTGCAGAGCCAAATGATACCGAGCCGTCCTGAATTGAGACCTTCCACTTTTCCTTGTATTCAGGTTCTGCATAGGTATCAATTAGTCCATTAAAAGTAGAAACGATATTTGCAAGCCATTCTTGCATTTTGTCTGGCGTCAATCTCAGCTCTTTGATGAGTCTGTCGATTTTGTTGATGTATAATACTGGTCGCACTCGCTCTTCTAGCGCTTGTCTAGTTACAGTTTCAGTCTGAGTCATAATTCCTTCTACAGAGTCTGATACCACAACCGCACCGTCGATTGCCCTAAGGCTTCTGGTGACACGTCCTGTAAAGTCAATGTGACCGGGTGTGTCAATCATGTTTACGACATATTCCTTACTGTCTTTTTCAAAGAGCAGTGTAACGTTTGCCTGCACAATTGTCATCTGACGGTCTTGTTCAAGCTTCATGGAATCCAAGGCTAGTGCACGTCCTGCTGCCTGAGGAGAGATAATTCCTGCATATCCTAGTAGGTTGTCACTCATGGTTGTCTTTCCATGGTCTACGTGAGCAATTACACCAAAGTTGCGGATGTTTTCCTTGTTTTTGATGATCTTTAGGATCTGCTCTGTTGCCTTGTACTTCATATTTGATTGAGTTTTTTTCGGAGGTGTATTAAACCTTATTTCTGTCCGATCAGGTTTTGATAGCTAATAGATCATACCAGAGCTTGCAGCTCGAATTTTCTTTTGTGATACAAAGTAACAATCTCGGATTTTCTTTTTTCGTGCCAATTTCAGCGGGTTCATCTGCGAGACAAAAGTGTAAAACAAGACCTGCGCTATTGCATCGCCATTAATCGACGGATGATACACATGCAATCCTAGTTTTGGCAAATGTGATGCTAGCTTGGAATTGTGCTTGTTTTTCTGCTCCAGAATAATCACAGTATCGCCAGGCTTTGCAGAAAATAATCCCATATGTGAAAACTGCTCTATTCTTTCATAGTGCGAGTCAACGCCCAAAATCTCGCCAAGCTTGGCAGAGGCATACATTGCAATTGGATACGTGTACTGGCTGCCAAGAAAATAGATCTGATTGCATAGATTGATTTTTTTGGACTGGGTCGATGCTTCTAAGAATATTTTTTTGGCATTTTTAATTTTGAATTTGTACACCAAGGAAATACACGTCAGCGCACTTGCCAAAAACCCGATACTTCCAGAAGTCAAAATCCCAGAATCAGAATAATCAAGAAGAATAGTATTTTTGCATAATTTGGCCAGCTTGCTGGTGTGGTTTTTTGTTATTGCGGTTTTGCGCAATACCGACTTTGCCGCCTTGACGTTCGATATTGTATTGCCTGAAATTGATACAAAATAGGCATGTTTTTTGTCTGCAATGGTTTTGTTTTTTGCAAGCTCCAATGGGTCGCATGATTTCATACCATAATTAGAAAATGCTTCTGCAAGCATCGCTGCACATAACGAGTCCCCACTTCCAACAAAGAAAGCATTTTTTACTGTCTTTTGCGGCTTGAATTTTTTCAGATAATCCAGTTGTAATGACAAATCATTTGCATATGCATCAATTGTGTTCATGATCAGAATGCAAAAACGTACCTTATGTGCTTGGCGATGAAAATTTTGTTTGGGTAAATCGAACATCCTACTCTATATCGTAGTGGAATCATCACTGCACTCTAATGCTAAAGCAAAGGTCAAGGCACGAGATACTAGTCACAGCAGAGGATCTAATGAAGCGCCCAATTGCAATGGATGCAAATGCCACCATACATAATGCAACAGAGACGATTTTGGATTTTGACATTTCGGGTTTGATAATAGAGTCTGACCAGGTAATGCACCTATCTCAAAAAGGAATTGCCCAGGCATTACTAGAAAACGACAAGAGTATCAAATCGGTTTTGGCGCTAGAAAGAACACGTGAGCTGACACTAGTAGACAGATTTGCGCCAGTTTCAAATTGTGCAGACCTGATGCTAAAGCTTCGAATTAATGCGCTGGGGGTCAAAGACGGGATGGGCCTAATCGGCATTATCACAAAACACGACCTAGTCAAGTATTTTGAGCAAAGCATTGTAGATGAGACAAAGCTCTCAGAGATAATGTCAGTCGGGAGCTTTTTTGTTCCACACACAGCCACTCTATATGACGCATTATACAAGATGCTAGACAGTGGAATCTCACGCCTGCTAGTCAAGGATGGCTCTGATACGCCAGTAGGGATTGTGACCTACAAGAGTTTTCTTAAAACGGCAATGTACCATTCAAACCAATCACCAGATGCAGTATTTTCCCAAAACTTTGGCAAGGCCTACAAGATTGGCCAAATCATGACTAGACAAATAATCTCAGTATCAATCAACACCAGCATCGCCAAGGTAGCAAAGATACTAGTGGACTATAGAGTTCACGGTGTGGCAGTAACACACAAGCAAAGAATTGTTGGATTTGTGACTGAAAAGGACATTACGCGACAGCTTGCAAAAATGGCCTAATTATTATTACCATACCAAAAAGACCAAAAACATGAAGATAACTGTGGGCCACACCCCAGACTCTGACGATGCATTCATGTTCTATGGAATGCTCACAGGCAAGGTACCGTCAGATGATTTTACAGTTCAGCATGTCATCGGAGATATTGAGGAGCTAAACAAAAGAGCACTAACAGACGAGCTTGATGTTACTGCAGTCTCAGTCCATGCATGCGCATATTTGCCAAACCACACAATACTGCGAAGCGGTGGAAGCTTTGGAATTGGTTACGGTCCAATAGTTATTGCAAAAAACGACATGCCCCAAGAAAAGATCGCCAAATCAAAAATCGCAATTCCTGGCAAAATGACTTCGGCCTTTCTGCTATTACAATTAATGATTGGAAAATTCGACTATGTGGAAATGAAGTTCAGTGACATTCCAGCAGCCGTTCGAGATGGCATAGTGGATGCAGGCCTAGTAATTCACGAAACACAGCTGTCATATGAATCAGAAAAATTAACAAAAATCCTAGACGTCGGAAAATGGTGGGACCAGACCACAAATCTTCCAGTTCCTCTTGGCACCAACGTAATGAGTAATCGATTTGATAGAAAGACCATCCAAAAATTCGACAAATATCTGCACGACTCTATTGTGTATGGCTTGGAGCACCAAAAAGATGCACTAGAGTATTCCATGCAATATAGTCGCGGCAAGCCAGAAGGCCTAATTGAGAAATTTGTCAAAATGTACGTAAATGATGTCACAGTAAACATGGGAAGGGAAGGCGAACAGTCAATTAGGACGTTTTTTGACATGGCTTCAAAAAAGAACCTGATTCCAAAATTCAGTTTACAAATCAGTTGAGATAGGAGGAAGCAAAACACGATGCGATTGAACAGGTTCATCGCACACTTGAAACATCAATACCACCTTTGTGACTGAGTCAAGTTTGTGTTTGCTTCGAATATACTATACCAATTTGAAAACATAAAGATGATCAGAGAGCAACTAGACATTTGTTCAAATAAGACAGGACAAATTTACATTTGTTTAGACTGAACATGATGCCATCTTGATTTTTTGTACAAGTGTTTAGTGACACGATTTGTATAATAATGATACATGTGTAAATGGCATAATGGTACTAGTGGACAAAAAAATTCTCAGTGGGGGCCTTGCAATGCTAATTGTAGGAATTGTCCTGATTTCATATCTAAACTCCACAGTTCCAATAGGTCAAGCCGGAATGACAGAAGAGCAGGCCTTTGATTTGATGAATAAAGAGCGAGTCCACAAAGAATACTCTACTTTGGCCGCAATGCTTGCCGGGGTGGGATTTTTGCTGGTACTGATAAGTTTTGGTGCAAGAAGAAAAAAGGGCGGAGCAAAGACACTAGAAAAAAAGCCCCCAGAAGTATCCTAAAGATTTTAACTAAAAACCACACATCACACCATAATTGGTCACAGCAGAAATCAGTCTATATCCAGTAGGAACTGACTCGCCTAGCCTAAGCTTTTACATCGCAAGAGCAATCGAGTCAATCAAGGATTCCAAGATAAAATACCAGACTACCCCAATGGGAACAATACTGGAATCAGACGACATTCAAAAAATCTTTGATGCCACAAAATCCATGACAGAGACAATCCATAGACTGGGAGTGAAGCGAGTCGAAGTAATTCTCAAGATTGATTCCAGAACGGACAAAAAGCAAACAGCAGACGATAAAATGAAATCTCTTGACAGACACCTAAAAGGTGCGTAGAATCTTAAAGAAAGTGTTTCTCTGAGCAGGCGAGAGCCCAATTTCCTTTACCATCGTAGCTAGCTCCATTACAGATGAATGAGTAGGTTTTCCTGCAGCTCGGTAAATCTCCTCAGAGAATGCAGTTCCAACAAGATCACTTCCGCCATTAGAGAGCGCCACCTGAGCAAGCTTCTTTCCCAGTGCAACCCAGTACACAGAGATGTTGTTTAGGTGGCCTGCAAGCATCAGTCTAGACAGTGCAATTATTTTCAGATCATAAATTGCTGACGACTCGTGATTTACTTGGTGTTTTTGTTCTAGCTCCGTGTTATCTAGGCTAAACTTTAGTGGGATAAACGTGATAAATCCGCCAGTCTTTTTTTGCAGCTCTCGCACCTTGATGAGATGATCAATTATGTGCTCTGGCTTTTCAATGTGGCCATACAGCATTGTGACATTGCTTTTGATTCCAAGATTGTGCGCTTGCTCTATTGTATCAAGCCATTCTTGTCCTGAACATTTTCCTCGAACGATCAGGTTTCTAATTTCTGGATGGAATAGTTCTGCACCTCCGCCAGGCATGGAATCTAGGCCTGCAGACTTTAGGCGTGAGAGTATCTCCTTGACTGATGTCTTGGTAAGCTTTGATAGGAAAAATATCTCGGCTGCAGTAAATGCCTTGATAGTAAGATCAGGATGGTTCTTTTTGATTGCTCTCATCATGTTTTCGTAATAATCTAGCTGCAAGTTTGGATGGAATCCGCCAACAATATGAACCTCGGTTGCACCCATGGATTTTGCCGCAGCTACTCGTGTTTCTATTTGCTCAGGAGTTAACGTATACGCATCAGATTCATCTCCCTTGCGATAAAACGCACACATCTGACAGCTAGCTGCACAAAGATTTGTGTAATTCATGTAGTATGACGCGGCAAACGTCACAGTGTTGCCGACTAGCTTTTTTCTCACCAAATCAGCTGTTGCCCCCACTACAAACTGGTTATCAGAATTCATCAATTCTAAACCATCATTGTGCGAGAGTTCCTCTCCTGCCAGTGCCCTATCTATTGCCTTTGAATCAACAATAATGTCGCGTAGCATTTGCTAGCTAGTCTAGGATTTGTAAATATAAAAGAAACGTACCGAAATAGACGAATTTATGAAATCTATTTGCGGTTGTAGTGGATTGAGCCGTACATTTTCTTTGCAATTTCAGCTGCTTTATCTGCTTCTGCCTTTTGTGCTGCTTCTTTTGCATTTTGATCTGTAGCGCCAATTTCTTTTTGTGTCTTTGGTACTTTATGACCAACATCAATTGTTACTTTGACGTCCTTTGCTGGAGCCTTTTTGAGATTTTCTTTCTGAGATTTTACCTTCATTGCAAAGTTCTCTCTTTGTGATTCCAGATCAGTTTGTGAGTCACTTGGACCACCAGAAGACTTGCGTGCATCTATTGCTGCCTTTGCATTTTGATGTACTTGATCGAGTAGATCTGCCGCTCGTGGAATATCTTCATTTTTGATTTTTGACTCACGTGCTGCGATTGATTCCTCAATTGCTTTTCCTGCTTGCATTTTCTTTGCTTGCATCTTTGCCTTTACATCTGCTGCACTTTGTTTTTGCGCCTCTAGTCTGTCTGCTCTTGTTTGGTCAAATGCATCTCTGGCCTGTTCGTGTTGTTGGCTCACGCTCTGAAATGTCTTCGGCGTACGAGTATGGGACCAGAGTAACTGACGTCAGTAAAGCCAATGTAACAAGTATCGCCCAGTTCTTCATGGTAGGATTGTAATGCCAATACTATAAAATAATAACTAATGATTCTTCCAAAAGAAAAAGAGTTTACTGTTCTGCCTACGGAGTTCCGCTGGTAGAGTTTGTACCAGTAGCTTCTGTTGATTTAGAATCCGCCGAGCTAGAACCAGTATCAGAACTACTAGTGTCTTCTGCAGGTGGTGTTTCTATAACAGGCTTTTTGGACTTGAGCTTGACGAGTTTGTCGAATTTCTCGTTGTGTTTTTGCATTCGCTCATCGAACTTTTTCTTGGCGTCTGCCTGTCGTTCCTCAAAGCTTGTTACTTTTTTCTTCGTTTGTTCGTCAAGTTTGGATTTCTTTTCAGTCATTTTTTGTTCCATTTTTTTAGTTTTTTCCTGAATGTGTGTTTCCATCTTGACTTGTTTTTCAGCAATATTTCCTTCTGTCTTTACTCGTTTTTCCTCAAGTGCATTCATTCTCTCTGCGAGCAAGTCATCCATGGTCTTTGCTTTTTGTAGTGACTTTTCTTTGATCATCTTTGTTCTTTCGTCATGTTTTTTGGCAATCTTTGCCTTTTCTTCTGCAATCTTTATTCTGATCTTTTCTTCGTCGCTGAGTGGCTTTGTAGATTTAGTAGGAGTTGACATGGTTGGTGCTGAAGACGGTGTAGATGTTTCAGTGCTAGTAGAGTTTGTCTCAGTTTGAGCAAATGACAAACCTATTGGCCCTACCAGTACAGCACTTAGTAGTATTAGTGATGCTAGGATTCCTAGTCTTTGCATACCACAAAGCAATTTTTGAGGGTATTTAACATTGTGGAATAATTTCTCACAATTTGATAATTCTATCACTTGAAAAGTTTAGTTAGCCTCAATGCCAAGTCATACTATGGTACTCCCACTAACAGACGAGTTCAAGCCAAAATGCTACATTTGCAACAATGCGTTTGATACAATAGAATTACTTCGAGAGCACCAAAAAGAGCAACACGCCGAATTTGTCACATATCATGAGAACCAAAAGCGAGAGCCCGCCCCTGGCGACGTAACAGTATTTTAGACATGTCAGATGTGCAATTACACAAGGCAAATCAGTTGTTTCTATCAAGACAGTTCGAAGATGCAATTTCGTTGTATGATCAGATTCTGCAAAAAAATCCAGACAGCCTAGATGCGATAAACAACAAAGGGTACGCATTAGGCAAGCTCAAAAAGCATGCAGAGGCAATTGCATGCTATGACTTGGGCCTAAAACTATTCCCAAATGAAAAGATATTGCTTGTAAACAAGATCTCGTCTTTGCGCAAGACCAAGGCATATGATGCCGCACTGGAAATTTGCAGGCAAATTCTCAAATCAAATCCAGACGACAACATAACGCTATACCACATGGAAAGAATCTTGGCGGCGCTTGGAAATTATGATGAATCCATTCAGTGCTGTGATGTGATTTTATCATCATATCCACAAAACGCCGAAATCCTCTTTGACAAGGCAGTATCGTTGGCAAAAATGCAAAGCCCTCAGATGACAGACATACTGGTACAAGCAATCAGTTCTGATCAACATCTCAAAATCAAGGCAAAAAATCACAGTGCTTTTGCAAAATACAGTACAGATCAGGAATTTTTGCGCATTGTCTCTTGATTAGACTTTAGCAGTTTTTCTGCAATCTCTTTGGAGATTTGTGCAATGTCATAATTCTTGTCTATTTGTAGCGCCTTTTTGAAACAGGATAACGCCTCTTGCATTTTTCCTTGTTCACCAAAAGAGAGGCCCTTGTACGCAAGTGCCATGGCACATTTTTTGTCCAAAAACAATGCCTGATCATAGCATTGTATCGCATCATCAAATCGACCCAGACTATGCAATGCGGTTCCCTCGTTTAGAATGGCAGTCACATTATCTGGACTAAGCGATGTTGCCTTCTCAAAGCATCTGAGTGCTTGTTTGAATTTACCCAGGTTTTGCAATGCCACACCCTTGTCAATTATGGCATCCAGATGATCAGGATCAGAGTCCAATATCTTGTTGTAAAGCGTTATTGCCTCGGCAAATTCTCCCTCATGGCACAGCTCCGATGCATTGTTGAGAATTTCTTCCAAGTCCTTCAATAGAGTTATTGAAACAACAATAGACATTAGTCTTACTATGGAGTCGTATGATTTGTAGACATTGTTGCGTAAATGTGTCAATCCAAGCTAGTGACAAGCTCACCAGTTCCGTTTTATCCAAAATAATCCAAAATGATACAATGTCCAATCGATGTGAGAAGTGCAATGTCACCTTCTATTCTTCTGACGGGTTGAACGCTCACCTAGAGAGGACTCATAAAATAATAGAGCAAAAGGACAACCGAGTGCTAGATTCCTTTACGTAGCCAGTGTATCGGCACAATGACAGTTGTTCCAAAAACTCTTTTATTCTGGTATTTTGGAGTGGAGACATAGCCTTTGTCAGTATCTTTTGATACTCACTTGGATTTGAAATACAATCTTAGACCAAAAACTAGGATTTATTCAATCCAAGTTCAATTTTGAGCACTAAAAGATATTGATTCCCTCGAGGGGCGTTGTGCAATTAGTTTGATTCCCCCAGGTTTTGTTCAGTGCCGGGATGGGTTATGAGTAAAAAGTGCAAACCGCAACATTAGGATACGTATTCCTCAAAAAATCTATGACTTTGATCTAATGTGATATTCCAGAGTGCATTTGTTGTCATCGTTTTTTACCACAAGTGATATTTGATCAGAATCATCCAAGTCATCATCTCTGCAATGTTTTTTGGAATCAAAAGATACGCGCTCTGCTTGATTTTAAATATAAAGCCTTGTTAGTACATACAGAATTTAATTAAAAATCATCGAATTGTTACTATTTTACCAATAATACTGGCACTGCAGATTTGTTTAACACAAAATTAGTCGTACTGCCCAAAAAGATTTCTTTTGGAAAACCCAAACCCCTTTTTGCAATAACGATCACATCTATCTGAGTCGTCTTACTATTTGCAAAAGTAACAATATCATAGCCTGCCGCCCTTCCTCCTATTACCACCTCTTCAAATGGAACGGTGTATTTTTGTGCCAATTTTCGTACGTCTTTCATTAAATCCTTTACATATTCTGGCCACTTGGCCTCACTCACTATTATCGCATGAACTGCAGTAAAGAGACTCATATCGGTAATGACATGGAGCGCTATGACTGAAGCTTGGCACTGTTTTGCTAGATCCAAGGCATGCTTTAAAGCCCGAAGGGAGTTCTCAGAGCCATCCACAGGAGCTAAAATTTGTTTGATGTTCATTGCTTAAAATCTATGATGAGTGTTTTTAAAGTGAATGTCTAATCTCAGTTTTGATTTTTAATTACGAAATTTAGCTTCAAGAATACATAACATAAATGAATCATAAGGATCTCCTCACTGAAGATCAAAGTTATTGTTTATGTGCGTTTTATTACATGTGATATCGATTTTTAATAAATCTGCTTCTTCATATTTGAAATTTTGATACGATATTCAATAGTGAAAATTCTACTGTTGCTATAAAAATCAATAATTGGCAATTGGCCTGTGGTCTACAATCTGGCAATCCTTGTTCTAATCCCATTAATTCTTGCTATAGTAACGGTTTCACCCTTTGACAGCGAGGAGCCACCCACCAAGATAGTTTTCCCTGAGGAAAAGCCTAATTTTGCCATTTTGTTTTTTACCTTGCTGACAATTTGGATGTTGTTTATGATCAAAACTTTGTATCTGCTTAGAAAAGGCAGGTATGCAAAAAGCACAAAACTTTGAATTCGATGATTGATCCAACATGCGATGTTTCAAGCGTGACTGGTTTCAAAAAATAACAATATCTAGTCTTTTTTGCAAAATCACACAAAATAGATCTAATAATTATGGGCTCACATGGTCGAACGGGACTTGATAAGTTTTTACTAGGTAGTGTTTCAAATGGGATTTCCCAACGAGCTCACTGCCCAGTATTAATTGTCAGATAGTTCTTACGATCTTTCTGTAAGCCACTCACTGACTTCTGGCCATAATTTTTTATGCGCATTATTGCTAACGCATAAACCCACATGGCCAGTTGGAAAAATAATTTCCTTTTTGTCTTTAGTTGGTACGGTATTAATTATAGACATGCTCGTTTGGGGCGGAACTAGATCGTCTTTTTCTCCTATTATATTCAATAAAGGCATTGTAATTTTTTTTAGATCAATTACTTTGTCCCCTAATTTCATCTGGTTTTTTATCAAAAGGTTATTTTTGTAAATGTCCTCTATTATCTTTAGGAACACATTTCCAATAATTGGCGGACTATCATAAAGCCATGACTCGATGTTAAAAAACTGATTAATCTCATCAGCAGTCCTTGGTTGGCTAAAATAAGTTGGATATTTTAATAACGCCTCAACGGGATTCCTCATTAAAAAAGCCAGATTAAGATACAATGGAGGAATACTGCCAAAAACACTTACTAGCTTTTCAACGTCAATATGTCTTGCCCACACACCAATAACGCTTGTATCATTTTCCATATCTATGGGAGTTGCATGAAGAATTAGGTTTTTGACGTTTTCTGGGTGGATTGTTGCATGGATTAGTGCAAAGATTCCTCCCCAGCAATAACCAAACAATGAAACTTGCTGAGCGCCAGTAATCTGTTTGATTTTTTCTATTGCATTTTCTAAAAACTCGTGCGTAAATGTCTCAAGATCCATGTTGCGGCTAATCGAACTTGGGGTCTTCCAGTCGGTAGCATACACATCAAATCCATGCTCACAAAAATGTCTGACTATGCTAATTTGTGGTAAAAGATCAAGTATATGTTCTCTGTTTATCAAAGACCCAACAACAAGCAATGGTGTTTTGAATTTTGTCTCCTTTTCTGACATGTAGTGAAGCAGATCAAAGTTTCCATCCATTTTGATTACTTGTGATGGCGTTCGGTTGACAGAGTTTCTAATCGGCTCGACTAGTTTATCCCACGCTGCATATGTTTCGGCAAATATTTTGTAACCAATGTTGAGTTTTAGGTATTCTGCAAGCTCCGTATCGGTATTTATGAAATTTCTGAGACTCTCAACCATTTTGGGTGATTTCAGATTTTCTTGCAGAACGGTGTTGAATTTAGTTCGGATTATGTTTTGGGCATTTTTTGGTTCAGACATTATGGAATTTGAACCAAGAAAGGCTTGCCATGATTCTAGGAACGCATTGTATGTCTCCTTGTTATATTCTCTTATAAGATCAAAATAACTTGTGACGTATCTGATGAATTTTGTATTGTTGTAACTCAATGTTATTCATTGTAAATGAAAATTGAATTAAAAGAATGTTTCCAACACAATAGTTTCATGAACATATGTAATTAGTATTAAAATATAATTTATCTTATCTTATGTAGTGTCTGCATATGATACAAATTTGGAAATACTGATACATCACAAGCTAATGACTGAGTAGGTTTGTATCTTTAGAAGTGAACCAGTAAGAATTTGATTTTATTAAATTCTATTCATGCTAAATTTTGTAATTAAATTCAATTCTAAAAATATGAATTATCCATATAGCACCAACGCCTTTTCCTGTCTGGAAGATCAGTTATCAATGGATGGCCAGTTTTTCGAAAGTGCTTTTCAGCGTGTCTATTTGGCGTTCTATCACATCCAATATGTCCATAGCTCAAACACATCCGCAGAGATACCCATTCTTTTCCAGTCTTATGACATTCCTCACAAACATCGGATTTTGGAGAAACATCATCTTTTATCTGGAGAATGTGTTCGTATGGTTTCGAAATATGTGATACTCGCCCTCATTGAACTATAAATTGGGAATAAGATACCTCGAACCATCTTCTTCCATGATGGTTGTTTTGGTAAGGCCCATATCCATGATTGTCCCTTTGGTGCCTGAAATCTCAATTTTGTCTCCTATGTTCAGATCAGGATTTAGAGTTTCCTAAACCAGCAGCTAGATTTTTCAGATAACTTTGAAATGCTATGGACAAAAGACCGAACGCAACCCCCATCGAAGCAATAACTTCGGCAACAACGGTAGAGTTTAAAATCGGTTCCAAGATAAACAAGCTCGCCAAAAGTTATACCGATGCCAATCAGTTTGATGAGTTTCTTGATTCCGCTTAAACTTGAAAAAGTAGATATGAGAATTTTTCAGTATGAAATAAATCCCAAATGAAATCCCAATAGAAATTATAGTATAAATGATTTCATTTTCATATGCCGTGTCTATTCTATACCATTCCCATTATTATGTCAAAAGCATTGAATGAATCCTGTCATCGGTTTAATTTTGAATTGTGTTAGTATAGGGTCTAAAACCAAAATCAATACATCAGTATAATCAGTTAGCATTGTTAGCGCAAATCATTTAGATGTCTTTAGATGATTGCCAATTTTTTATGGCTTCAGCAATTATGCCTGAAACGTCTACTTTGTTTGTCTTACCACAAACGGCATTGGTGCTGATTATCTTAAAGACGCCCGCTTTCTTTAATTTCCTTTCCGCATCACCAGATAGCACTGCATGGGTGCATGCCACATAAATTTTGCCAAAGTTCTTTCTTTTCAGAAATTGAATTGCCTTTATTATGCTGCCGCCTGAGCTTACCATGTCATCCAGTAATATCACGTCTTGACCTTTGATGATCTTCGGCCTTGACGATTTTATGACTAGTTTTCCAGTCATTCTGTTTCTTTGCTTGTTTAATGCAATTGACTTGGCACCCAAAATATTGGCAAACTCTGTTGCTTTTTTTGCCCAAAAGAGATCAGGTGATACTATGAGTGGATAATTTAATTTAATTTTTTTAAAATAATTTGCAAGAAGTGGCACTGCCGATACATTCTTCTTTGGCATTTTAAAATAATTCAAACCAATCAAACTATGAATATCAATGACAATCAATCTGGTGGCGCCAGCGGCTTTGAATAAATCTGCAACCACAGATATTGTAACAATCTCACCCGGTAAGAATTCCTTGTCTTGTTTGGCATAGCCCATGTAAGGTATTATGGCATAAACCTGGGCTGATCTCTTTTTTGCTTTTGAGATCAATGAAAGCGCTTGAATCAGATTGGAATCAACAGGCGAGGCCGTTGATTGAACTATAATTGGTATTCCTTTCAGGTTTCCTCTAATTGTAACTTTACTTTCTCCGTCGGGAAATGTTCTCAGATCCGTCTTGATGTATTTCGCACCAAGTCTTTTGGCAATTCTTTTGGCAAGATCTTCTGAGGCGTAGCCTCCAATCACAGTAAAACCAGTCATTAAATCTAAAATGCGTGACAGTTTTTTAGTTTATGAAACATTGCCTGCTTTTCAAAATTGGTTCTACGTGCTGACTTCATTTCATATGGTTTGTTCATGTTTTTTATGCCTGGATCGTAATTTTGGTATTATCTTTGTTATCTCAGAATACGCAAAACCAATCGTAGCTAGCGAGAGTAACAGAATCCAGTCTGAAAGACCAAGAGGCACAAGGTCAAAGATTTCTTGCATTATTGGGAAATTCATAATGAATGTGATAAGGGATAATTCTCCTATTAGTGAATATACGAGTAGCCTATTGCTCAATAGACCAAGACTTGCCATATTGTGTTTAAACGACCTGCAAGATAAAACAAAAAACAACTCAAAGAATACCACGGTGCCAAACAACATGGTTCTGGCTTTTGAAACTGCATATTCGGATTCCATGCCGCCGTTTACCTCCATAACATAAACAAACAATGAGAGTGCGACTGTAGCAAGTATTACTGAAACCCCAACTAGCCACTTTTTTGTGCCAAAGAAAACACTTTCCTTTGGATTACGCGCCTTTCTCTTCATTATGCCTGGTTCGTGTGGCTCAAATCCAAGTGCAATGGCTGGAGAACCATTGGTTGCCAAGTTGATGTAAAGAATGTGTTTTGCATGTAATGGTAGGGGAAGTCCAATCACCAAAGAAGATGCAAGGATCAAGATTTCTCCAATATTGGTTGAAAGTACAAAGACGAGATATTTTTTTACATTGTCAAAAATTCTCCTGCCTTCCTTTATTGCAGACACTATTGTTGCAAAATTATCATCTGCTAGGATCATAGAGGAAGATTCCTTTGTTACCTGCGTGCCGGTGATCCCCATAGCAATTCCAATATCTGCGCCTTTCAATGCGGGAGCATCGTTTATCCCATCTCCAGTCATCGCTACTATGTGCCCTTTGTTTTTTAGTGCCTGAACGATCTTTATCTTGTGCTCTGGCGATACCCTCGAATACACTTTGATATGTCCCACTTTTTCAGTCAGGGTTGCAACATCAGTTATTTCTAACTCACTTCCAGTCATGACTTCTGTGAGGGTATTAGATACTATTCCAATCTCCTTTGCCACCGCCAAAGCAGTGAGCTTGTGGTCTCCAGTTATCATAATTACATCAATTCCGGCATTTTTGCACTGCGCAACTGCTTCGATGACTTCTTCTCGCGGCGGGTCCATCATTCCTATCAATCCTACAAAGGAAAGATCTGATTCTGCCTCACCCTCAATATTGTCATCAGAGTGCATCTGTTTGTGCGCTAATGCGAGCACACGCAAGCCTCCAGAAGCCATCTCATCTGTCACACTCAGGATTCTGTTTCTAATGGTATCGTCGATTGGGATTAGTCTGCCATCAGATATTGCTGAGTTACACTGATTCAGGATTATTTCGGTGGCACCTTTGCTGAAAACCTCGAATTTGTTGTCATCTTTGTGAATCGTGGACATCATTTTTCTTTCCGATGTAAAAGATATTTCCTGTATTCGAGGGTATTTGCTATCTGTCTTTTCTTTATTGATTCCCGTCTTGTAACCAAGTATTACTAGTGCCACTTCGGTAGGATCACCAATCGTTATTACTTTATTATCATCAATTCTCACATTTGCATCGTTGCACAACACGGCAGTTCTTGCAAGCAGTGCCATGTCGTTTTCCTCTATGTTGGAATTAGTTATGCTGCCTTCAAGATTATATCCAACTCCGCTCACATCTGCAAACTTGTCGTAGGTGTAAATCCTCCTGACAGTCATCTCGCCTTTTGTCAGCGTTCCAGTCTTGTCGCTGCATATGACGGTAATAGCGCCAAGTGTTTCAACGGCAGGCAATCTCCGAATTATTGCGTTACGTTTTGCCATCTTGTATACACCCGCTGTTAATGACACTGCGATTATTGCGGGCAGTGCCTCTGGAACTGCTGCTACTGCAACACTAATACTCCATATCAATATCTCCAGAATTTGGTAACCCCTAAAGAAGGCAAGAATGCCAATTATGCACGCGACGCAAAGCATCGTAACGCTGAGCATCTTGCCGACCTGCCTCATTCTTAACTCAAAAGGCGTTTTTTGCAGATCAACTGTCTGCACGGATGAGGCTATCTTGCCAAGCTCGGTATTCATCCCGGTTCCGAACACTATTGCCTTGCCACGACCCGAAGTCACAGTAGTAATGGTGTAGAGTATGTTTTTTCTATCGGCCACAGCAGTGTCTTTTGTAAATATGGCCGCATTCTTTCTTACTGGGATCGACTCTCCCGTGAGCGGTGCCTCATCGACTTCAAGATTGAAAGACTCTATCAGGTATGCATCGGCTGGTATCCTGTCCCCGCTTGAAACAAGGATTACATCACCAGGCACAATATCAGTTACTTTGATCATTTTCTCCTCGCCATTTCGAATGACGCGACATGTGGCAGTTGCCATTTTTCGTAGTGCCTCGATGGCTTTTTCAGATTTGTATTCTTGAACAAAGCCGACTATGGTGCTGAGTATGACTATTGCTATTATCACAAACGCATCGATTAGTTCACCAACAAATGCAGAGATTGCGGTTGCGGCAAGCAGTATCAGTATGAGTGGCTCTTTGAACTGCTTGAAAAAAATCACTGCACTAGAAATTTTTTTTACTTCTTTGATCTCGTTTAGACCATATGTGAGGAGCCTTTTTTTGGCCTCTTCATCAGTAAGCCCACTTGAACTGGTTTTTAAGACATCTAATACCTGTTCTTTGCTTTGCACGTGCCAGTCTTTGGCGATCATCTTTCTAACATGAAGGATCTTTTTACTACTGGTGCTTCCTTTACCTTATGTATTAGCATCTCCATTCTATCGCCAACTCCGATTGGATTCTCCAATCTAAGAATTTCTTCCACTCTTGAAAGTTTGCGGGACTTTTCTGAATAAACTGTATAGAGTATTTCGCCTTTTTTCACCTTGTTGCCTCGTTTTTTATTGAAAATTATCCCTGCACCCTTGTCCTTTGGTGCACCTGCTGCTCGGGCAACAGACACCAACAGGTTATTGTCCATCCACAACACACGTCCTGAATTTTTTGCTCTAACTTGGAGATCATGTTTTCCAATGGTAAGATCGTCTGGCTGAATGTTTGGATTCCCTCCCTGCAAAGAAATTATCTCCCTGAGCTTCTTTTCTGCTTTTCCTGCCTGCAAAATCTCTTTCGCTATATCATATCCTGATTTTTTTCCCATCATCTCAAAGATTGCTCCAGCGAGATGACATGCTTTATCAACCAGATCTGGCATTGATGACTTGTTCATCAACACTTCGAGTGCTTCTTTTGCTTCAAGTGATGGTCCAATGGCATGGCCTAGCGGTTGCTCGCCATAAGTGACAAGGCAATGAGAGTTTATGCCTAATCGCCTTCCAAGCTCTATTGCGTCTTTTGCAAGTAGGTCGGCCTCGCCTATTGTTTTTATTTTTGCCCCCCTTCCAACAGGAATATCGATTACAAGATGAGTTGCACCTACTGCCTTCTTCTTACTCATTATTGACGGCAGTAACAGAGGATCTATTGATAGGGAATATTCCACTTTGACAAAAATGTCGTCTGCTGGCGCCAAATCCAATGAGCCTCCCCAGACAATGCACCCATTGCATTTTTTGACGACGTTTTTCATCTCATTGATGTCCAAATCAACTGGCATCAAAACCTCTGCTCTGTCAGCTGTGCCGCCTGCGGAAGTTATCGCCCTTGATGAAGTCTTTGGTATCACCAATCCAGCTGCCGCAATTATTGGCACCACCAATAGTGTGGTTTTGTCTCCCGGTACACCCCCCACACTGTGCTTGTCAACTATTGTTTTAGCATCAAGATTCAGCCGTTTGCCGGTTTGTACCATTGATGAGGCCAAGTTGGTTGCTTCATCCAAATCAAGTTCCTGTATGTGCAATGCGGTAACAAAAGCGGCTACTTCACTTTCGTTTAGATTTCCCCCTACGACATCTTTGACTATCTCATGAACCTCATCATAAAGCAGTTTTTTGCCAGCTAGTTTGTTGCGTATGAATTGCAATGATTTTGGAAATGCAGCTACACTGACATCCACTGCATCACTGCGTTTTAGATCCAATCGCCTATGAATTTCTTCACTGACTACAACAAACCCTTTTTTTACAAATGATGTGATATTGACAATAGCGGTAACGGTGGTACCTTTTGAATTCACCTGTACTCTTCCAGAGGATGTGATCCCGAGATCATCCGCATCCTGTTTGTTTAGAAATACTGCTGGTTTTCCACTTGAATCTATGCCGAGCATTTTTACTTTTAATAACATCATATACTCCGGCACAAAATCCACATGTGACTTGATTGGCTGCCGTAAGATTTTATTTGATTCTCACAGCAAACTGTCTTTGTCAATAATCATCGTCTCAGTTGTGTTATTATATCATCATGACTAGTGTACAAGCAGTACGGGACGTGTAGATTGTTCTGCCACTTTTCTTGCAACACTGCCAAGTGTAACTAGCTTTGATATTCCAGTCCGGCTTGTAGTCCCAATTACTGTAATATCTATTCTATTACTTCTAATGAAACTCAATATCTTTTCAGCAGTATTTCCATATAGTATCTGGGTTTCAATGTTTATTTCATTTTCATATTTTTTCTTGTTTTCTTCCAGCATCATGTATGCTCTTTTTTTTGCCGCATGATACAGTTCCTTTTCATATTCTTTCGCTGTTTTGATCGTGGATTTGAGAGCATAATATGGAAAAACTATTTCCTGTACAATATACAGCAGAAAAATAGTCCCTCTGCTTTGCTTGGCAAGATCAATTGCTTCTTTTAGGGCATTTTTGGAAGGAATAGAGCCATCAAATGGTACTAGAATATTGTTGTATGCCATGTTGCTTTACTACACGTCTTGACTAAAAACCAATCTGTTCTTATCAAGTTTGATATCATCCTATTTTAATCCCGTTGAACAAAAACTGGACTTCGTATATTGTAAACATAAATGCGGCGTAAATTGCAAAAAGCAATACACTGTGCCATTTTTTGATTTTTGCTTTTCTGATAAACAAAAACATTACAAAAGGCGCAAGCACTGCAAACCCGATCAATGATGACAGAATACCAAAATTGACACTTATGGTTGATGCCACCAAGACCAGTCCTAGAACAAGCGTGATGTTTGTGATGCAAGAACCAATTATATCGCCAAGTGCAAGATCCAGATGTCTTTTTCTTACTGCTATTATGTCCACGGTCAATTCAGGCAAAGACGTACCTAGTGCAATAATCGTTGCACCTAGAACCGATTGTTTTATTCCAGTAGTAAGAGCTATTGATGATGCACTGTCTACGATAAATTTTGCACTGATAATCACAAGTGCAATTCCAACAAAAAAGTAGACAAGTTGTTTTATTGCAGAGCCTTGTTCTGGTTGTCGATTATCTGGTTCTGGCGGATGAAACTTGAAGGCATAGTACAGAAAAAACCCAAAGATTGCCAAAAGTGCAATTCCAACAAATTTGCTTCCTTGCTGTGTTATCAGCAAAACCAAAGGGATTGCAGAAGAGGCCAAAAGCAACGGCAAAAGCGTTTTGAGGGTTTTGCGCTCTATTTGCCTTATTGGAGAAATCAGCAAAAACAGGCCTGTAATTAGAGCAATATTGGTAACATTTGAACCAAAAATATCGCCCAGAGTGATTCCTATGTTATCTGTGTGTGTTGAAAAGACTGCCACACTTATCTCAGGAGTAGATGTGGCAACTGCCACTATGACAAATCCTACTGCAAGCTCCCCAATTCCAGTTATTTTGGAAAATTTCACAATTCGCTCAATTGCAAAAATTGCACTCTTTACCAGCACTGCCAAAGATGCAGCCAGAATTAATACGTCAAAAATAATTTCAGACATGGGATCAGCCCCAAATAAGAGGAACTAGTAATGTAGTAAGAATTGATACCAGCAATACTGCAATAAGGTTTAACGGCAAGCCAATCCTTGCCATTCTTTTTGCACTGACATATCCACTGGATAGAACAATTGCGTTTGAGGGCGTACTAGACGGCAAAATAAAACCATAACTTGCGGCAATAGCAACAGGCATCATGAGAAGAATCGGATTTACTCCCAGTGTGGGAGCCAATGCAGCCGCAACAGGAATCATCAGTGCGGCAGTTGCGGTATTGGACAAATACTCGCTAAATATCACAACCGCAACCAATACCAAAACTATGACAAAGTAATGAGTTCCTTGCAGAAAAGACAGCTGATCTGCCATCCAGACATCCACACCGGTAATGGTAAAGCTTCCAGCAAGTGCCAAGCCTCCGCCAATCAAAAATAGTACGCCCCACGGAATTTTTATTGCAGCATTCCAGTCAAGCAGCCTTTTGTTTTTTGATGATGGCAACAAGAACAAAGATACTGCTACAAGCAGTGCTATCGTGGAGTCATCCACCAACGGAAACAGATCGGCCCATACCAGTCCTCTTGTTACCCATGCAGTTATTGCTATAACAAATACTGCAATGACAATTTTTTCATCCCTGCTTATTTTGCCTAGCTCCTGTAATTTTTGCATGATTAGTGTCTTTTCTCCAATTATGGGATCCTTACCAACTCGTACTCCCAGATGTGTCATGTAAAGCCACAGGACAAAAAGCGAAATTGCGCTGACTGGAAGCCCTACGAGCAGCCACTGGGCAAAGCTCACATCTACTCCAGTCAGAGACTTGGAAAGGGATGCAAATATTGCATTGGGAGATGTTCCAATCAGAGTTGCAACCCCGCCAATGCTTGCAGCATAGGCTATGCTGAGCAAAAGGCACGCGCTGAATTTTTCCTTGTTTTTTATATCAAGGGATGATATGATGGCAATTGCTATTGGAAGCATCAGCAATGTGGTGGCAGTGTTGCTCATCCAGGCACTTAGGGAGCCAGTAACTAGGATAAATGCACCAATGATGTTTTTTGGGTTTGTCCCAAATATTTTCAATATGTTAAATGCAAATCTTTGATGTAGATTGGTTCGCTCTATTGCAGACGCAAGAAAGAATCCGCCTAACAAAAGAAAGATGATCCTGTCTGCATAAAATGTCGATACTTTGGACAGTTCTGTAACATGTAAAATTGGAAATACAATTAATGGTAAAAGCGCAGTAACATAAATCGGAATGGCTTCTGTTACCCACCACACTCCCATCAGAAAAGCTGTTCCAAGAACTATTCTTGCCTCAAACGACAGTCCATCAATTGGAGTCAAGACTATAACTGCAAAGAGAATCGGCCCTAGCACAAAGCCAATTCTGCTAATTTCTGGCTTTTTCAATGTAAGGTAACTCCAGTAAATTTGGTTAAGTACATGATCCTAGATTATCAGAAATGAGAAGAAATCCTTACACAACAAGCATGGTTTGTATTGTTGCATCAGTTTTTGTCTTCATTGTCTGGATCATGTTTGTGAATGTGAAGACCTGTCATCGAATAAAATATCTGGCCGCACTTGCCACATCGATGCGATGCATTATTAATCATATGTCATACCAAAGAAAGTCTTTTGGTTTTAAGATTTTCATATTTGCTAGGATCATTAACATATTCAATTTGAATTGTTGATGGGGATGCCGCGTTTACTTCTGACCTAAATGTGGAACATTTGCTACTTTGTAAATTCACATCTGGAAATGTCAGGTATTTGTCACTATCAGACTTTATCAAAAAATACGGTTTTGTTATTGATTGTTTTGAACATATCTCAAATTTGAGCACATATTTTTGCTGTCCTATGGAGTTTTTTAACAGAATATTGATTTTAACATTAGAATTTGATGAATCAAAATGCTGATCGATTTTCCCTTTTCCTACAAAGTCCCAATTGGAGTTTTTATAGAGTTTTAGGCAGTCCAAAATCTTTGGTTTTTTCTGATATTTTTCTTTGAATTTTGATTCTCCAATTTCTTTGTACAAACTATACTTTGCTTTGCAAGTATCATTTTGGGGTTTTGTTTTTTCTGAAAAAGCAAAGCTCGAAGAAATAATTGAAATCGACAAGATAAGAATTGTACTTATAACAAAAATCTGAAATGAAAGTCTTGTTTGTTTCATGGCTTTCTAGGAGAAAAAAGTTGAACACAAGCCTGAGATGTTAAGGTTCCTAGTATGTGCTCAATTCCAAATGACAAACCTTCAATTCATTTGCATTTGGTTTTTAGCGAAGCCCGATCAGTAGGTTTGTGTTCCAGTTTTTTGTATCGCATTAAACAATGTATTTCAAAGGCACGCCGCAAACCAGTAATAATTGATAATAATGTTCTAACAAAAGTGCATTCATGATAACAAACACTTCAAAAATAGTGGCGCTCAGCGTTATGGCAATTCTGCTATTTGGCACTATCTACGCCAGTGTAGGATTGGAAGAAGCTGATGCTGCAAAATCCAAAAAGGATACAAAAAAGAAATCTGAAAAAGCCAAAAAAGGCATGTTGGCACACACCAAATACAAAACAAGTAGATAGGCAAAAATTGTGGAATTTTTTATTTTTTATAATATGATTTAATGTAACATTTTCGTAAATTAGAAATCATGTATTTGTAGAACATTTGTACTTTTTGTGTAATGCCGGGGGTGGGTTATGAGTAAAAAGTGCGAAACCCAGACAATAGATTCCCTCGAGGGGTTTAGTGTAATTAGTTTGATACCCCCAAGTTTTGACTGTTAGAATCAGATTTTTCGAGATTTTTCTATGTTTTTAAAAAACAGGGATTTAGAATCCGTTCCGAATCTCAGGGCGTGGTTGGTTTTTTAGAGTCTTTTCGTATGCACTATAGTTTCAATCCTTGTTTTGTTGGATTAGTCTTTCAGACGTATATGGACTACCTTGATCATTCCCGCGAGTTGATGTTTCAATCCTTGTTTTGTTGGATTAGTCTTTCAGACTCACAACCATAGCACAGATGATTACAAAACAATGGTTTCAATCCTTGTTTTGTTGGATTAGTCTTTCAGACATTTGAAACTGTCTGTGGAACAGCTTGCAGCAGTCGGTTTCAATCCTTGTTTTGTTGGATTAGTCTTTCAGACCTTTTAGGTTGCCAACAAAGCGGTTTTTGTCTTGTCTGTTTCAATCCTTGTTTTGTTGGATTAGTCTTTCAGACTTTTGATCCTTTAGGGTTTGCTCCTCGGTAAGTGCGTTTCAATCCTTGTTTTGTTGGATTAGTCTTTCAGACTTTTTTTTTTGCAAATGCTCTTTTAGATAGTATCGTTTCAATCCTTGTTTTGTTGGATTAGTCTTTCAGACACCAACTAACTCACGGTGTCTTTTGTCCTTACAGGTTTCAATCCTTGTTTTGTTGGATTAGTCTTTCAGACGTAGTAAAAACGAATTTTTTCGTAGACTTCACCAGTTTCAATCCTTGTTTTGTTGGATTAGTCTTTCAGACCATTTTTTCTTCATAAAAAAACCCACAGCTTATACAGTTTCAATCCTTGTTTTGTTGGATTAGTCTTTCAGACTCTCTTTGATCAAAATAACACATTGCAACTGTTTTAGTTTCAATCCTTGTTTTGTTGGATTAGTCTTTCAGACTTGCAGACGGGGGGGCTTAAAATTGCAAATCATAGAGTTTCAATCCTTGTTTTGTTGGATTAGTCTTTCAGACAACAAAATCTCACGTTATTTATCCTGCGTTGTCCCAGTTTCAATCCTTGTTTTGTTGGATTAGTCTTTCAGACTAAGGATCAAAATAACATAGAGAAAAAACAACAAGTTTCAATCCTTGTTTTGTTGGATTAGTCTTTCAGACCCTATCTGTATCAACGTTACATACCGGCCCATATACACGTTTCAATCCTTGTTTTGTTGGATTAGTCTTTCAGACTTTGTACGATCTGCGAGATCACAGCAGACACAGCCAGTTTCAATCCTTGTTTTGTTGGATTAGTCTTTCAGACCCCCAAAATCTGCCGTGCGTCCTAAAAAGCGTATAGTTTCAATCCTTGTTTTGTTGGATTAGTCTTTCAGACCAAAAAAGAGGGCGTAATATGAACGACAACCAGCTGTTTCAATCCTTGTTTTGTTGGATTAGTCTTTCAGACGCCTTGTGCAGTTCCGCTCCCTGTAGATAATACTGGTTTCAATCCTTGTTTTGTTGGATTAGTCTTTCAGACCTAAAAGAAGATTTGGACTTGATCATTTTTGATCTGTTTCAATCCTTGTTTTGTTGGATTAGTCTTTCAGACTTGCGCCACTAACTCGCAGGCCCCCGGATAAAGTCGTTTCAATCCTTGTTTTGTTGGATTAGTCTTTCAGACCTGATTTCTTCCATACAGGTATGGCATTGATCACACGTTTCAATCCTTGTTTTGTTGGATTAGTCTTTCAGACAGCGGTTTTTATCGCAAATTCATTCCTGTTTTTCTGGTAAAACCACCTTTGGAACCTAGAAACTCATAGTATTAGAAACTTATTCGT
>VHBK01000017.1 GCA_016872015.1 Nitrososphaerota archaeon
AAAAGTCTGAGCATGCCACAAACAAAACCCATAGTATCAATAGAAAACGTAGTAGCATCTGCTACCATAGAGCAAAGACTAGACCTCACAGAAATCACAAAAAAATTCCCAGACACAGAATGGAACCCAGAACAGTTCCCGGGATTAGTCTTTAGAATAAAGAGCCCAAAGACTGCAACTCTGATATTTTCGTCAGGCAAAATGGTTTGCACTGGTGGCAAATCAGAAGAGATGGCAGTCAAGGCAGTAAACTCTGTTGTAGCCCAGCTAAAAAAAGGCGGAATCAAAATAAAAAACAATGCAGTAGTAACAGTACAAAATATTGTGGCCTCTGGAAATCTTGGCGGAAAAATTCACCTAGAGCAAGCAGCTAGAGTTTTACCTAGGAGTATGTACGAGCCAGAGCAATTCCCTGGACTAATCCACAGAATGCTTGATCCAAAAACAGTGGTGCTGTTGTTTGCATCCGGAAAACTGGTATGTACTGGCGCAAAAAAGGAATCCGACGTTTATCGTTCGGTAAACAATCTGCACAATACTCTAGAAGACAAAAAGCTAATGATCTACGACTAGGACTGGACCTGTCTTTTTACCTTATCCAAAACAGAATCATCGATTAGTTTTTGCTCGTGCAAAATTTTAGCAACCTGCATTACATCTAAAATCTGATGCAAAGTAACTCCTTCCTGTAATAGATTCATCTCAGCTCCCTCTAGTCTGTTTACAATAACGTAGGCATCTGTGATTTTGGCACCTGCTTTTTTGAGTTCCTTAATTCCGTTTATGACAGAGCCGCCAGTAGTTGCGACATCATCAACTAGGAGGATTCTGTCGCCAGACTTTACAATGCCTTCCACTAGTTTTCCAGTCCCATAGTCTTTTGCCTGTGATCTTACATAGACTAGAGGCTTTACCAGCTCGTACGCCAAAGAAGATGCAATCACTAGGCCGCCTGTGGGCACAGATGCAACAGAATCAATATTGTCAAAGCCGATTTGCTCTGATATCATACTCTGCAAGTGCTTTATCATGCGCCTAAACTGGTGAGGATAGCTAGGGACTAGTCTCAAATCTACATAGTAGGAGCTTTTCTTGCCGCTTGCTAGGGTATAGTCACCGAACTTGATTATGCCATTTTGATGCAAAAACGTTGCAAACTCTTTTACAAACTCCATACCAAAATTTACTAAACTGGATTTATTTTGCTTTGTTTTGTGGGGGTATTGTGCCTGAAATCTGGTTAAACTATGGAGCCACAGATGTAGTCCTTGATATAAAGGCAGAAAACCTGGACCAAAAAATCGAGCTAGACTCGCCAGCACTAGATGATGCTCAAGTCTCCGAAAAACTAGATGCATTTGATGTAACAAAACCAATTACACTTGTCGCACTAAACTATACTCCTGCAATCCAAAAAACACTATCGATAATTTTTGAGAAATGCACGCAAAAGTCAGCTCCTCGGCCCAAAGTATTTGCAGACAAGCAAATTATGAATCTAGTTAGATCTAGTCTCCCTCCAGAAAGCCAAGTTCTGGCGTTTGAGGGAATTGAAAATGTTGATTCCAGTTTGGTCTTTGTGGGAGAAATGGAGTTTGATGGCTTGTTCGGCTTTGATACTGTATCTACAAAGCTTTTGCGAAAATTTGGCAAAGACCAGATGTTGTCTGCATATGAGAAAAGGCAAGGCAACCTGCCAAATCCAGGAAAAGAGATCCCTAATATGGAAATCGCAAAAAACTTTGCAGGCACATTTGATATTTCCGCAATAGAAATTGTGGCTGACAACAAGGGAATTGCAGATCTTGCAATTGGCCATCCCTCCAATACAAATACAATATCAAAAACAATGGCTACATTTGTAAAATCAATAGAAAAGCACCGAACCCTACTAATCAGCACAGGCAAAGACGCAAGTAACGACACCCTAGGCAAGTCCCTAGGCTCGCTTTGGAACTGTTATACAGCAATACGTGATGAGGGCCTAGCTATTTTGCTTGGAGAATGCAGGGCAGGGATTGGCTCTGAGGCAATCCGCCAATATGTAGAAGGCAGAATGAGTGTTGAGCGCCTGCAAAAGCCAGCAAAATACGTAGACGGCATGGAAGATTTGTTGTACCTATCGGAGATCCAAAAAAAGATCCAAATAGGAATTGTATCGGTATTGCCGGAATTTTACATCAAAAAGCTAAACATGAAACTATTTGATGGCGTCAAAGAAACACTAGAGTATGTCCTAAAGCACCAGGGCGCAAGACAAAAGGTATCGATTGTGCCGGATGGCGCAAGAATCCTTCTAGGGCCAAATTGAGAATGGTAGAGGCGCACACAACACAGCTAACACTACTACCACAACATAGAGCAGTTTTCTGTTCTTGGATAGGGACGTGACGTCATCTAGTGGCCGTATGCTCATGTTTCTCATGCTAAATATCAAAATGAATATTGCCATCATCTCGTATCGAAGCAAAAATAAAATTCCAACGCTTGCATAGGTGGCAATTCTGTGGATTTTTTGGCCAAACATTGCATGAGCCATATGTCCCCCGTCAAGCTGCCATGCAGGTAATAAATTCAAAAACGTAATCAAAAATCCAATCCATGCCGCAAACATCACAGGCGACATCAACACTTCTACATCGGATCCGGCTTTTCCAAATGCGCCAAGTGCTATTTGCATGAAAATGCTGTCGTCAAGCTTTCGCAGACTATCGCCTTCTTCCAAAATACTAGGATCCAAAATCGGTGAAGTGTATGCGCCATAAAACGAAACCAACACAGCAATTACTAGGCCTGCAATGGGACCTGCAATTCCAATATCGAATATAATGTTGCGATTTACCATTAAACCGCGAGACTGGATTACTGCGCCAAATGTCGGCACTAGGCCAAACACCGGAATTCCTGGGATAAAGTATGGCCAAGTCGTGCGTATTTTGTGCCATTTTGCCGCAACTAGGTGCCCTGCCTCATGCACACCTAGTATGCCAATTAGGGATATTGTGTATAATACCGCAAAGTCAAGTGGCTCGCCAATGTAAGTCAGGCTGTTTGCGCCCAGCGTCTTGTAGTATCCATCAATCATGGTAAACGCCACTACCACACCAAACAGAATTCTCTGTAGCCAGGCGCGGGAAAGGAATTTTTTCTTTTTGGGTTCTGGCGGAAGCCTGTTTACCTGAATTATTATTCTATTATCATGTTTTTGCACAAAGCATACAATTCCAATTTTCTCCAGTCTTTGCGCCAGGCCGACAAACTTTTCCCCAACATAATCTGATATTTCAAACTCCATTTTCTCAAGCGTTACAGATATTGCCTGAATGGAAAACACTGACGATACAATTGCAGTTACGTCTTCTTGCGTAGGCTCACTCATTATACATCAAGGTATGGTCTAGGCATTAATTGATTTGTGTAATTCTACTTTAACGTTAAATATCGATTATTCCAGAATAGTACAATGCAGATAATCAACCACCAGACAGGCGATTACATCATTCGACACTGCGAGCCGGGAGACCTAATACCAGTAATGGAGATAAATCTCAAAACACTACCAGAACATTATTCCGATTATTTCTATGAAAGCCTACTGGCAGAACTGCCAGAAGCATTCCTGGTTGCAGAACATCAAGGCAAGCTCGTAGGATATATCATGTGCAAAACAGAATATGGATTTTCAAATTTCAAAAAACTCGGCTTTGTAAAAAAGGGACACGTAGTCTCTGTTGCAGTACTAGAAGAATACAGAAAGCAGGGCCTAGGCAAAGCAATCATCGAAGAATGTATCCAGGGAATCAAGTCAAAGCGATGCGACGAGCTGTACCTGGAGGTTAGGTGCAGCAATGGCGACGCAGTCCGACTGTACGAAAAAATTGGTTTTGTCATAAAGCAGCGACTCAAGGCATACTATAGGGATGGAGAGGATGCCTTTTTGATGGCCATCGAATTTACATACTAGATTCATATACTTACAATCACGTGTTTAGCTAAATGACTAGGCGCAAGATGACTGGAATTTTGATTTTCTGTTCCTGCATAGGAGGGTTTTTCGTCTATGCGTATTTGCTGATGCTTTCCGAGTGGAGCCCAATTGTTCTACAATTATCGGTACTAATGATTGCAGGCGGAATTTTGGGCGTGGTATCATGGATTGGCTACATGATGGCAACTACAAAGCCATCGCCGTCTTCTATTCTACCTGATGACAAGTAGCTATTTTGTAATTTTGGCATCAACTACTGTTTGGTAGTATCGCGGACCTACTGCACGAACCATTCTACCACCAATTATCTCGGCTTTCACCGGTGATACTTCTAAAAAGTGCTGCTTTGATAGTTCCGCGGAATTTTGGCGCTTATCTGCATGTTGATGTGAATAGTAGTGGATTATTCCGCCTGACTTTGTGGCAAGAATGGCAGAGCCCAAGAATTCATCGGATCTTTCAGGCAGTAACATCAGGGTTCTATCGCCCTTGTCACAAAGCTGCTCCTTTACAACTTGAGCTGCATCTCCGTTAATGGATATGACTTTACCCTTGAGTTTTTTGTTCATCTTGACACTTTGCTCGCACAGCTTGGCAGCATGCGGATTTAGGTCGATATTATACACTGTACAGTTTTTGGTCTTGGCGGCAACTATAGAAAACATGCCCACTCCGCCAAACATGTTGATTAGAATCTCGCCGTCCTGGACTAGGTCCGCTATTCTCTTTCGCTCTGTAGATAGTCTTGGCGAGAAAAACGCCTTTTCGACGTCTACTTTGAATCTGCATCCATGTTCTCGGTATTCGGTCTCGGTCTTGTCCTCCCCCGCAATTACCTCCAATTTTCTTGTCCTAAAGTCTCCAGAGACATCAGAGCTCTGATAAAAAACAGAGCGCGCAGGATGCACTGCTTCCAATAAAGTCTGACCAATTACCTTTTTCTTTGATAATAACGAGTCTGGAATTCTGACTACTATAATATCCCCGACTTGATCAAATGCAGAATACAGCTCAGCTGCCTCTGTTGCATTCAGCACTCCTTCCAGTACTTTTTTTAGCATTCGAGTCAACGCTTGTAGTAAAAGTGGCCCGAGTCTTTTTGCTGTTTGTCTAATCTACTTCCAGTCTTGTTAACTCTAGGTCGCAGTGTTTGTTCATCACGCCTAAATGTAATATCTAAAGAATTGAGGAATCGATTCATTGCCTCTGTTTTGCTTAGCGGTGTGGTACCATGGCCTGTCTTTCCAGATTCCCCCTCAAAGATTACTATGGTATCAGAAATCAAGTCCATCAGCTGAATGTCATGGTCTATTATGATGGCCGATTTTGAAAACGATCTTACAAATCTCTGGATGAATTTTGCTATAGCAATTCTGTCCTCTACATCCAAAAACGCCGACGGCTCATCTAGTGCGTATACGTCTGCCTTTTTGAGAAGGCATGTGGCAACTGCCACTTTTTGCAGTTCTCCACCTGACAAATTCTTGATGGATTTGTTGTACAGTTTTTTTATCTTGAGTGGGTCGACAATCTGCTCTTCTTCTATGCTTCCAAATATTGGACCACAGTTTGCCTTGTCCAGTACTGATAATACCTCAACATCATAGTCATTTGGAATGTATTGCGGCTTGTATGATATTGTGATTGCCTTGTCTACGGTACCTTCATCTGGCTTTTCGACTCCTGCAATCATCTTCATCATGGTTGTTTTTCCAAGAGCATTTGCACCCATTATTCCCATAACTTCGCCTCGCCTTACTTGGCCTGGCTCGACAGACACGGAAAATGCAGGATAGTTTCGCTTCAGTGCAGGATATTTGATTAGCACTTCACCTTTCTCAAAGTCTTCAGCAGATGTGGACACATCAAAGCTGAATTTCTTGTCACGGAATCTGACATTTTCATTTGGTAGGTACCCATCCAAAAATACATTGATTCCTACTTTTGTTGACAAAATTCCAGAGACTATGCCGTATGCAGACGGCTCGCCATACAAAATTTCAATATAATCTGACAAAAAGTCAAGCAATGTCAAATCGTGTTCTACCACCATGACTGATTTTCCAATGTTTGCAAGACTGTGTATTACCCGGGCAACTCCCCTTCTCTGAAATACATCATTGTATGATGATGGCTCGTCAAAAAAGTAAAAGTCAGCATCCCTTGAGGCAGCAGCTGCAACAGAAATTCTTTGGAGCTCGCCACCAGAGAGTTCCTTTACGTGATGTTCTAGTGAGTTTTGCAGGCCCAGCTCCTTGACTAAATCTCCTGCAACTCCCCTCTGATCATATTTGTCCAATAGTTCTTTTCCAGTACCATCAAAGACTTGGGAAATGTTGTAGACTTGCTGCGGTTTTATTGCCGCTCTTATCTCCTGGTTTTTTATTTTCTCAAAGTGTTCCTTTAGTTCGGTTCCTGCAAATCTCTTTAGTATTTGATCCCATTCTGGAGGAGAGTCGTAGTTGCCAAGGTTTGGCTTGAGATTTCCAGACAAAATGGAAACAACAGTGCTTTTCCCCATACCATTTCTGCCCAATAATCCTACGACTTCGCCTTTCTTTGGAGTTGGTAATTTGTATAGCCGAAATGAATTTTTCCCGTACTGGTGAATCTTGTCTGTCCCTAGTTCTGTTGCCAGATTTACTATGGTGATTGCCTCAAACGGGCATACTTTGACGCAGATTCCGCACCCATTGCAAATGTCCTCATCAATTTGCGCCTTTTTTATCTCCTCATTTAGTATGATACAGTCTGCGCCGGACTTGTTTACAGGACAGTACTTGATGCACTCTAGGCCACACTTTTTTGGCTGGCACAACTCCTTGTCTAGTACCGCTACTCGGTGCGTCATGGTGTATTCTCTGATCTGGTCAATTTATACCTCATTCGGGACTAGTCGTAATCTTAATACAGAACAATTAGACCAAGACCTTCAAGCCGGCCACAGCGTTAGGGCGCGACCCAGTCTCTTTCCGAACCTGGAAGTCAAACCTAATGTCGCCACTGTGTTACTAAGGTGCGAGAGCCCTTGGGAAGTAGTGGTGCTGGCATCTTTTAATCAAATTCTTATACTATACATTTTGTATCATATTCATGCCAACTTGTTCAGTTTGTGGCGCGCAGCTAGAAAACGATATCCGATTCATGAATCACATGATGGAAAAGCACAACTTTAGAAATCCAACTGGCGGAACCCCGGACAGAAATTCTAGGGGCTATTAAGATAATCCAACATTAGTCGCACGCCAAATCCTGTTGCGCCTTTTGGATTGTAAGATTTTTCCTTGGCACCTGCCTGTACCCATGCGGTTCCAGCAATATCAAAGTGAGCCCATGGAGTGTTTCCTACCGCGTTTGCCAAAAATGCAGCTGCCGTTATTGTTCCTGCAACTCTGCCAGGACCAGTGTTTCTAATATCTCCATAGTCTGACTTTATCATGTCCATGTAATCGTCATTGATTGGAAGCTGCCAGACTTGCTCTCCAGTGTTTTGAGCTGATCTTGCAATTTTGTCTGCGATTTTTTTGTTATTGCTGACTAGGCCTGCAACATTTGCGCCTAGTGCCACAATGCAGGCGCCTGTCAGTGTTGCAAAGTCAATTATCTCCCTTGGCTTGTATGTTTTGATGCCATAGGCCAGTGCATCAAACAGAATCAGACGCCCCTCTGCATCTGTGTTTAGTATTTCTGCCGTTTTTCCATCGTACAGTTTTATGATATCTCCTGGTCTATACGATTCTCCTCCCGGCATGTTCTCAACTGATGGCACAACCCCAACCAGATTTACTGGGAGTTTTAGCTCCGATACAGCCTTCATTATTCCTAAAACAGTGCATCCGCCACACTTGTCAAATTTCATCTCATCCATTTTGTCTGCAGGTTTTATCGAAATTCCGCCAGTGTCAAATGTGACTGCCTTTCCTACCAGTATGGTAGGTTTTGTGTCTTTTTTGCCGTTGTATTCCAGTATGATTAATTTTGGTTCGTTTTTACTTCCCTGGCCCACTGCAGTAATTCCGCCAAATCCTTTCTGTTTTAGTTCTGTTTTTGATAGTATGGTGCACTTTAGCTTGTTCTTTGATGACAATGATTTTGCAAAGCCCGCTAGTTGTGCAGGGTTGCATTCGTTTGGAGGTAGATTTGCAATTTCTCTAGTATAGATAACGCCTTCGGATGCAACATTTGCCCTTGATGCTATCTGCGATGCGTTTGTATCAGATGATATTATTGTGAGGTTTGGAGTCTTTTTCTTTTCTTTTTTGTACCTATCAAATGAATACAGAGCAAGCTTAGAGCCTTCCACTATTGATATGATTGCTGCCTTGGAATTGACTGGCAGTCCGCTTGGAACAACTATTGTGTATTCGTCTAGGCCTATCTCGCTTGCCTTTTTTGCAATTTTGCCAGATGCTGATCTCAGCGACTCATGAGTGATTTTGTGCTTTGGACCAAGGCCTGTAATTAGAATTCTTTGTGCCGGAATCATGCCATGCGTGTGAATAATAGAAATTGCACCAAGTTTTGCCTTGGTTTCCTTGACTGCCGTTTTTGTCGCATCGAGCAGCTTTTGGTTTATTTTTGGAAATCCTAGCGGCAGGTCTGATTTTTCTGTGACAAAATAGCAAAGTGATTTTGTTTTTTTCTTGGCAGGATCAGTGTTTTCTGCTTTTACAAACACAAGTCTGACTCGCATTTTTTGTCTCTATTAAGATTTGGGCTTATTGATAAATAGTGGATTTGTACCAACAAATCCATGTCAAGTACAAAATGCATATCTTGTGGAAAGAGCTTCTTTTCTCCTCTAGGCCACAACAAATGCAATACCTGCTCCAAAAAAGACGGAGATTCTGGCATGGATAACATGGGCCACGGTTCTTGTGGCTGCGGTGGACATCACCACTAAACTATTTTCTTTTAACAAATACTACCGGGCATTTTGCTTTTTGGACTATGTCAAACGTTACACTACCAAGCATGTATCTAACGGATCCGTCACGACCCCTTGTTCCCATAACAATTAGGTCTACTTTTCTATGAGAGGAAAATGACAAAATTGTATCTGCAACACTTTGCGAAAAGACCAATTCTGACTTTACTTCGACTCCGAATTTCTTTGAGGTGTTTTGTAGTTCTTGTAGCATGGAATTGATCACCTTTAGCTTTTCTTTTTCGATTATTTTTTGATGGCCAGACATTTCAATAAACGAGCTTGACAAAATTCCGCTGTGAATTATTGTAATTAGGGACATTTTGGCATTGTATTTTTTTGCCAAGTCCAACGCAAACTCGAACGCCTCAAAGGCAATCTGGGTTTCATCAAATGGCACCAAAATGTGCTTGATTAGTGACGGTGATACTTCTTTACAATAATCAATTGTAGGGCAGACTATCTGTGTGTCGTGTAGCACAGGTAATTTGCAAGATATCTACTCTTATCTTGTTGTTTGTTCGTTTTTGATACAAAGCGCGAACCTTTCGGAAATAGATCGCAGACATGATACTATCCCTTTGTCTTGTCCTCTACAAGCTTGAACTTGGATAGCTGCTTGTATAGCATGAATACTATTGCTGCAATTATCAAAAAGTCAATGATATTTGCAATCAAGTCACCATACTTGAAATCAGACGTAACGCCGGTTAGGCTGTTTGTTACTGAATATTGTAATGTCTTTAGATCACCAGAAGGAAGTGCAAGACCAACAATTGGATTGACTATGTCGTTTACTAGTGCAGTGACTAGCTTTGATGCAGCTGCACCAATTACAAACGCAATTGCAAGGCCAATAATTCCAAATGTCTTGAGAAAGTGAGCAAATTCTGCTATGAATCCCTTTTTTTCTTCGGCTGGTTTATCTGACACAATTCTTTTGGCCTTGAAGTACTATATGGAAAATGCTGGATGAACAGAATAGATCTTTTGGTGAAATTATATGACTTTCATATGAAATTGATTGGTATTTTTTTGCTGTTTGTGATAAGGCTTGCAGAGCGCACAAAGACTGCTTTGACCTCTTTGCATTCCATATTGCATGTGTTGCTGTCTTCAAACTTTTGATTGCCTTTCCCCTTGGATTGTATTATACTACAAATCAGAGGAATCAGTGCAGCTCGTCCACCATATGCAGTTTTTCCATCTACAAACCAAAACATATCCAGCGCACTAGAATCAAGGATTTCTTTGCGTAATTTTTCTCCCAACTCGGTATAATGACCGACCAGCAAGAGTTTACCTCTTGCAAAAAAGTTTACCGCTCTTGCAAACTTGGTGCAAAGATAACATTGGTTGTCGTAAATTACAAGTGGCGTTATTTTGTGCAGATCCACAATACTATACTGTCAGATCGAGATTAAAGCATTAAGCAGAAAATAGCTTTTTATTTAATCTGGGAGCAGCCTCAAAACATGCCTTTGTTGGTTATGCTTGATTGAAATGGGCCTCAATTATTACACAATAAAAAAAAATGTTAAAAGAGCGCGCAAGCTTGTAATTCGTGCCACATCAACCGCTGGTTCTGGCCATCCTGGGGGCTCTTTTTCCATGGCAGAAATCATGGGCTGTATATTTTTCAAATATCTCAGATACGACTCAAAAAATCCAACATGGCAAGACCGAGACAAACTTGTTCTATCAAAAGGGCATGCCTCACCAGGTCTGTTCTCAAACATGGCACTTGCCGGCTATTTTGATATATCAGAGCTAGACACATTGCGAAAATTTGGAAGCAGGCTGCAAGGCCATCCTGATCTCAAATGTCCAGGCGTAGAGTTTTGCGGAGGTTCATTGGGCATTGGCTTGTCGTTTTCAATTGGTGCAGCGCTTGCGGCAAAAATTGACGGCAAACCAACACGAATCTTTACTGTCATGGGTGATGGAGAAACAGACGAAGGCCAAGTCTGGGAAGCTGCGATGGCTGGCGCAAAATACAAAGTCGACAATCTAACTGCAATATTGGATAGAAATTTCATCCAACAAGACTCTTACACAGAAAAAATCATGCCACTTGATGAGGAACTGGTAAGCGATGATCTGTCGGAAATGTGGAAGGATGCAAGTAGATGGAAGACTGGCGACAAGTGGCGCTCGTTTGGATGGAATGTACTGGAAATTGACGGACACAGAATAGAACAACTGGATCATGCAATCAAAAAGGCATCTCAAACCAAAGGCGCACCATCAATAATCATTGCAAGAACAATCAAAGGAAAAGGAGTCGAGCACATGGAAGACAACCCCAAGTGGCACGGCCAGGCTCCAAAAAAGGAATTCGTACCAATTATTGACATGGAAATTGATTCCCAGTCCATGATTGCACCATCTATCATAGCTGGCGATATGACCAATCTTGAAAACGAGATAAAGCGTTGTGTAAATGGAAGGGCAGATTACATTCACCTAGATGTAATGGATGGACTGTTTGTTCCAAACAAGACATTTGATCACAACAAAATCCGAGAACTGCGCCCACTAACCATCATTCCATTTGATACACATTTGATGATAAACGAGCCAGTAAAACATGTCAAAGATTACATCGATGCGGGCTCTGATATCATAACGGTTCACACCGAAGTGTGTGATGCGTCAAGCTTTGGCCAAATATACGATACACTAAAGGCAAACCAAGTGGGTATAGGACTCGCAATAAATCCGGACACAGAAATGCCAGAGTGGGCATTACCATTCATCTCAAAGCTAGACCAAATCATAGTGATGTCTGTAGTTCCTGGCAAATCAGGCCAAAAGTACATCGAGGCTACGCATGAAAAAATGCGACGACTAGGCCAAATTCTAATCCAGCATAACTTTGATGGATACATAGAAGCTGACGGTGGTGTTACACTGGACAACATTGGATCTTGTTTTATGGACGGCGCACGTGCGTTTGTTGGAGGAAGCGCAATAATTGGCCAGCAGGATGTTCGTGGAGTGATTCGAGAATTTAGGAACAAAATTGCATATGCGAGGCGCAAAATGCTAATCCAAAAGGCGTTTGAGCTTGGCGGCAAGGAACTAGTCGCAAAATGGATAGACCTGCATGTAATTGGCGAGAAAAAGAACCAGCTTAACACCATATCAAAGGAGCTTGGCTATACATGATTGGCGATATGACCGATATGCGTACTGCATACGGCAAAGCCCTAGTAGAGATTGGCGAGCAAAACCCGGACGTTGTGGTTTTGGGCGCAGACACTACAGATTCCCTAAAGACAGCGGACTTTGGCAAAAAATTCCCGAACCGATTCTTTAATGTTGGAATAGCGGAGGCAAACTTGGTTTCAGTATCTGCAGGCCTTGCACTTTCCGGCAAAATCCCGTTTGCAAGCACATATGCAATATTTCTGCCAGGTAGATGTGTTGACCAAATTCGAAATGCGATAGCATATCCGTCTCCTGGTGACAAAAAGGGACTAAATGTAAAACTGGTGGTATCACACGGAGGAATCTCGGTTGGAGCAGACGGAGGATCTCACCAACAAGTAGAAGATTATGCAATAATGCGTGCTATGCCAAACATGACAGTATTGGTACCAGCAGACACAATATCAGTATCAAAGCTTACTTGGATAATTTCCCAAAGGTATGGTCCGCATTACATGCGACTGACCCGATCTGCATCTCCAATTGTACACCAAGACTCGCAGGAATTTGAGATAGGAAAAGGAATTGTATTGAGAGAGGGTTCTGACTGTACCATAGCTGCATGCGGACTCACAGTAAAGATGGCACTAGATGCCGCAGATTCTCTAAAACAAGAAGGAATCTCTTGCAAAGTAATTGACATGTTTTCAATAAAGCCAATTGATTCTGAACTGCTGGAAAAATCCGCAAGAGAAACTGGCTGCATTGTAACATGCGAAGAGCACAACATCATGGGAGGATTTGGTTCAGCAGTATCTGAAGTCATATCTGAATCATACCCAGTACCAATCAAAAGAATTGGCGTCAATGACAAGTTTGGCGAGTCTGCACGTGATGCAGAGATTCCACTGCTTTTGGAAAAGCACGGCATAACATCAATTAATATAGCAAAAGCAGTCAAAGACACATTGGGTAAGAAAAAATGAAAATCTTTCTTGACACTGCTAATCTACAATTAATAAAACAGTACAATGACATGGGATTACTTGATGGAATTACAACCAATCCGTCCTTGTTGGCAAAAGAAGGAGGAGACCCACAAAAAGCAATGGAAGAGATTACCAAAATAATCAAAGGCGATGTGAGTCTTGAAGTTGTTGCAACCAATTATGCCGGAATGATGGATGAAGGCCACAAACTCAAAAAATATGGAGCAAATGTTGTCATCAAGGTTCCAATGACTGCGGACGGCCTCAAGGCATGCAAAAGCTTCACAGCAGAAGGCATACCTGTCAATGTAACTCTGGTATTTTCACCAAACCAAGCGATTTTGGCTGCAAAGGCAGGCGCAAAATACGTCAGCCCATTTATTGGAAGACTGGATGATGTGGGCCAAGACGGAATGGCACTCATTGCAGAAATAAAGCAGATTTTCTCAAATTACAATTTCAAAACACAAATTCTTGTTGCCAGCGTAAGACACCCAATGCATGTAGTTGAAGCTGCAAAGATTGGAGCAGACGTTGTAACGTTGCCACCAGATGTTTTAGGCAAAATGCTCAAGCACCCGCTGACTGATAATGGACTCAAGGCATTTCTGGCAGACTGGGAAAAACTACAGACCAGCCAAAAATAGGACATATGCTATTAGCTTTTTCGAAAAAAGCTTGTTTATTCTAAAATAAATATTCGATATATGCGGTTATTTCTCTAATACAATATTGTCAATTCTAAATTCGACAGTATTGGTAATAGATCATAGTTCAGCAGTAAATAGACTGATCTCTCAATATCTGAAAAGAATTGGCTTTGGGGAAATTTTGACCTGTGAGACTGCCGATTCTGGAGTCAAAACATTCCAAGATCTTATCTCCTCCGGCAAAAAACTCCTAGTTCTTCTTGGCTATCACTTTCCAGATAGTGTCGCATCAGAAATTGTGCCTAAATTATTTGAAATTGCACCTGATGCTAAAATAATAATTGAAAGCTCACTAAAAGAAGATGATCAAAAAATAATAGATTTGTTCTCTGAAGGTGTCTTTCATTATCTGCCAAAACCAATTCGCTTTGATGACCTGACGCGAATAATGGAAACAATAGAAAAAGAAATCGAGGAATTTTCAACAATTAATGAAAAATTAGTTCTTGGATTGTTAAAAACACTCAAAAAAGTTAGTTTGGTAAGACTAGCAGAATACTGCGATTGTAAAATAGAAGTTTTACAATCATTCCTACAAAAATTAGAGAAAAAATCAGTTTTACAAGAAATCGCAAAAAGAAGAGAAATTGATTGCAAAGATTGTAATTCAGTAAACATTCATCAAGTTTTTTGCTGTACTCGTTGCAATTGTGAAAACTTTAGAAAAACCTCGTTAATTGAGCATTTTTCATGTGGGAATGTCAGTCCACAACACGACTATGACGAAGATACTTGCCCTAAATGCCGCAAACAAATCAAAATCATAGGAGTTGATTATAGAACTCTACAAAATTTTAATGTCTGCAACGATTGCAATGAAGTCTTTCCCATGCCTAACCAAAAATTCGATTGCAATAATTGTCATACTAGATTTACTTTTGATGAAATAAACTGGATACAGAGCAAAACATATTCATCCACTCAATCTTCAAACAAGTCTAAGTTTGCTGATTTAGACACAGAGATCTCAAAACGACTTGATTCTAGAATTGTCTGATGAAAATTCCTTAAAAACTAGGCACAATTTAGTATATTATGGATGATGAGGCCCGCAATTTCCAAATCATGGAGATAGCCGAACTTTTAGCTAAAGACAACATCTCAATTCGTGAACAAGACCAGAAAAAACTACAGAAATACTATGATTTTGCACAAAAAGAATTCAATTTGACTGGCGATGATTCTGTGCAGCTAGTCAATGAGACCTTTTTGTACCTGACACTAAAGAACGCCAAAGATGTAGATCCCCTACAGGATGGAGACAAATTTGGTGCAGGATTTAGCTAGTGATGGTTAATCCACTGCGTGCGGTATTCCTCATCGAAGATCTCTGTTGTAATGTAATCATCCTTGACAACTGAGCTCTGTAGATCTATATCAAAAAACCCAAGTTGTCCCTTTGCAGGAATTGGAATCTTGAATTCTTTGGCGCTTTTTAGGAAAAATCCAAATGTCTTTTCTGTAAAATAATCATCTGGGGCAAAATGATGCTTTTTGTCGGATGCGAATTCCTTTCTGGTCTGATACTTTTTTGTGTCAAAAATGGCAGCCTTGCCAATTATTGCACCTGTGATGAGGAAGCGATGATCGATTCCTAGTTTTTTACAATCATGTATCTTGATCTTGGTTGGCGAATGAATTAGAAATTCCCCACGATAATTTGTATTCCAGTGTCGAAGCTCGATTGTTTTTTTGCCCTTGACTATAAGCTCAGCAAACGGCTGTGATATAGAAAGACACTTGAAGGTGCTCAATTACATTCTGATGCTACATCTGTTTGGACCCATCTCCAAGTCTGGAATTTGTTCCGGTGCTATTGGAATGACGCCCTTGTTAATCTTGATTATCATGGAATAGTTCATTGGCCTAGGAGTCGTAATGCTTACTACTTTGGATACAAATTCGGCTTGGCCCAAGTCAAGTAGTGGCAGCTTTTTGGCGTTTTGCACAGTGGTATAGAATATTCCGCCCTTGGTTGGACTTACTCCTTCCCCATGATGGGTTGGAAATATCTTGGCATCGTCTCCAAATTTTAGTATCTTATTGTGTAATGTATCGTAGAGTTTTGCTGCAAATTCTTCTGCTTGATCTCTAAGATCCGGTCTTCCAATTCCCTCCACAAATAAAATGTCTCCAGAGAACACATACTTGTCATCTAGGATAAACGACATTCCGCCTGGCGTGTGTCCTGGCGTGTGTATTACTCTGAGTTGCTTTGTACCAAATTGGATTGTGTTTCCATCTTCGATTTTCTCGCTTTCAATTCTGTATTCTTCTAGCTTGCTGAGGTATAGTTTTGCGCCAGCCATCTGAGCCAAATCTTTTGCAGCAGAAACATGGTCTGCATGTTGATGTGTATCGATTACCTTGGTGATTTTGAGGCCTTCCTTTTGTGCAAATTCAATGTATCTTTTTGTTGGATATGTGGGATCAATTACAACTGCTTCTCCATTTGAGCCAATGATATGGGACAGGCAACCTTTGCCGATTTTTTCTACTTGGATAATGGTAGTGTCATTTTCTTTTAGAACGGTCGCGCCAAGTACCTGATTCCACAAAGACATACCTCCAACAAGGGATGTTGATTCCAGTCCGTTCTGTGCTAGTGCAAATGTTGCAACCATAGAACGGTTTCCATGTGAGCAGATAGTGACAATTTTTTTATCTTTTGGTAATTGTGTTTGTGAGCTTGGCATGAATAATTGTGATAGCGGAATGTTTACTGCGCCGGGAATCTTAAATTCAGCAAACTCTTGCGGCTCTCTTACATCTAGCAAAAACACATCACTGTTTTGTTTTATGGATTCCCATAGTGTGTCTCCACTAATTGTAGTATCCTGTGTGCTCTTTACAAGCTCGCCCTCCCACGACTTGATTCCGTCTTTTAGATAGTGAGCATCAAAGCCAAAGCGAGCCATCATTGTAGCGTTTTGTTTTGCCTCAGTACCATCCCCATCGATTAATATGACTTTCATGTTTGGCGGGATCTTTGACATTATGACTTGTTTTTGCTGCATAGAATGACACACTGCATTTGCCGCGCCAGAAATGTGACCGTTCATGTAGTTTTCCTTTGCACGAATATCTAGAATCAAGGCGTTAGATTTGTTCTGTAAAACCTGGGTTAATTCTTCAGGGGTTATCTCTATGTTCATTTAATTCCGGCTAATTTAGAGCCAAATTTAGAATTTTTGCTATGATTTCGCAATTGATCTAAAGGGAGCTCATCTGTTTTGAACACATTATTCAATATTAAATCAGTATGAGCCTCATCAATATTGGCTAGATTTATCAACAAAAAAGATCCGTCGGAAAATCCTGCAAACAATGGGAGGATGATTTTCTTCTCAAAGGCTCCAGGACAAGGAACAGAAGCAGAAATTGAGCAGATTACCGATTCTCATAATGCCACCGAGTTTGAAAAAGCAACAACCAATTCCAGCAACTCTGGAATTTCATCAAAACCTTACACTGAAGAAAGGTACACCACAATTAACAGCATAATCGAGGAAGAAAAAAAGGAATTACAAAAAATCCAAGAATTAATCAGAAAACGCTCAGAAACTCTGGATTTGGCAAAAAAACAACTCCGAGAAAAGCAAAACCTCCTTCAGACTCACCTAGATAAAAGATCAAACAAGTTCACCGTCGTTGGCGAGATGTCATCCAAAATGGTTCATGACATAAAAAATCCGTTAACTGTGATAAAAGCCCAAGTCGACTTGCTAAAACTACGCTATTCCAAAGAAGAAGATTCTACACTGCTTAACTCGCTTGGAAGAATGGAGCAGGCAGTCAACGGTATTACAAATCACATAAATGATATTCTAAATTTCATACGAGAAACACCATCTACATTTGAAAACAATAGCATCCTAAAGATTCTAAACGAATCAGTAATCTATGCAAACAAGCCAGACAATGTCTCAATTAATCTGCCTACAAATGATGTTGTGGCATCATGCGATGCGACAAAACTACAGCGAGTATTTACAAACATAATTGTAAACTCTATTCAGGCATTGGAAAAAGGAGGCACAATAACAATTCAAATCTCAGAGCAAAACAATAATGCAATAATTCAGATAAGTGATTCTGGTCCTGGAATTCCATCTGATGTTTTGCCCAAGGTCTTTGAGCCTCTATTTACAACAAAAAAGGAAGGAACTGGACTGGGATTGCCTACATGTAAGAAAATAATTGAAGAAGAACATGCTGGATCTATTGCAGTCAAAAATGATCCTACTACATTTACTATAACTGTACCAAAAACCCAACAATAATCCTAGCCAGTCTGCAATACTGCCAAGACTCTATTTGGAATGTCTTTTAGTCTTGATACTGCGAGTGTTTTTTCATATCCCAAATATCTGAGATTGTTTGCAATTGTAGTGGCACTGAATGTGTCGTGGCCAACACCAATTGCAACCATTTTGATTCCAAGTGTTTTTAATGATTTTACCATGAATCTGACTGCGTCAGGATCAGATGGTTCACCATCTGACAGTGTCAGAAATATGTCCGGCTTTTTGGATTTTAGTGTGGGGAACATCTTTTGATATACATCTGCCAGGGGGGTTCCACCATTTGCCTCAATCTGAGCCAGTCTTTTGGCGCACGCATTGTTCCATTTGGCGTCTTCAGGCTTGACCATCCAACATACTACTTGTTTTTGTGTAGTGTTAAAGGCAAAGACAGAGAATTTTATCTTCAAAAATGCTAATACTTCGCACAATGCCAGTGTTGCCTTTTTGTATTCTGTTTGTTGTTCTGTTATGCTAGATGAATGATCAAGTAGGATCATTATTTTAGATTTGATTGATTTTTTGACATCTACTACAAATGGCTTGTATCCTTCGACATATGACTCTGCATCAAATTCATCACCGGCAAAGACCTGTTGCTCTTTCCAACTGGTCTTCCATTCTTTGAATTTGGTTTTAAGATTGCTAATTAGGTCTTGATCATAGATTCGCGTTTCATCTACATTTGTAGATCCAGGAATCTGAATTCCAATAGATTCACTGCCAAGGCCCTTGTTTTCATTTTTCTTGTTTTCTTCTTTTATCACTTTGAACTCATCTGCGACGGATTTTCCTGACATTATATTGTCTTTGTCGATTTTACCAAAATCAATTTCCTTGTTTTGAATTATTTTTTGCATTGCCTTTTCAAAGTCTTGAGGTGTGATCATCAAGCCAGGCCCTTTCCAAAGAACAGCTAATGGGACAGTCGTTAGCGCATCAATGTTCAGAATGCTTAGAATTTCTGGAATCTTTTTTTCTAACCATTCGGTATCATGTTTTTTTTCTATTGACTCTGAAACAATTTCTTTTGCCTTCATTGTGGCAAGCACGACTCTATCTGAGAAGCTTGGCTGTAGCTCGCCTTTGATGTCGCCAAGCAAGAATTTCTGGAAAAACGCCTCCACTATTCTTGATTTTCCCAAAATGTTTCCAAGTTGTGGTCTGTAGAGCCACAAGTATGTATAGTAAAAGATGAGCTCTTCATCCATTCCACGCCAGGTTTTTCTTCCAAGCAGCTCAACTCGTCTAGTTTCTAGGGTGTTTAGAATAAAGCCAAAGGCATGATCACTAGAGAGAATCTTTTTGCAAAATCTTATTCGCATTGCTTCGTACCATATCGCTACACGAAATTGTCTGTACTTGTCAAAGTCCGTTCCAGCATAGCGCTCAGGGGAAACAAGACTGATTTTGTTTTCCTTTAGCTTAGTGATTGTTTCTTTTTTGTCTGAAAATTCTACTGTTATCTTTTCTTTTTCAGACCATCTTCTTGCCAAAAACGTGGCAATTTCCACCAGAATGTCATTTCGTAGTTGTAGTGACTGCATTATCTACCAAACATGGACGTAATGATATCGCTTACTTTTTGATATTCGACGTTTCCCCACTGTGAATACACATTTGCAAATACAATGTCTGCTGCCTTTTTTGCATCAAGGCCAGAGTCTAAGAGTTTTGCAAAGGCAATTGTCTCTCTAAGACTAGGAGAATAATACAGTTCTTCCACTGCAGCTGCCTGCCTTAGTGTGTTTGCAAGCTTTATTCCTTGTTTTAATGCATCATCATGATTCCCAGAGGCATATTTTTTGACAATTTGAAATTCAGTTTCCTCTGGAGGATAATCAAGTCTGATTCGAACCGGGAATCTACTTAGTAATTGCGGTGGGAGCTCTTTTGTTCCAACATGTGTTAGTGGATTTATTGTTGCAATGACAAACCACTTTTGATTTGCGTTAATTGTCTCACCGGTTGACTCCTTGAGAACAATTTGCCTTCTGTCGTCTAGTGCTTCATCTAATCGAAGCAAAACATCTGCTTCGGCTGCATTTAATTCATCAAGATATAGGATGCTTCCTTCCTTCATTGATTTTATCAGGATTCCTTCATTAAATCCTATTGTTCCTTCATTGAGGGTTTTTGTCCCAATGAGATGACTTTCGCGCGTTCGAAGACTAAAGTTGATTGATTCTAATTTTGCGTTTTTTTTGTTTGTAAATTCACGCACCAAAGTGGTCTTGCCTGTTCCCTTTGGTCCTATTATTAATGCAAACAAGCCTACATCATAGGCTTTACCCAAAACATCTAGAGAATTATTCCAGTCTAGATATGCAGATGTTGCCTGTAACATGATCTCTGAGCGTCAGTACTTTATTTAAAATAATTAGTTGTTGTCTGGCACTAGTTTTCCCATTTTGCTAGGTGCTCATAGGACTCGTTCATTGTCTTGAGCAGTTTTTTATGCCATTCTTCGAATCCGTCTGGTGTGGTTGGGAAATTACGGTAATGCTCAGTGAGCCATCTGTTTTGCTGCGTTGTGTATCTAAGGCCGTCTGCAAGTTTTTTGTTTAGCGCACCGCGAATCAGCATTCCCATTTTACCGATCATTGAAAAGTCTGGGTGTTCTCCTTTGCTTATTGCCTCAACATCCATGTTGCCCAAAAAGTGCTTCATTCCATAATTGATCTGATCATTTGTGAGCATTTGCAATAACCTTCTAAAGACTTCAAGGCCAGCGGTCTTGTAACCATATTCTCTGACATAATCAACATTGTATTGCCACAATCCCTTTTCTGTTACATCGCCTGCTTCTATTGCATGTGCAACATTTTTGCCAATTATGGTTCCAGCAATTAGTGCAGGACCAATTCCACCAGCATCAAGCGGCTTTGGCATCCATGCCGAGTCTCCAACCAACATGAATCCATTTGCAACCATACAATCGTTCTGTCTTCTAACTGACACCTGGAAGTTTCCTGTCGCATTGTGCGAGTCTGATGGATCAGTAGAGAGTTTTGGATTCTTGATTGCTCTGTTTCTTGCAACATACTGGTTTATCAGGCCGGAAACATCATCATGTTTTCCTAGTCGCTTGTTTCTTTTGTCTAGGAGTGTTTTTTCTACTCCAAGACCAATGTTTACCTTGTTCTTGCCTTTTGGAAAGACCCAACCATATCCGCCAGGGGCAATGTCCTGGTCTAGGTGGATTAGGCAATAATCAGGATCAAATTCTGATAGATCGTCTTCACCCTGATCAAAATACATAATGTGGCGTCCAGTGGATTCTAGGTCGGTTCTGTCTATTCTGCGTTCCATCTTTGTGGTGTTTTTTATTTGGTTTCGAAGCATTGAGGTGACGCCAGTTGCATCGATTACAACCTTGGCTGTCTTTTTGTAGGGCTGGTTTGTTTTTTTGTTGAGACCCTCTACTCCGATGATTTGGTTTCCGTCATAGAGTAGGCCTGTCAGGTTTATCTCAAAATCAACATTGATTCCGCGTTTTTGTGATTCCTTGTATTGTGTTTGCGGGAGTTGTTGTCTGTTTAGCAAAAATCCGTCTCCATCAAATGGAATGGATGTTTCTCTGTCTGGTGATAATGCCATTACGCCCTTTACTTTGTGTTCAATTTCTGGTGCTCCCCAAGAAACCTTGATGCGGCTTCCCATGTAGTCAACAGCTTCTTTTGATACCGCATCCCCGCAAACCCAGCCATTGATGGATTTACTGCCAAGCATTATTGGAGCGTTTCTGTCTATTACAAGAATTGATAATTTTTGATTAGAATAATGAGCAGCAGAGTGTGCAGCAATCATGCCAGCTAGTCCTCCACCAGCTACAATCAAGTCATAATCCGTTTTCAATATGTGACAGCTGAAATGAGATTATTTAAAACAATCTTGAATTATTTTTTGGGTCAGATCGTCGCGGCGTCTTCACAGCTTGCGTATTGCTCAGACTGGAGCGGCTTGTTAGCTCTTCATTCCCAACCTTATACTACTCTAAATGATATTAACTTGTGCTTGTGAGTATTTCAGAATAAGTCCTGAGAATGTCTTTTTGAGAATAGATTGGCGTGTAAATTTTGAGCTTGATTGGATCATCTAAAGCAGGCTCGACTTTACCTTCAACTAACGACTGCTTTGATATTCTCATGTATAACCCAGAACCATCACATCGATTCTCTAAATCGTCTACCATTTCATCAATGTCTTTTTTTGGAATGTTTGAAATCAGGTTCTTCACAAAGCTTACTGCTTTTTTCTTTTTTATTTTACCATTTACCAAAGCAATCGGATTGTCATAATGTCCTTGGAGTTTTTGTGTAGTAAAATCATCTTCGTCTACATCAAAGACCTGTTTGAATGAATCAAAGATTTTTTGTGAGTCTTCGGTTGCATGTATTATAACTTGAATTTCTACTTCGAGTTTTTTTTCCGTCAAACTATGCTTCTAGTAATTCGACTTGTGCTTCTGCAGTTCTGATTAGTTTTACCTTTTCAAGACCTACATGTCTCATTCTGATTACTTTTTTGGCTGCTGCCATGATGTCCGAGTTTATCTTTCCATAGCATGTTGCTTGCACAAACTGATCAATTGTCATCTCTGGAATTGTTTTATTCATCACGTCTCTTGCAATTAGTCGCAGCGCGTGTTTGCGCGATGTGTTGAGTTTTTTGTGTGTTAGGGCAATTATTTTGAGTCTGAATAGATAGTTGTCCTTTGTCTTTACATTCATGACAAAGTTTACCTTGCTAGAGCCACGTCGAATTAGGCTTCTTAGGAACTCTTTTGCATATTCATATCTCTTGAAAATGGAATATGCCTTGTCTCCCTCAACCTTGGTAATCTGGAAGTAAATTTTGTACTGGTATTGAGATGGATCGCCTTTTAGAATATCAAATAATGTTACTTCTATAACACGACCAATTGCTTTTTGATCATCAGTGATTGGTATGTATGCAAGTGGTGCGTTGTTAAATGACTCTGGGGCAATAACTGTAACCCATTTTTTCTCACGCCACTTGTCCTTTACTTTTCCACCCTTTCTACGAGCCAATTATTAAGCGACCCTGAAGCCAAAATATAATTGTACTAGATTATGTCTGTATCAAGATACTTTTGCAAAGGCTTTGGCACACGGATGTGGCCGTCTTGTGTCTGAAAGTTTTCCATTATTGCAACAAGTGTTCTTGTGGTGGCAACAAGTGTGCTGTTTAGCGAATGCAGGTGCTGGGTTTGCTCGTTGGTCTTGTCACGGAATCTTATCTTTAGTCTCCTTGTCTGAAAGTCAAGGCAGTTAGAGCAAGAGACTATCTCGCGGTACGAGTTTTGTCCTGCCATCCAGGCCTCAATGTCATATGTCTTGGCAGAAACCTTGCCCAAGTCTCCACTTGATAGCAGCATGACACGATGTGGGATTTCGAGTTTTTGATAAAATTCCTCTGCTATTGCAAGCATTTTTTCGTGTTCATTCCACGAATCTTCGGGTCTAGCAAAGACGTATTGTTCTACTTTTTCAAATTGGTGTACGCGAAATATTCCCTTTTGGTCCCGTCCATGTGCGCCTGCCTCTTTTCTAAAGCACGGGCTGATTCCGGCATATCGAATCGGCAAGTCCTTTCCTTCCAGAATTTCATCCGCATGCATGGCTGCAATAGAGTGCTCTGATGTGCCAATCAAAAACAAGTCTTCATCTTGGACCTTGTAGATAACATTTTCAAAATCATCTGCGATTATGGCACCTTCCATGGAATTGCGATTGATCATGTATGGCGGCTGGACTAGTCCGTACTGTCTTTCTGCCAAAAAGTCCAGAGCAAAGTGAAGCAATGCTTGGTTTAGTCTTACCAAGTTGTTTTTCAGATAGTAAAATCTGGCACCCGCTGTTTTTGCCGCTCGCTCCAAATCCACTAGACCTAGGTTTTGCGAGATGTCGATGTGGTCTTTGATTTTATAGTCGAATTTTGGAATTGTACCCCAGCTTCGCACCACAACATTTGCAGAATCATCAGCACCAATGGGGACTGATTCGTGGACCAAGTTTGGCATCGTCATGTTTAGCCTGTTGTATTCTGATTCTGTCTTGATTTGGTTTGCTTCTAGTGTTTGAAGTTCTTGTGAGACCTTTTGCATTTCCGCAATTGATGCGTCTGCATTTTGGCCAGATTTTTTCTTTGATGCAATTTCCATTGCAACTTTGTTTTTCTGCTTGCGCATCTCGTCTGTTTTTATGATTAGCTCGCGTCGATTACTGTCAAGAGAAATTAGTAAATCCAAGTCAAACTGGACATGTCTGTCTGTGAGCATTTTGCGAATGATTTCTGGCTTTTCTTTGATGAGTTTTGGGTCTAGCATTACTCCATCACCTTTAGCGCCATGGAAACATGAGCCAAAACCTCATCAATTGTCGCAGTAAGTGTTTTCATATTGCCTGTACTATGAAAATTAAAAACAAGTGCGTTATCAAGATTTTCCATCTCAAATGACAGTCCTTCTGGAAAATCGACATTGTCTGGTTCCAAGGCAGCCCTGATGACGTCGGCTTTTTTCTTGGTTATATTATCAATTGTTATTTTGATTGTGGTTTCCATTTACACTGTCTTCTAGATAGTCCAAAAACCCATCAAGCTTGTCTTTTGTGATTTTTGCGCCCGCTGCCGCATCATGTCCTCCACCAATTCCGTTGAATTTCTCTGCGCCCGATTTCATCAGAGCAGAAAGGTTGACCTCGGTTTTGCAGCCAATTGATTTTCGTGATGAAAACTTGATCGTGTTTTCCTCGCCGTTTGTTCGAAGTATGATAATTTTGCCTGCGTTTTTTGGCGAGCCGGCAAGCAGTGATGATATTGTGCCTGTCATGGTCTCAGGGATTATCCCCTCACCATTTACCATCACACATTTTGCGGTATCGCTGATTCGCCATCTCTCATTTGTCAAAATATTCATGTAGTCCCGGATGAGCTTTCTGTATTCCAACAAGATGTTTTCTCCTTCTTGGAGCATCTTGTTTCTATCACCCATGCATATTGCAATTCCGACGCCGGATCTACCAATTCTTCCACAAGAGTTTAGCATTGTAGAGAATTCTCTTGCGTCGCGCAAAAAGCTACGTCGCTCTTCTGCCGGAAATGTGTAGGTGTGACCGATTAATTCTTCCATGATTTGACTGGCATTTTGCGAGCTGGCAAACTTTGTAATGGATTCTATGATGGTGCGCTTTTCGTCCTCTGTGAGGTCTGATGGGGTACGCCATCTTCCGCCATCTTTAAGTTCAATTCCTGAAGACTTGAAAAGAGCAAGGCTTGCATCCCTATTCCAGGTTAATCCCTCGATGAACGGCTGTGAGGTAAAAGCAAGCGCATCAATTAGGGGTCTTGTCTCGCGGCCAACCAAAAGCAAGTCCATATCAACTTGGAGTCCGCCAATGTTTTTTGCCTCTTCTACTATCTCAAGGTTTTTGCCCAAAAACGACTTTTTCTCTCCCTGGTCTTGCCTGTCCCCTAGGGCAGAAACTACTGCTATTGGTGCAAGGTCAGAGTTTCTTTTGTCAAGTGCTTTGGCTGCAAAAAATGCCATGCCGCCAGCGCAGATCTCGGTTCCACCATTAATTCCGTATTTCCAGGCATTTATCACACAATTATTGTCGTGTTCTTCTTGCGGAATTTCATGATGATCCAAGATAAACCAGTTCTGACCTAGCGCTTCGTCCATCTGCTTTGCAAATCCGCCTCCCAAGTCGGTTACAATGTGAAAATCGCGAGAGTCTGATTGCATATTTCTGATAACTGCTTGACTCATCTCTTTTGTGGTGCGCACAGTTACCTTGGCGCCTGCACGAATCAGTGCCTTTGTTATGATTGCCCCGGATGTTAGTCCGTCGCAGTCGATATGGGTCACAACACAAATGTCCTTGTTGCTTTTGATGTGGTCGGAAATTGTATTGTTAAAATTTGTTAAATGTTGATCGAAACTTGGCATTATTCAAGTTGGGCTACAACTGACTTATATTTCCAGTTTTGTGGGATTGCGCCGATCTTTTTGTAATATGTGGCAATTCGATGAACCTTTGCCTCTACCAGCTCAAGCGATCTGACGTTTCTTTTGTCCGAGTTGTTGTTTTTGAGGTGTCTTTGCAAGTTGATCGCCTTTTTGACTATATTGTTGAGGTCCTCTGGAATGTCCTGCTTGACATTGTTTTCTTCGAGGATCTTTTTGACCGATTTTTTTGTAATTATTTTTGCCAGCGGAATGGCGTGTTGGTCTCTAAGTTTTATTCCGATTTGAGCCATTGGGACGCCGTCTTTGCCGTACTTCACAACTAGTTCCTCTACTTCTTTTGCGCTAGTTGTAACCCATGATGGTGATCGCTGGTTTATTGGTCTTGTAGAGTGTGATTGTCCATGTCTGTGGGTATGTACACGTCCCATGCCGGCTTTGATCCTAGAACTAACATAAACGTTACCACAAAACAATTCTCAGAAATGGCGATTAGAAAAAAGTTAAATAGAAACCCTAGCCCCAAACACACAGGTAAACACTATGAATAAAGCACTATTCGGAGCAGCAATCATTGCTGTAGCCGCAATATCAATGGGAATGACAGAACAAGCATTTGCCCAATACATGGGTAACGTTGATACAGAGTCTGGCAAATCAGGCGCAAACACCCTCGAAGAAGCCCTAAAACTTCAAAGAGCACGTGTAGAGTCTGCAGCTAACAATCCATCAACTGGTTCTGGCACTCCATACATGGCAGCTGATGGTGTCTTAGGGGCTTCTGCTATTTCAGCAGCAGTCTTTGGAGGAATTGCAGCCGCATTTTTCTTCAGAGCAAGAACCGGAAGATACGCAGCTCAAGGAAGAGGATAAACCTACTTCTCTTTTTCCATTTTATTGAATCACTCCTAGCGATACGCGATCAACATCTAATCATGAGTATCAGAGAAATGTATATATCGCACATTAGGCGGTCATTAGTTTAATGACTCCATTATTCGGTACAGTGTTCAGTATTCTGTCTACCGTATTTGGACAATTGGGACCAGGTTATGACCCATTGTTCTATGATGTCATGGTTTACATCTTCGGCACAATGATGTTTACTATATTCCTTTTAGGAATTATAGCATATTGGCTTAGAGTCCATGGCTGGTCATACAAAGACAACCGCGAAAGATGGGTTGACGAGCTAGACAGACACTTTGAAAGAGAAGGTATCGGTTTGATACCAGACAACGGTAAGTACTGGTAAAACCTCTTTTTTCATTCTTTTTAGTTTTCTTTTAATCTTAGATTCTAGTTATTTTTTAGACTTTGATGATTTTATTGCGGCGGTAAAAAGTCGCGCTCACTGGCCTCGTCATAGTTCTTTGTAAAGAATTCTGCTCTATAATGAGCCCTATCTACTAGTGGCTCTCGGATATATGCTCCTGATTCCTTGCCGTCCACGAAGACTTTGGACTTTGTCTCATCCATATCTCGCATTGGAAATCCGTTCTCATGGTATGTAGTCCATGTCCACAGGAAATGACCTATCTCAAATGGGTATTCTTCCTTCCACTCTGCATGGATTATGCCATCATTTGTCAAAGTATACAATGAATGCCTACAGTTCTCATTGTTTCCAATGTTTGCGGGGATCTCTATTTTCTGCTTATCTACGTACAACTCTAGTGTGGCAGAGATTTTGTAATTGGATTCAATATCATTTATGCACACACGAAGTGGATTGTCTAGATTCATCCATTGTTGGACAAAAAGAGCAAAAACCCCTACGGATATGCCTACGGCAGCCGTAATTATCATGTATCTGAGAACACTCTTTCTTTTGGCAGGATTGCCCAAGCCAGGCCAGATCATGCCTAGTTTTGAGAACATATGGCATAAAGTCGTTTCTCTGTCCTACTAATAAAATGAAAAGAGGGGTTTGTTGGTTTAGATTACTTGCCAAGGACGAGTTGCGAATGTTATCACATAGCCAACTCCAATGATTATTGATTGGTACATGATGTTTGTGTATGGAATTGGTTTGAGAATGTGTTCGCCAGTAACTACTACTGTTTGTCCTGGTCCTAATCCTGGTCCAACGTTAGCGACATTTAACTGCGTGTGTATGTGGTATACTCCTGGCTCTAATGCCTTCGCCCTTATCTCATAAGGAACTACTGAGTTACCGGAGATTTCAAAGACGTTTCCTGGTGGGCTTCTTGCAAGAATTTCCCATCTGTTGCCTGCATTGGTGGACTCTGAGAATATAGAGTTCCAGCCTCTGAGGTCTCTCTCAACAAGACTTACGAAGTTGCCAGAGATGACTATTTCTTCACCTGTTTGCAGGGATTGTCTGTTGAAAGTTTCGTCTTCAATTTTTATGAAACGACTTTGCAGTTGTGCTTGTACACCGTGTGCTTCGGCAGTCTGAACCATCTGGGCCAAGTTTGGACCAAGTGTGCCTAGTGCTAAAACAACACTGAGTGCTAGTACGATTGTTTTCTTGTCGACCATATTTATCCCGTTAATTAATCATCGACCCACACGGAATGATATATGTTTTACCGTTTTAATCAGTAGTGAAAGTTAATAGGATCACGCGGAAATATTGATCTAATAGCTTAACATTAATGTTGAACATTAGAAATGCTATTTTTGATGATCATAGAACTTTTAATTTGTGATATTTTTGATATAATTTCAGTATAGATTATTAGCAAATTTTATAAGAATTTCAAGAAAATCGACTAAAAATAAACTCATGTTTTATATATTGAAAATTACCAACCGGTATCATGGCACAGATGCCGGCATTAATCCCAAAAGAAGTTGAGATTCAGAGACTAAAGAAAATCTGGCTCATCGTTATTGCAATGGGATCCACAGCAGCATCCGTGGAAGTAGACAACTTCGTAGATGGTTCCTTACATCAAACCTCTA
>VHBK01000018.1 GCA_016872015.1 Nitrososphaerota archaeon
AAAACGTCTGCCGCCTCCGCCGCCTCTGTATCCGCCACCGAAACGTCTGTTATCACGTCGTCCGGAATTATCGTCAAAACTCATCTTTACACCTCCACTTTCCTTGTGACCTTCGTCAGATTCTCAAAGTAACACGGTGCATATGAACTCATGCATTGATTCTCATTGACAAGGCGTGGATTTTGTGCCTAGATACCCATTATTTATTAGAATTAGCGCCTAAATCATACCATGGGAAATAGGTGGATGCCATGGAGATAATGGGAAGGGGACCAAAACAAATTCTCCAGGAAGCCACGTGCTATTTTCATATCCTGACCAAGTTTGCAGGGTACAGGTTCTTTGGCAAAAAAAGCCCACTATACGGCTCGGCAGACATTATCAACGTCTGTAACTTGCACTGCACCCATTGTTACTGGTGGCTAAACAGAAAGGAAAACGAGGAGCTCACGCTAGACCAGTGGAAGGAAGTAATTGAAAAAAAATTCAAGAAAAACCATGTCTTCATCATTACTCTAGTTGGCGGCGAGCCGACACTACGTCCGGATGTAGTGGAATTGTTCATAAACGAGTTTCCAAAGAGGGTCTGCCTTGTCACAAACGGCACTAGGCCTCTAAAAAAATACGATAAGATCTATTTTTACTGGATCTCTATTGACGGAACGCAAGACATACACAACAAGATTAGAGGAGAAGACGCACACCAGACAACAAAAAAGAATGTCCTGGACTATATCCAGCAAAACGGACCAAAAGCCTACAAGGACATTTGGATTACAATGACGATAAACTCGCAAAACTATCATACTATACAGAATGTCATACAGGAATGGCGACCATATTCCAACAAAATTGGGTTCCAGTTCCACACCCCCTTTGCAAAGGGCGATCCACTCTGGATGCCGTTTGGCCCAGAAAGAACACAAGTCATTGATGGTATCCTTGCAATGCGGGACAAATACCCCGACTATATCATAAACCCGCCCAGCCAGCTGGAACTAATGAAGAAAAACTGGGGAGGCCAGGGAACCGTTCCAGTTGATTGTCCAACCTGGGCAATTCTATCAGTGGATCACATGGGGCGAGAAAAGAGACCGTGCTGTATCGGAAGCGCAGAAAACGATTCCATGAAGCCAATCTGCGAGGAATGCGGCCTAGGCTGCTATTCTGTCCTAGTCGGCTATGGGATGAAGGGCTAGCTCAAAAAATACATAATCATTGTATCTTAATACAAAATAGTTTGGTTGAGAGCAATTATGATATTTTGGGGCTAAAGCCCAGCGCAACTCAGCGTGAAGTCCGAGATGCGTTTCGCAAGCTGATCCTAGACCACCACTCCGACAGGGGAGGAGACGAGGAAATTGTCAAAAAAATCATTCAGGCTTATGAGGACCTCAAGGCAGGAAAAGCATATCCAGATACCGATGATGAAAAGCTCAAAAAAGCCAAGGTCTACACGGGTGATTCCGAAGAGGAGCGAAAAAGGCGAAACCTGGTTTTATCAGGCGATGTAGCGCGAGAGATGAAGACAGCCCAAGACTGGCTTGCACTATTGCAACGCGACAATGCGGCGGGCTCTAGGTTGTTTGGCTCTAAAGAATTAGGCGAAGTAGAGTTTGCGCGAGAAAAGACAGGCCAGCTATCAATCAAGGGAAAAATCTGGGCAGGCACACTCATGTATGATGGAACAATTAACATGTCTGGTAGTATCACCAGTCCGTATTTTGCATATGCAGAAGAAAACAAAACCAAGATAACAATTACAAACGGAAACTTTGTCCTAGTTGATCCTCTAAAAAATAATTTCATCATTGAACATGGAGTCAAAATATTGGCAGAAAACGGAGACATTCTAGTGGGTAATGTCACTGGCATCAAGGAAACAATGCAGGACCCACAAGGCAGAGTCGGGTTGTACCTTACAAAAGAACATTTCACGGAGCTGCGTGCACCAAAGGGCAAAGTCGTAATATCAAACGCAAGGGAAACCGTATTCCTAGATGCAGACACGGTAGTAGTGAATAATCTGATTAATAATGTCAAGGTCCGAGCAAGACACCTAGTTGTCTTTGGCACAACAATGAACTATAACTGTGAAATTACATTACTGCAAGGCGGTACCATGACATTTCATGACGAGGGCTCGGGATTTGCACTATCTGATGACGCAACAATAATTTTGGAAAATGGCAAGCGATTCAAGTTCCGCGAGCTAAAGACATCAAACATGGTGGGAAACGGCAGGCAAATTACATATGACACCCTGGACAATCTTGGCAAAAAAGAAAAACAGTCCGGCTCTAGGTTTGGCTTTGGATTGTTCAAGAAAAAATACAGCAAATCCAAGACAAGATCTCCTATGCCGTAGTAATGGCAAACAATCGCTACGAAGGCTTTGGCCCTGCAACTGCCAACAAGCTCCGATTATTACTTGGAATGGAGGAGCTGTCATTTACAGACAAAAGGCAAAAAACGCTCTTTGGCAAGCCTTAACACCTGTTTGTTTTTTTATTCCTAATCTGACAAACGTTTAGATCAGGCGTGATCAGCTTTATTGTTCTTGGATGATACTACATCAACTAGGGTAGTATCAGGCAAAGAAAACACTGATGCGCTCGTACCGGGTCTGTGGCGTGAAACCGAGTTTCATTGCACTGCTTGCGATACTATCCTGAAATTAGTAATTTTCTAGTCAATCGTTCGTATTATTTTAAGAGGCCGAGGAGAATCCGTTTAATCTCAAGATGAGTTGCCTTGTCTATTTTTCCAATATTCATTTTTATCAAGTCCTTATGCACGCTAAAAATCCGATCTATTTTCACTCTACTATCTGCAATCAAGTTTCCGCGCTCTAGGTGCTTGTTGGTAATCAGGATATCGTGATGCGCCTTTGTTATATTGGATGTCAAAGGAACTACGATAATATCTTCGGTTTTGCTATTGTATCTGTCATTTGATAACACAATAACTGGTCTGACCTTTGATTGTTTGAGGTCAGAAAACGGGAAAGAAAGTAAAACAATATCTCTCTGAGAAATCATTTCAGGTATTGATTCCAGATCTCATCTTCTTTGTTTAGCCATAGTTTTTTGAGTGAACTCTCAGAGAATATGGCAATGTCTTTCAGGTCATCTTCTAATTTCTTGGCCAGATTTTCCTGTTTTTCAAGCAGAATTCTATTGCCCTTTTTTATGAGAAGTATTTCATCGCCTTTTTTGATGCCGATTTCTTTTTGCATGTCGGAAGGTAATGTGATCTGCCCTTTGGCTGAAACCTTGATCATCTTGAATTTTAGATCCCCCCGAACTGTTTTCATAATACAAGTAAGAATTTTCTTACTTAAAAAGATTTTATCTTTAAAACAACAAAACTACGTGTTCACAAAGTGGATCCAGCATCATCGTTAAACATTTTTTATCGAATTAGCACATTAACTAAACAAATTTTCATCATTCCAATGATGATGATTATATTTGTTTGATGTGGTACAATACCGTTGAAAAGCGCATGCGTTTGTCATGTTCCTTTCGGTGATAAAATTGACTAGCGGTGCAGAAATCTATCGAATGGCAAAAACAGGATGTATTGCTGGACTGGTAGGTGGATTTGCGCTTTTTAGCTCGTTTTTCTGGATTGACAACGATGTCGGAGTTCCATTTGGGACATTCTACAAAGTAGTAGGAATGCTTGTGGGCCTAGACGGCCTGCCTGCAATAATATTTGGTTTCTTTGCACACATGCTGACTGCCGCATTAATTGGCACAATTTTCTGTATCTGCTCTACTCTGCATCGATTATTGAACATCTCTGGTGTTGCAAAGGGAATAATCGCAGGCGGAGTCACTGGAATCCAGGTCTTTGCAATATTTTTCATGCCAGTATCACTGTTTGTAATGTTTCCAATGCTGTCTGATCAGGTGATAGGCAATTCAATGGTGACCTCTGAACAATTGCAAATTGCGCAAATCCTGATGGGGACATCAGACCAGATAATGTGGGGTGCACTAATCTTGCATGTTTTGTATGGAAGCATAATGGGCCTGTTTGCATCGTTTATGCTGTATGAGGATTATTCTATGAAAGGAAAAACAAAAAAAGAAGAAAAGCAAAAGTGGGAAAAAACAGAGAGTGAATACTGGCCATCGACATGATCAGTTTTGATCCTGTCATTTCTCTAAGAAAGAGAGCACAGATTGGCTGCGTAGCGGGGCTTGTCGGCGGATTTGCTATTTTTGTGAGCATTTTCGTAATTGATCTTTCCATGGGCTCAAGCCAGGGCTCGTTTTACAAAATTGTGGGGCTGGCAGTCGGCTCATCTGGACTAGAAGCCACCTTGATTGGAATGATATCGCACATGCTTACTGCGTGCCTAATAGGCACGGTTTTCGGGCTGGGCTCTGGGATGAACAAAAAGCTAGACATCCATTCCATCAAAAAAGGAGCAATCGCAGGAATAACAACAGGGCTTGTAGTCTTTGGAGTCTTTTTTGTGCCAATCAGCCTTTTTGTAATCATGCCAATCATACAATCCAGTAATGTGATTGGAGAATCTAGTGTCTTGCTTGCAAACTCTAATCTTATTCTGATAAGCTCACTCGAGTTGCATGTTGTGTTTGGGGTTGTAATGGGCGTGTTCTTTGCAATTGCAGTCCAGGTGGAATCAAAATCAAAATTCACGTTATTCCAGGAGGCCTAGAATGCTCAGGACAGTCACCATATCTGTAATAATTGGAACGTTTCTTATTGGCTCGTACTATGTTGTGGCGGCATCATACGTGCAACCAGAGCAACAAAACAAGCTAAGCGTGGCATTATCTGACATACAGCCGGGCCTGACATATGAGAAATTCATTGGACTAGACGAGAATGAAAAGTCATTTCTGGTACAAACAATGCCGTCTAGCGCAAGAAATCTCATACTAGAAGAGGCAAGAGATAGGCCAAGCTTTGCAGCAGAAAGCAAGGATATCATGACAGAAATCTCTGGATCATCTGAGCTTCGCATGATCAAACTTACTCCGATAAGCGGAGTCAAAGGATATGATGCGGGTGGTGAGGCAGCTGTATATGTCTCTGGCAAAAACACATTTTTGCGATTGCAGGACTTTGGAATCGCAAGCGGAATTGATCAAAAACTATACCTGACCAAAGACGGTACAATAGAAACCGGAATAGAGATTGGATCATTGCGGGCATCACAGGGAGACCAAAACTATGACATTTCAGGAATAGACCATGACACATACAACACTCTAGTCATTTACAGCAAGCCATTTGGACTGTACTATGGCTATGCCAAATTCATCAAGCCTGAAAGCTAGGTGCGCTTTATCCTGTCTTGTAATTTATTGATAAACTCGTCTAGCTGGAGGTTTTTCTTTTCGTTTTTGCGCAAAATATAGTACAGTTCCTCTGTTGCGGCGTGATAGTCAACACCGATTGTCTGAGCAATATACAGTGACAGATATGCCAGGAGAAGCTTGCGCAGCAAAATCTCTGATGAATATTGCGCAAGGTCTGACCCAAGCTCGTCCAGTACATTTGTAAAGTATGCATCCAAGTAAGAGTCCTTTGATTCGCGCTCTCGTATAGCAAATGCGCCACCTAGGCCTCGCTCTGACATGCGGATCTGCTCCACCGTTTCGATAAACTCCTCATTTAGCTTGGAATCCTCTGATAATATCTGGGAAACTAAATCTGCACAGTCCTGCTCTGAATTATTCAAAGTGTTTTTGAGTGAAAACATCACATGGCACGCTGCGCATCCTTGTCCTAGGTGAGTCTTGTGAGTGCGAATCTTTTCCAGCTCTTGGACGATCAACTCTCGCAGCTCTTCTTTTTCCATGGGTGTAATTGTTCCGTCTTTGCTTTTAATCATTCCAGCAGACTCTTAACTTGCATTTTCTATACATGATCGGGCGATGACGAGGAGTTAGAGAAATGAATCATTATGATTGGATTCAGTGAATCGGAGCCCAACATTTGGAATGAATTTGGAACACGACTTTAATACAAATTGACATCAGCAATATCGTTGAACAAAAAAATACTCATAGGAATCATAATCACAGTAATAATTCCGATTGTCGCATACACTGGCGCGCCATTATTCTTTGATGTAACCACAGATGAGCCAATACCGGAAATCACAAGCACGGTTACCACAAATGGCACAACAACCTCAACTATAGAAGGGCCAGTGCTAGTTGCATCAGGACAATTCGTAGGAGTAAACGACGGAGTCCATAATGCAGAAGGCCAAGCAAAGGTGCTCAAGCTTGCAGACAGACAGCAACTATTGCGACTAGAAGATTTCAAGTCAACCAACGGTCCGGACCTGTACGTGTATTTGGCAACTGATGGTACTGCACAAGACTATGTCATCTTGGGTGAGCTGAAAGCAAACATTGGAAACCAAAATTACGAGATTCCAGAGGGAACAGATCTTACCAAATACAACACTGCACTGATTTGGTGCAAACAGTTCTCAGTGTTGTTTGGCTCTGCAGAAATTAGTAGCTGAGCTGCCACCCACAAGTCTAGCACAGATGGCCGCTCTATTTGCTCAGCCTATTCTATACATGGTATAATTTTATTATAGAGAGATGTTGTGCTAACTGAACACTATCCAAATACTATGCAATGCTCGCATTCGCAGCTTGGAATTTCTTTTGCCTTTGCCAAGCATTTTGCGTGCTGGCCTGCCTGGCACTGGACACAAATTTGGTCCAGATTCTCGACTTCGGTGTATTTTTTGGACTGGTCAAAGCCAAATCCTCCGTCTTGCGGGCCAACCATGATATCATATTCAAAATGTGTTATTTGTCCTTTTTTGAATCATCCTTGGGCTTGTCCCACATGTGCATTGTTCCTCGAATCATAAATGCGCCGACAATAATTGTGACAATTCCTATTATAACAAACGCAAAGGCCTTGCCAATCTTGCCCAGTGCCAACATGAATGATATTTGCCTGTCTTTGCATAAAAACAAAGCCGAATTTTGCCACAGACGAGCTACTCCTTTTTAATAATATTCTGACATTTTGGCCAGAGATTGAGCCTATCGCAACCCAAGACTAAAGCAAATACGTGCATATTTTGCGGAGACGCCCATAAGGTGCCGGCAAAGTGCAGCTACTGCGGATTCAAATTCTGTGATGAGCACATCAAAACAGAGAATCACCAGTGTGGAAAGACACGATACGCAGAATATGTACGCAAAACTGACGCAGGCACCATCCCCAACCTTGCCTCAGGACGGTTCTTTGTGGTATGCGATATGTGTGGTTACAGATCCTCTAGCGGATCTCTAATCGAATTTGCAGGAGAAGAGCTAGTCCAGCATATGCAAATAGTTGGCTGCTCTGGACACACCTATCTTGAAGAAGTAGGCAAGTCTCCGCAATTTCACCCTCAATCCATTCCAGTCAAAAAAGAAGAACCCATTGCAACACCTGTTGCGTCCGCTCCAGGCCAAGACAATATTGTGGATCAGCTTGCAAAGCTTGCAGTGCTCAAGGACACTGGGACATTATCTAATGAGGAGTTTTTGTTTATCAAAAAAGAGATTCTAAAGCAGCTACGCTAGCTTTTTCTTTAGTGTTTCATCAAGCTGGTCCTTTACCTGCTTGTGCTCTATTCGCTCGCGCTGTAAAGTAGTCTTGATTATCTCCATTTCCTTTTGCATTGATTGGATTTTTGCATTAAGCGATGACACTACAGAGCTTGCCGCAGCTACTACACTTTTTTGGTCTGCACGCTCGCCTGCGTTTGCCATCTGATTTTCAATTAATTTTAGCTCGCGTTTTGCAGTTTCCAGTTCTTTTTTCTTTGATTCTATCTCTGTTCGTATTTGTTCAATTTCTATTCTGGCAGATTCCAGGTGGTGATTTGTCTCCAATAGTTCCTGGTTTGCAGACTCTTGCGCCTTTCTGCTGGACTCGTATGATTTTTGAACCGAATCCAGGTTTTTCTTTATCTCTTCTGTTTCTGTTTTGTATTTTTGGTGCTCTGTTCTTGCTATTTCCAGGTCAGTCTTGGTCCTGTTTGCCTCAGATAGAAAGGACTTGTTTTGCTCTGCCTGCCTTTTTGTTGATTCTAGTTCCAGCTTTGCGGCATCGATTTGCTTGAGTAGTTGCTGGTGCTGGATTCGCTGGGCGTCCATTTCCGTCTTTTTCTCGTTTGCCTCTTTTTTTGACGCCATTACAGTGCCGACTAGGTCATCATATTCTGCCTTTACCTTGTCAAGTTTTTCAGATACTACCTTGAGGTGCTCTGTCTTTGATTGCAATTCCAGATTTAGATGCTCCAATTCGTTTGCAACTCTTTCCCTTTGAATTTCCTCGGGGCTCTTTACCTGTATTGGCTCTGGTGTAGGTTCTGTATTTTCCTGCGTTTCAAGAGTTTCTTCTTTTTTTCGCCTAAATAGTCCCATGTGATATCACCATGTAATACAAAAATGAATTTTGCTATTTACGGATGAATCGAAGGTAGAATCCAAGGCCTCCAACTATGAATCCAACTATGATTAGCGCCATTCCAGTTTGCGGCTCGCCAGAAAACCATGTTGGTGCGATAAAGAACAACAGCGCGCCAAGTATTATTAGGAAAAACCCACCACCCTTTTTTTGTCTATTATGTTCGCTGTGCGCCATGTCAGATGTGCTTTGATATGTTTTGCGCCACTTTTTTCCTTCCAATGTCCATGATGAACGGCCCGATTTTTGGTCCGCGGTTTGCGTTAATTATTATCTGGTATAGTACCATGAAAAAGTCCTTTGGCTGGACATTGTTCTCTTTGGCAATATTGTAAATTGTATTTTGCAGGTCTTCCGGATCCTTGTCTGATTCTAGTACAGTAACAAGCTTGGAGAGTGCTGTCTTTGTTTCAGAACTGATTTCAATTTTTGCAGTTTCCCCGTCCTCAAAGTCATCAGCATAGTTCCCTGCAAGCTCGATTAGCTGCTCAATGTGTGGCTCAGAGTTTTTGATAGAGCCATAGTCGATGAGCTTTTTTGCCACCAGGCTTGCGCGGTTTTCCTTGAAGATTCTGCATAATTCTATTAACAATCTGAAATTGACGTGCGTTGGAGGCGTCTTTGGCGGATTTAGCAGATTTGTGTACTCGTATAATCCTCGCGTCTTGAGCAGCTTTGCCTCATTGTCCAGCTTTACTTTTCCAAAATAGACATCCTCTACCTCATTGTATTCATCCATTAATGCAGGAATGTCCTCAAAGCCAAGCTCGCGAGCTCCTGTGATTCTTTTGTACAATAATAGTAACATGGACTTTGGTGTTCCATATCTGAACCATTTTTGTGATGTAACGACATTTCCTGCAGATTTTGAGATTTTCTTGCCGCCCTTGTCCAAAAACATTTCATATTTTACGTGGTGTGGAGGTGGGTGACCTAGTATTTCCTCAGATACCCAGTCGTTTACCTTGACTGAATCCATGATGTCCTTGCCGTATGCTTCAAATCTGATATCAAATGCATGCCACCTTGCGGCAAACTCTACTTTCCATGCGAGTTTTCCCAAGTCCTTTGAAATGTCTGCTTCTCCCTCATGGCCGCATCCTTTTAGCATTTTAGAGCCGATTTCAGCTTCTACGCATCTATACTTTACAACTCGTCTTTCCTGGTCGTACTCGTATGACTGTGCAGTGTATAGCCTGTTGCATTTTGCGCAAACGGGATAGTATGGCAAAAATTTCTGGTACTTTTCCTGTCCTACCAGTTCTGCAATTTTGTTTCCAATTTTTTCAGAATTAATCAGAATTGTGTGGATTTGGTTGCGAAGCAGACCGTTTTTGTAAGTGTCACGGGCCCGAATGAAATTGTACTTTATTCCTAATTTGTCTAATCCATCAAGCAAAATGCTGCTCATGTGCATTCCATAGGAATCATGGCACCCAAACGGATCTGGAATTAGTGATACTGGCTTTGCAATGTGCTCTGATAGTGTTTCTGGCAGGCCTTCTGGAATTTTTCTGAGTCCATCCAAGTCATCAGAATATGCTATTAAATCAGACTTGTAGCCAAGATTTTCAAGCGCAAGTTTGACTCCATAGGCTCGAACCGCATCACCAAGACTTCCAATGTGTGGAATGCCGGATGCGCCAAGACCGGACTCTACTTTGAGCAGCTTTGTGTCTCGTCCTAGCTGTTTTTCCCGCTCTATCATCTCTGATGCGAGCTTGTCAATCCAAGTTCCCTTACCCATGATTATTTTCTCTTCTTCTGACAAGTTACTCACTCTAGTTTTTTTGCCATATATGGGCCCTCTAAAGTGTATCCAATTTTTCTATAATATTCACGGGTGCCGACTGCAGATATTACCAAGAGTTTTTTGGCATCAAATTCTTCTCGTGAGATTTTCTCTGCCTCACTCATCAGGCTCTTGCCTAGTCCAGAGTGCTGTATTTGTCCGTCTTCGCGCTCTCCAATTTTGAGTGATTTTCCATAGACGTGCAGCTCCCGGACAATGCAGGAATCTTGAGTTATTTCCTTTCTGTGCGTTTTGGAGCTTGGCTTGCGCAACCTCAAAAACCCGTAAATTCTATCCAGAGAATCATCATATGACAAAAACACTTCCTCTCCGCCAGACGAGGTATAGTCTTCCCGGTGCATCTTGGTCTCTTGTTGCGGTTGACTGGTAAATCCAACTTCACGACATCGAATGCACTTGCATGCCATGCCGTGCTTTTTGAGTCTCTCTAGCACTATTTGCCGAAGGTTGCCTGATTTTGGCCCTGCAATGATTTCATTTGGGCCTATTTCTCGCTGGACCCGCATTATTCTTACCCATCTTGGAATATTTTTCTTGAGTTCCATTAATACTCGGATCATATCCTCATCGGAATATGGTGTGTATTTTCCCTGGAGATAGTCTTGGTACATTGGTGTGTGCTGCAATACCAGTGATGGGTAAATCTTGAGCATGTCTGGCTTTAGTGAATCATCTGAGAATAATTTCTTAAAATCCGAAATGTCAATTTCTGGAGTGACTGTGGGCAGTCCTGGTATCATGTGTGCTACTATCTTGTAACCTGCGTCCTTTGAAATCTGGAAAGACTCTACAACATCAGAATATGTGTGGCCACGATTGACAATTTTGTACACAGATTCCTGAAGGCTCTGCACACCGATTTCGATTCTGGTGACGCCATAGTCCAGCATCATGTCTACGTGTTCTTCCTTGCAATAGTCCGGCTTGGTCTCTATGGTAAATCCGACATTGCGGATTTGTGCTGTCTCGTTTGCCTGCTTTGCCTCTTCCAGTGTTGGCGAGTCAAAACCGTTTAGTGCATCATAGCATGATTTTATGAAATTTGTCTGATAGTCTTTGGGCATGAAAAGAAATGTCCCGCCTACAATGACGAGCTCCATCTTGGATGGGTCATGGCCGTATGCTACAAGCTTGTCAAGCTTGCCAGTGATTTGTTTTTTTGGGTCGTACTGGTTTTCAATTGCGTTAATCGTTGATGGTTCGTTGCCGGTGTAGGAATTTGGAGAATTAAATTCAATTCCTCCAGGGCAATATGTGCATCTGCCATGCGGACATGCATACGGTTTTGGCATCAATGCAATTACTGCAACACCAGATGCTGTCTTGACTGGTTTTTTTAGCAATAATTTTTGCAGTTTGGTGTAATCATTGCCGGAAACTGTAGATAGTATTTCGTGGTTCTTTGGGATTCTCTCCAGCGCATATTTTGTGCAGATTTTCTTTATCTGCGATTTGATTTGATCCTTTGTGGCATCGTGTATTGAGAGCAGATTCTGTGAAATCTCTACGCATGCTTGCGAAAATGTTGCACTGGGCATTGTCTTGAAAATGTGAACCTGGCCTTAAATTTCTTAGAATTACCGTCGCTTCTTTGAGGCTCGCTTCTTGGATTTTGCCTTTGGCTTGGATTTTTTTACGTTCTTTGTCTTTTTCTTGGGTTTTGATGTCTTTTTCCTTGCAGCCTTTGGTTTTGCCGATATTAGTTCTGCATCTGTTCTTGCCTTGAGATTTTTCATCTGCACCAACTCCACTCGGGTCTTGGCAGATAATTGCGCAAGTTCCTGATCAATTACTGGAAACAAGTTTCCATGAGTTTCAAAACATCGCTCATGAAAGACGCGTCCCCTTTGGTACACCATGTATTCTCTTGCAACTCCTTGCTTGCAGACTGCGCACATGTCAATGAAGTTTGTGATGGCCAACTATACTCTGATCTCATGCGTCCAATTTAATATTTATCCAGACTAGTTTTGATTCTGTGTAGCAGGGTTTTCTTGCACATCTTTTCGATATTCCAGCTTGAGCCAAATCGGCGTAATTAGCGACGTTACTGCCACCATGATTACAATAGTGGTGTAGATGTTTGGCATCAATACTCCACTGGACAGGCCGACTCCTGCAACGATGAGGCCGACCTCTCCTCTGGAAATCATCGCAATTCCAACCCGCCTTGACTGGGCCTTGTTTTTCAAAAACAGCATTGCGGGCAGACTGCATCCCATCAGCTTGGTAGCTATTGCAACACCGATTATTACTGCACCGATTAGCATCACCTCTGCATTTATTCCACGGAAATCAACTTGGGCGCCGATTATTGCAAAGAACAATGGCGCAAATATCAGACCCAGTTTTCCAATATAGTGCTCAACTCTCTCAAAGACTTTCGTAGTGGATAGCGCCATGCCTACAACAAACGAACCCAAAATCGGCGAGAGGCCAATCCATGCAGCAAGGCCCGCAGCACCAAAGAACGCCGCAGTCACGATTCCCTCTATGCTTCCGCTTGCCTTCCACATTTTCGAGTTGACCATGCGAGGAACCAGAAATATTGCGGCAATTGCCATGGCTGCAAAGAACGCCAGGACCTTGAATATTGTAAAGACGGCATCGGTGATGTTCACTTCGGCTCCGCTTCCGCCAATTGATGTCACAACAGACAATACCGCAATTGCCAAAATATCATCAATTACAGCAGCCCCTATGATAAGTCGAGCTTCCGGAGTCTTTAGCTTGCCAAACTCGCTTAGCACCTGGACCGAAATTGCAATGCTTGTTGCGGTGAGCGCAGTTGCCACCAGCATTGCCTGGAATGCATCAAAGCCAAAGAACTGGAATACCAAAAACCCGACAAAGAACGGGACCACAACGCCTAGCGTTCCGACAGTAAATGACGCCTTACCGCCTCGGATGAATTCCTTTGGGGTCATCTCCAGGCCGGCCATGAACAAAATCACGATTGCGCCAATTTCGCCCAGAATTTTTACCTCCTCTGTGAGTACGACTAGGTGTTCTCCCTGAAACATCAAAAATGCGCCAATTGCAAACGGACCTACTATCATTCCTGCAAGCAGCTCACCAAGCACTATTGGCAGTCGTATCCTGACAAACAATTCCGCCATGATCTTGGCGGCAAAAAGCAAAACACACACAGAAATAATAACCTGAACAAAGTGCGATTCCATTTTCCCTCAGTTTGTTAAAATATTGTGGATTAAAAATGATCCTAGTGTGACACTAGGCCAGCTTTTTGTCGTCCAAAAAGACGCCGACTTTTGCAGAAATGTGGCCAATCTCATACGATACTAGTTTGTACTTTTTGCAAATCGACATTATCTTGTTTACCTGGCTTTTTGGCGTAACTATACAGAATCCTACGCCCATGTTGAATGTCTTGTACATTTCCTCATATGATACTCCTAGATTTTCTATTAGCTGCATTATCTTTGGCGGCTCTGGCATCATGTCAAGCACAAATCCGGTCTTTTTTAGCCTCAAAAGCTTGGTAAATGCACCGCCTGTGATGTTTGCCAAGCCGTGCACCTCACATTGTGTTATTACATCCAAAACAGGCTTGACATAGATCTCAGTGGGTGTCAGCATTGCATGGCCTATTTTGCCCACTCCACTGACATTATCAGAAACTGAATATTTTTTCAGCAAGACCTTTCTTGCCAGTGAATAACCATTAGAGTGGATTCCGGTGCTCGCAATCCCGATTATTGCGTCCCCCGGTTTGATCTTGTTTCCAAGTATTATCTTGGTTTTATCGACTAGGCCTGCAACCATTCCTGCCAGATCAAACGCAAATTTCTTTTCTTCAAACAAATCCGGCATGATTGCGGTTTCACCGCCGACAATTGGTACACCTGATTTTTTTGCGCCAGAAGCTAACCCTTTTGCGATTTCCACAAACACGGACTCGTTGTTGCGGTTTGCGGCAATATAGTCAACAAATGACACCGGCTTTGCACCAATGCAAATAATATCATTGACGTTCATTGCGACACAGTCTATACCAATGGTGTCGTATTTTTTTAGCAAATTCGCAATCAATACCTTGGTCCCAACGCCGTCGGTGTGCGTTGCCAGGTATTTTCCACCGTGAATCCCAACCAGTCCCGCATAGTGGCCAAATCCAGATTTTACCATTCCAGAATGAGTTGATGCAATTATTTTTCCGATTGCCGACTGGCTTTTCTTGATTTTAGAAACATCAACTCCTGCGGACTTGTAGGTTATCATGGTGTTGTATCTTGGGCCTCTCTACATATACATTCCAGAGTCCGCCTGTCTGTGTTCCTTGTATTTTTCAGACAGCTCGCGAAATTCTGTTCCGATTTTCTCCTTTTGCTTTCTAAGGTCTACAGTATCAATCACTGTGCCATAGACTTTATTCACAGAGTCAATCAGGGTGGCAGCAGCTAGCGGGTCAGGATGGGCGTGACTTGCCTTGACTAGTAGAGTAATTGCGCGGATTTTACGGATAATGCATTCGTTTAGGATGCTGCCTGGAATGCCGGAAATAAAGCCCTGTGAAATCATCGATATTTCCTTGTCCTGCATTATTCGGCACAAGTCTTCCTCTGCCGCACAAAACGTCTTGGAATCGTGCTCTTCAGAGGCAACCCCATCCAATATCACAAGTTCCCTACATCCCTTTGCCTGGGCCCAATCCAAAACTATAGATGCAATGTTGTAGAGGCCTTCTGCCTTTAGTGGAACCTCGCATATCACACAGCAAATGTTGCCTTTTTTGTTAGAGTAAAACCGAAACGGGTGTCGCAGTCTCCCCTGAATGAATACAGTCGACGGCGGAAGATACCTTGATCGTAAATAACCAATCTCTGACATTCTCATCTTTTCTATTATATGTCCGATGGCAAGCGGGCCTGCAAGGCCAGGACCTACAAAGCCTGCAAATATTATTGGGCTTTTTACCAGGGTCTTTTTTATTTCATGGACTGACTCGTCCAGGATTTTTCTTGCCAATTGCTTTTTGGGTTTTTTGCGTCTCTAATTACTTTTCTGCAAAAACAGCCCAAGCATGATTCTGCCCTTTTCCGTTATGGTATAGTACACGGAATCATTGGCAGTCTCTCTTTTTATGAAATTGTAATCCAGGCAAAAATGCAAGTAATTCAGAAACGATCTCTTCATTCGAATTTTTGATGATTCGTATAGCTCCGAGAATGCAAGCGGGCGACAGTTCAGCTGGTATAGTAGTTTTATCACGGTTAGCGTGCTAAAGTCGCGTGCACGGGCCTTGACTGCATCCATTACTTGTGCGTCGCGCGATATGATAAAGTCGCCAAGTTGATCGGCTACTTCAAGTGGTATGTATGTGAGGCGTGCTTTCATGTACTGTATGGTACCGTACTTTACCTTAATTAAGGTTAGTTTGCGTTTTTTTTGATTTGCAGTAAATTTTTTTGAGCTAAATTAGAGCCTGACTGAGCGATCCCATCTTTTCTTTGCCTTGGCGCTTGCGTAAATCCAGACTATGGAGCCGTCCTTGTCTAGGAGAATCTTGCCTGATTCCTCCAGGTATCGAAGGATCACATTCAGAACAGGTGGTCTCATGGTGATGTCTAGTTTTTTGGCAAGCTGCGCCTTTGAGTCAAATTCTTTTTCTTTTGATATGACTTGCTCTACTCGCAGGATGTTTTTTAGCGTGGGGTTGTACTTTTGAATGCTTTCCGATATGTCGTCATTTGATGTTATTTGGCGCAGTTTTTTTGATCTCATATTATGGTTACTCATATCAAGTATATATACATATATGTACGTACATTAACATACTATTTGTAGCCAAACCTTTTGTTGTATGAGTTATGGTCGAACAATTCCATCAGTATTGCCTTTCTTTCCTCATGTATCGTTATGATTCCATAGATGAGACGCCATGCATCTGGCAAATCCACTTTAAAGACTGCGTTAATGTCGTGTTTTTTGATATAGTATTTTGGTATCTGGTTTATCTTAATTCGAACACCTATGATGTGCTCGTCTTTGAGACTTAAAATTATGTCTTGAATTTTTTGGTATGTCGCACTGTTTGGATCAAGGCGTTTGAAGACAGGAATGAAATCTATTGTCTCCTGCTACTTCCAATGATGTATTGTGTGTCGTCAAGCATTTAATGGATAGATTGCGTTTTGCATTAACTGTGAATCAAATCCGAATCCACTTATGGATTAAATCCTTGAAATTTTTTGAATCCAAACATTGTTCTAGTTTAACCCCAGTAATACTGGTGTTAAATTACAAGACCATCAAAACACGCACAAAACTGCCTAGTTCTGCCTAGTTGTGGTATAGTACATTTCCAAAACTGTCCAGTTCTGTCTAGTTGTGTTTTTCCAAAAATTTTCCATTATTTTCCATTTTAGAATATAAACAAATGAGGGCATTTTCTCAAAAAACCTCCAGTAAACTCCATTTAACGATATAAAGAAACTCTAGGCAGCTGCGATTTGCTGTGCTTGCTTTGCCATGCGTCTTTTTGCAATTATATTTACAAGCTGGACTGCGTGTATTTCATCCATGGTTTCGCACATGAGTCTAGTCAATGCAATACAATAATTAATCTTGTCCTAAATCGACGAGACTGTAATTCCGTCACACTTTATTGTGGGGCATGTCACTGGCAGGCCAGCCCAGGGCAACACCACCTTGGAATTGCTCCCAACTGCAGAAATGTTTTGCAGCAATATTGGCAAATTGTGGATTATTCTAACTGACTTGATTGGATTTATTTCGCCGCTTTTTATTTGAAAAATTCCACTACGTGCAGTACATGAAAAGTCGCCCTTGATTGGATTTACCGGATACGTATACCAAAGCCTGCCGACTAAAATTCCGTCCTGGGTGTTTTGTATAATTTCTTCCTGGGTCTGATTTCCTGATACAATGGAGAGATTGTGAGGTGCGGAAACGGGGATTGGGTCTGTGGATCGTCCAAGCGGCACGCCAAATCTGCATGCATTGCCAGTAGTCGTAGTATTTTCTTTTAGCGCATTATACGTATCAGAAAACGTTCCCTCAAAAATTCCGTCTCTGATGTAGTGTCTCTGGTTTGTCGGCACTCCCTCATCGTCAAATGACTTTGCGCCAAGGCTGTTTGGAGCATGCGGATCATCGACCAGACTAAAACCATCAACTGCAATTTTTGCGCCAATCTCAGAAAAACAGCTTCTCCCCTCAGAAAAAGTCTTGAGATTAAAGTTCGAGCCCAGGACAAAGTACAGCAATTCCCCCACTGCCTGCGGCTCAAAGATTATGCTAGTTGTCTTACTTGGTGTGGTGTCAGGATTTATCGAATTTACGCACATTTGTAGCGCATCTGAGCCTATTTTGGCAGCATCAAATAGTTCCAGAGTCCTCGAGTTTGCCTGGCCAATTCCGGACACTGGAGTTCCTATTTCAGAGTCTGCATTTATCAGACCAGAAATGTACGTGGCCTTTTCCGATTTGTGCAGGCCGGATGAATTTGCAATTTCAAAATCATCACACACTAGATTCAAAGATCCAGATATTCTCGTAATTTTTTGGTGCCCAGCCGAGTCTATCATGGATTGTGCAAGCTCGACTACATCGGCAGAATCCATACCCCAAAGTTTTGGATCATTCGTCTTCTCTATGGATACAGTTTTAGATTCTGCAGGAAACGACTTCCAAAATTCCCGGCGGCTGAGGTTCTTTCCTGCATGTAATGCCTCTTGTATTATTTTGTCATAATCCAAAGCATTGGATTGTGCAGAAGAAATCCTTTGGTCCTTGACTAATCGAATCCCAATAGAGCGGTCATAGTTTTCCTTGATTTCTGCAATCTCTGAATCCGTGATTCGTATTGTGATTGTTTTTTTAGTGCAAAATATCGACTCGCACTCGTCTGCGCCAATTTTTTGCGCAAGAGAAATTACCTCATTACACACTGACAACTAGTTTGCCCTTGGATTTTTGTACCTGTATTTGTCCAGCTTGACTAGCTCAAAGTAAGAGCCAAACTTGGATGCATCAACTCGGTCCAGTTCTTCTTCTGCTGATTCGGATTCGTACATTTTTAGTATGTCATATGCCGTGCTTCTCTGCGCAGGAACTCTACCAATTTCGCGAATCAGCCTTCTCATTTCCTTTGGTCGCAACAGCTGGCCGTGCGATGCGCCAGCCGATGTCGAAATTGATTCATTGATTAGCGTGCCTCCAAAGTCATTTGCGCCCCACATCAGAAGCACCTGCGCCATCTTGGGGCCTTCCTTTACCCACGACATCTGGATGTTATTGATGTGGTTGTTTAGCATTATTCGAGATATTGCATGTGTCAGCAGAACATCGTTTGCGGATGCGCCATTGCTAATTCCCTCGTGCAAATTGTGCTTGTACATTGGTGCTTCAGAATGAATGAAATTCAGGGGTACAAACTCGGTAAATCCGCCAGTCTCCTTTTGGATTTCCCTAATCTTTGCAATGTGTCTCACTCTGTCTTCCGGCGTTTCAATGTGGCCAAACATTATTGTCGATGTTGACTGGATGCCAAGTCTATGTGCTGTTTTAATTACATCAACCCAGTCATTGACGCTGATTCTGCCAGGCGATATTTTGTCCCGCATGTCCTGATCCAAAATCTCTGCCGCAGTTCCGGGAAGAGTGTTGACCCCTGCGTCCTTTAGTCGCATGAGATATTCCTTTACTGAAACATTGGATCGTGTAGCACCGTACAATACTTCTTCTGGGGAAAATCCATGGATGTGAATGTCGGGAATCTCTGACTTTATTGCCCGACAAATGTTCTCGTATGTTTTAGAGTTCATGTCTGGCGGAAGGCCTGCTTGTATGCAGACCTCGGTTGCCCCAAGTGTGTGGGCTTCCTTTGCACGTCTTACAATTTCCTCTGTTGGCAAAAAGTATCCTTCCTCTTCCCTAAAGTCGCGACTAAATGCGCAAAACCCGCACTGCTTGATGCAGACATTTGTAAAGTTGATGTTTCTATTTACCACAAATGTTACAATGTCGCCTACGCGCCTTTTTCGAAGCTCGTCTGCAACCATTCCAACTAGGTGAAAGTCAAGGCCCCGCGCCCCGTATAGTCGCAATGCCTCGGGTATGGTAACTTCTTTTTCAGATAACGCATGGTCCAGGGCTTCTGCAATTAGCGGGTCTGCGTGTTTTAGAAGCGAGTCGATGTTCATCTCCAATACTCCTCTGCGACAAACCCGTCTTTATCCATTATTGGTGTCATTTTTTGATATAGTTCTGATGGAACCATCTCCATCATTTCTGGATATACAGGAAATCTTGCCCTGAGCGCAAATCCAGAATTTTTTGTGTGCTTTTCTACAAAGTCGATTTGCGGCCAGCCAAATTCCGGATTGACATAGTCTGCAGTCAGTGGCGATATTCCGCCCCAGTCGTTGATCCCTGCGTCCAAAAAGTACTGGTACGAGTTTGGCGACAAATTCGGCGGGATCTGGATGTTCATTTTTGGCATGATTATTCTTGATAGAGCAACCATTGTTTTGAAATAGTTTTCCTCCACAGATGGCGTATTTTTCATCATGGTGTCTTGTTTTGGCTGAAAGTTTTGCAAAATTATCTCTTGGATGTGGCCAAACCTGTCGTGGAGCTGCTTTATTGCAAATAATGAATCAATTATTTCGTATGGCGTCTCGCTGATTCCGACCAGTATTCCAGTAGTCATCGGCATTGCAAGCTCACCCGCATTTTCCAATACTTGGAGCCTTGCCTTGGGGCTTTTGCTTGGCGCCAAGATGTGCGGCATTTTTCTCTCTGTTAGTCTTTCACTGGAATTTTCCAGCATCAGCCCCATGCTTACGTTTGTCTTTTTGAGTGAATTGATTTCAGATTTTGTGAGGTTTCCTGCATTTGTATGAGGGAACAGGCCTGATTCTAGTGCGATTTCGGATGCATGAACCAAATATTCGGCTGTGCTTGCAAATCCGTTTTCTTTGAGCCATTCCCTTGCTAGGCTGTACTTTTCTTCTGGCCGCTCGCCCGTCACAAACAGTGCTTCAATGCAATGGTATTTTTTTGCCAATTCTGCCAGCTCGCGCACATTTTTTTTGCTCATCAGAGATAATTTCTGCTCGCCTGGCTCTGCCTTGTACGTGCAGTATCCGCAGACATCTCTGCACAGATTCACCAAATTGAAAAATGCCTTTTTTGAAAATGTAACATTGTTGGATTTGTACTTGTTTCGAAGAATATTTGCAGTCTTGTATAGTTCTGTATTGTCATTCTTAATGTGGTCAAAAATCTCGTAGGCCTGTTTTTTTGAAATCTCTTTTCCTTCTAGGACATGATTTAGCGGCTCGCATGCCAGCACCAGATCACTCAACAAGGCTAATCTTTGGTTGTTGTATTTATCTTTGAGTGGAGTTTGTTGCACTTGTGCCGTTTAGCGAAAGTGCACCTGATGGCCTCTCGTGCAGTGTTATTACAATGTCTGTTACTTTGCCGTCCCGCAAAATCTGCAAAACCATTTCGTCTCCGACTTTCTTTTCTCGCTGCAAGTGAATCAGAATGTCATCAATTTTTCTGACAGTCTTGGAATCTACTCCCAGTACTACGTCGCCGCCGATTTGGTATCGAACCCCGTCCACTTCTTTTGTTTCCGTGGTTCCGCGAAGGCCTGCCTTTTGTGCAGGGCTGTCATCTAGTACGTTGATTATCAAAAATCCACGGGCATCTTTGAGACTTAGAACATCTGCCAAGTCTGGGTCAATGTCTCGTCCAGAAATTCCAACCCATGGATGATGGTATGTCTTGTTTTCTATCAAGACTGGAATGATTTTTTGGACAGTGTTTGAGGGTATTGCAAACCCAACTCCCGCAAAGTCGCCAGATTCGGATTGTATGGCGGTATTGATTCCGACCACTTCACCTCGCATGTTAAGGAGAGGTCCACCAGAGTTTCCCGGGTTTATTGCCGCATCTGTCTGTATGATGTCTGGAATTTGGAATCCCCTATCCTGCGATGGCAACAGTCTTCCGACCTGGCTTACAATGCCTGAGCTCATAGAGCCTGATAATCCAAACGGGTTTCCTATTGCCGCAATTGGCTCGCCTACTCGAAGCTTTGACGAGTCCCCGACTGGCAATTGCACCAAAACATCAGAGCTTGCATTTACCTTGACTACTGCCAAGTCCGTGTAGAGATCCTGGCCAATCACTTTTGCCTTGTATGATCGGCCGTCCAAAAATGTGACCGTGATTTTTTCCGCATTCTGTACAACATGGTCATTTGTTATGATATATCCTTGGGAATCATAGACAAAGCCAGAGCCGACTCCACCTATTCCACGTGCATCATTTGCAGGCCTCTTTACGTTTAGTCGCACAACTCCTGCCTCACTTTTCTCAAATATTTCTACTAGTGATAGGTCTTTTTTGTCTTGGGCAATTACTGAATTTTTTGTATTCTCAGAAATGTCTTCTATTGTGGGAATTTGGTTTGGAGGATTTAGAAAAATGCTATATGACACCAGAACAATCACTGTTGCAAGCAATCCTCCCAAAATTACAGTTGATTTGCTCAATGACTCGGTTCTTTCTGGTGCGCCTATAATCTTTGCCTAGACATTGATAAAGTCAGGACTGTGGTCTTTCATGGAATAAGTTCTTCCACGCCATGACACTGCAGAGCTTCTTTTTGCCTGGATGAGGCCTACCAAAAATCCTCCGACCACCACTAGACTTCCAAGTGGCGCGCAAATTGCATGGCGCATCTTGATTTGCAGTGCTCGAGCATCAACAACACATGCTGAAAACAACAATGCGGACGAGACTGCAGATGAGGCAAAAACAGCAGAAAACGAAGCAGAACTAGTCGCAAATGGAATGGAATATGCCAAAAACACGTACGGCATAAAGAGCAAGAACAACACTGCAAAGAATATTCCTACTGCGATTTTGCCGTTCTGCAAAAAGAGCGGAATCATCAACCGCTTGAGCGCATTCCATAATGTGGACCAGTCGCGAGCCCAAACCGCCTCAATTAGGTGGTCGCCTCTAACCATCTTCATTCTGAATCCTCCTTCCTTGACTTTTTTACCCAGTGCACCATCTTCTATTATTTCGTGCTTTACTCCCTCATGGGTTCCAACGGAATCGTACGTTGTTTTTCGAATAATGAAAAAGCTACCAAAAAAGTAGCCAGTCTTTTTTGTAGGATCGTTTACCCGTATTGCAGAAAACCGTGTGTGCAAAAATGTCGAAATCACAGGCAATGTGATTTTAGTCCAAATATCAAGGCAGATCATCTTTGGAATTACAGTCAATGCATCTAGGCCCGCAGATTCCAGATGCGAGACTGCCAAAGACATTACGTTTTTCTCAAATTTAGTGTCTGCGTCTGTGAATAGTAATAATTGACCTGTTGCCTTTTTGTAGCCTTCCGTGCAGGCCCAGTTTTTCCCCATCCATCCTTCCGGTTTTGGTCCAGCAGAGACATGAATGACCTTGGAATTTTTCTCTGCATATTTTGAAATTATTTCTCCAGTAGAATCTTCTGAAGAATCATCAATTGCTATTATTTCATAATTGGTGTAATCCTGCGATATTAGGGAATCAAGGCATTTTGCAATGAATCCTTCCTCGTTTCTTGCAGGAAGTATTATTGAGACACGCGGTGTGTCGTGCGGTCTTGCATCGAATTTATCCAAAACTGGAGTGTGTCTGAACGAGTCTGCCATGGATCTTATCAGCACAACCCATGCAAAGCAAATTCCGACTAGGATTGCTACAAAGGCGTAATTTACTAGATCTAAAATCATGATTTTTCGATTTCTTGCTTGATTGCTTCCAGTGCTTGCTCAGTCCCGCTTTTGATGTGCTTTTTGACCATGCCTGTGAACATACCTAGCATACCAGTCATTTTGATGTCCCAGATTGCCTCTAGCTTTGTCTTTTCTCCTTCCGGTATTAGCTGGACTGTCTTTGTTCCGTTTATGATGCCTTCTGTGAATGTGGCCAAGATTCTCTGTTTTGGCTGCAGTGTTACTGTCTGCATGCATTTGGAATCCCTGAATGCAATTGTTACTTCGCGTTGTATTGTGTTGCCTTCCTTTGAGATGTTTCGCACCGATTTTGTTCCCTTCCAGAATTTCGACTCGCCATCTAGATCAGAGACCACATCCCAGACCTTGTCTGCTGGTGCATTAATTGTAACTGTGGCCTCTATTGTTGCCATGGTGTGATTTTTGGATTCGCAAATATTAGTCTTGATTAGCTGGGATCAAAACTAAATGTGACACTCTCGGAATTGCCAGAATATGACACAGAAACGGTATATGTTCCGGATTGGTCCCATCCCTCTCCGCCAGCAATTGCAAGTGTGGCAAATGCACCGCTTGGCTTGACAGTTACTGTCTCACTCCAGATTTGTGTCCCTGCTGGATTTGTAATGGACAGTGTCGCAATGCTTGTTGCCTCTTTGGTCTTGCCGGAAATTGAAATTAAATCACCTCTGACATATGATGTGGCGTCCAGCTCCAGTGCTTTGGCAACACTTGGCGGACTGATTCCAGTTTCCAAATCCTGATTCATTGCAACAAACGATACTACCAGAACAGCAAACACTGTGGCGCAAACAGCAATTACAACATTTCGTAGCTTCGTCTTGTTGCCTTCTAGTTTTGGTATGGATTCTTCCTTTTTTGGTTTTTGTTTTACCTCTAGTAATGTTGGCGGGTTTCTTGGTGGCGGTGGAGGTGGAACTATGCGGGATTCTTTTGGCTTTTCCTGTTTTACCTCGGCAGGCTGTGAATATCTTGCAAGCAAGCCTTCCACGTATTTTCTATCATCAAGTGATACTAGTTTAGTGCGAACAAATTCCTCCCTTATTTTGGATAGGCGGGTAGAGTCTCCGTGGCCCGACTTTAGAAGTGAGTCGATGTCGTCTGTAAAGAACTGACCCATACGGATTTTGTGAATTCTTTTCAGATAAATTAACTGTGTGGCAATATTGCCAATCTGCCAAAGATTGTTTTACAAAACTACGCCTAGACTTCGAAATTCATTTTAAGCGCTGCCAAAAACCCATTTCTATGAGCATAACATATGACGACTTTGTCAAGCTAGACATAAGGGTGGCAAAAATCACCGCAACGGAGAAGATCCCAGGAAAAACCAAGATAATAAAGGGCACAATTGACCTCGGCGGGGAAACTAGAAGCCTCATAATTGGTGGTGCGCAATATTTCACCCCAGAAGAAATGGTGGGAAAAACAGTAATTGCAATTACAAATCTGGAACCAAAGACAGTTGGCGGCGTAGAATCAAACGCAATGCTTTTGGCAGCTGATCTAGATGAAAAGCCATTTTGGCTGACAGTGGATGAATCAGTGCCGCTGGGAACTAAAATAAAATAAAAGATCTAGTCGTAGATCATTAGGTTCTTTTCTTCAAGCAACGAATGCAGGTTGTTAACAGAACGGTACACATCTGGCTCTTTTTTGGCTCCAGTGCATACCAGCTTTCCTGATGAGAAAAGCAGGATTACTGTTTTTGGGTCAAGCATTCGGTGAATCAGACCTGGAAATTGTTCTGGCTCGTACATGCTTCTTGGTAGGGTTCTTGCTGCTTGCTCGAGGTGAATTTTTCCACCCAAGTTAATTGATGCAACAATGTTTTGGATATCCACCACTGCGTCCTTTTTGACTTTGATGCCGCCTTTTCTGAGCTTTTGAACAACCGACTTTACCGCACTTCGTGCCATCTCTTCAGATTTTGCGCCAGTACAGACCATCTTGCCTGATGTAAAAATCAGAGTTGCAGTCTTGGGACTCTTTAGTCTAAAGACAAGTCCTGGAAACTGGTCCGGATGATATTCTACATCTGGAAAATTACGAGTAATCTCGTTTAGGTCCATTTTCTGATCCACTGAAGCAGAAGCAACTACATTTTCGATGCTTACTATCGGCTTTGTTTGTGGCATACGTTAGCAGTTGACTTATCTAGGCTATATAAAGAGCACTTTCTATTTGTTAACCCGGCAGCCAATTTCTTTGAAATTTAGCAGATTCCATGCTTGCCCTACACAAATCCATTAATTTGGCAAACCGGGGGCTTGCAGTGTAATTGAACTATACCGAGATATTTTCAGTCGACAACCTGTTTGGCAGCAACAGTGATTCCTCAAATCCAATAATGTGGCTGATCTGGATCGTGCCGATTGTGATCTTTGTCTTTTACGGCCAGAGAATTCAGCTAATGGTGACATCTGGCGAGATAAACAAGGGAATCGAAAAGCTAAGCAGATACAAAGAAGAAACAAGAAAAGAACTACTAGACTATTTGCAAAAACAGTCATCAGGTGACGTTACAAAGAAAATCGATGGCTATCTGGAGTATTTTACAATAATGCCGGTGGACATTGACCCAAATGGAATAATGCCGAAAATAAAGCACCTACTGCGCTCTCGAGAGGATTACACCAGAGTCCAAGTTTTGTCACTTGCGCAAAACCTCACATCGCTTGAGGCAAGCAAAATCCAAAATCTATTGGAAGTTGTAACGTCGCTGAATCTGTTGCACAAAATAGTGAGGCATCTTTTCCTTACTGCAAAAAAGCAAAACAATTTTCCTCTTATTTTGCCACTACAAATGATGCTTCCATTTATCATGGAGCAGGCAGAGGCACTCAAGGGAGCAGTTTCCGCTCTAAAAGCAGGCCAACCACTTGGTGATGGAATTGGCCCAATGGTGATAGGCAAAATGATGCTTAAATCAGAAAAAAAACCAGTCGGCATAGAAACAGTTTATGCAGAGTCTGACTTTGAGGGAAGAAAACTAGTACTGCTCAAGGCAGAAGGTCCTTCTGCAACTGTGGGCAGGCCAGGCGATGCAGTAGAGATTCTGGTTGCAGAAAAAAAGCCTGACCTAATAATCATGGTTGACGCCGGGCTCAAACTGGAAGGGGAAACCTCTGGTACTGTGGCGCAAGGCTTTGGAGCGGCAATTGGTGGAATTGGAACAGACCGATTCCAAATAGAAGAAGTAGCAACAAAACACAACATTCCAGTTTATGCAATTGTCATAAAACAGTCAATCAAGGAAGCAATCACACTGATGACCAAAGAAATTGCAGACAAGGCAGACGAAGTGGAATCTCAAGTACACACAATGATTAAAGAAAACACAAAGTCTGGACAATCTGTATTGGTTGTGGGCGTTGGCAACACATTAGGAGTGCCGCAATAATGTTCTCAAAAAAAGAAAAACCTCTAATTGCATTTACTATAGAAAAATGCCCGTCTTGCAAAAAGGAAACCAAAAGGAAATTCCGGGAAGGAGACTGTCTTTTTGCACCTGCTCCAGAATGTACATCCTGCAAAATTCCAACTAGTATTTCAAAGATTTTTGGACAATCTATAGAGTAGTGATTATTGCGCCAGTCGCAGTGGGAATGAATGTGTGTTCTGCCTGCGCTACGCGTTGACCGTTTGCCTCATTGAGAACTGGATATGCGCGGACAATTTTGTTTTTTATGAGTTCCTCAAGTAGTGTTCTTGCCTCTTTTTCCTCGTATGACTTTGTTATCCATCTGAGGGCAAATGGCAGTGTATTGAAATTATCCCAGATAAAGTCGACTAGCTTGTTTGCATTTTCGTTCTTTGTCTTTTTGCGCGAGACTAGGCCGAAAATGTTCTTTGTCTTTCCCTCCCTGACAAAGCCAAGTCCCCTTGACGTGGTGACAAATGGCTCACATGCATATGCTTCTTTTGTAGACAGTGCAAAAGAGCCAATTGACCACATGTTTGGAATTGATTTTCCCGCATGAATTGTGTATTGCTCTAAAGAGTGGCCTGACAGATTTGCAATTGGCTTGAGGTTGTACTGCATTACTGTTTTTTGTATTGTCTTTCCAATTTCGCTTGACTTGATTCCCTCCTTCACCATTGCCATTGCGGCCTTGAGTGCTTCTTCTGCTGTTTCTACCAATATTGCAGACTGGGGATCATAAGACACAGATACTGCAGTGTCTGCAATGTATCCGTTTATCTGAACTCCAAGATCTATTTTGACCAAGTCTGAACTGGTCAAAATTTTGGGATCGTTTGGCTCTGCGGTATAGTGAGCTGCAATCTCATTTAGACTTGCGTTTACTGGAAATGCGCATTTTCCTCCGCGGGACTGAATTTCAGATTCCACTGTTTCGCAGATTTCGTAAAGTGTTTTTCCAACCCAATCCTTGGCCCTTGCAAGCTCGCGAACCTCGGACGCTATTTTGCCTGCCTTAATGTAATCGTCTAATTGCAATAGTTGCACTGGACTAGAATAGTTATTTAAAATCATACTCTTAAATTGGGGCAAAAAATTTGCACACACAAGCGGGATCGTGGTCTAGCTTGGTATGATTCGGGTTTTGGGTACCTGAGGTCGTCGGTTCAAATCCGGCCGATCCCACTTTTACTAATCATTTTTAATTGAGATTTTCTTGTATTGGATTGTTGGGCGCAAAACGCGAGTGGATTTTAATTGCCGGAATTTTGCTTTTCATGATTGGCCTTCTTGGCGCAGGCCTTCCTCTAATCTATTCGGTATTGATTGCAGTTGCAATATACATTGGAATCAAGGCGTATGTGGGGCGAAAAAATCTCAAAATCCGACAGGAAATCCCAGAGGGAATCTGTGCTCATTGCGGGGCAAAAATCACTGAAGGCAAGTGCCCAAACTGTGATGATATCAAATAGGAATCATACGCATTCTTTTTTAGCAATCAAAGCCAAAAATGGCTAAAATGCACCCCCCATTGACCACTTGCTCAACTTTTGCTCAATTTAGATCTAAAATGATATCGGGCTCGAAATTACATAGGTAGAAAAAATGAGGACTTTGCCCCTAGCTGGCGTATTTGCAGCTTTACTATTCGTTGGAATAATCGGAGTATCGTATGGTACAGATGATTTGGCAGACCATGTTGTAATTAATGAAATTGACACTAACCCCGCAGGTGATGACTCCAAGTCCGTTTCAGAATGGGTCGAGCTGTACAACCCAACAGATGAAACCGTGGACATTGGCGGATGGAAAATTGCATCAACTACTGTTACAAAAAAGACAATGACTCTGCCAGTTGGAGCAATGATAAAGCCAGGCCAGTTCCTGGTCTATTCTTACCAAAGCATGTGGTTTACTGATGTCTCAGAAAAAGTCCAGCTAAAGAACAAGGATGGCGAAATCATTGATGAAACCCAGGTAATCACTG
>VHBK01000019.1 GCA_016872015.1 Nitrososphaerota archaeon
TGTCAATTGTAGGTTTTGGGTTTGTTATTCCTGAGGATATTAGGAATATGATAACAAGTACAAATGAAAAACCTAGACCCAAACCTATCGGCTTAAGCATGTTGGTTATTCAATTATGAATATCTAAAGTTATCGAATTTTTTATTGATTGAACTGAATGGACGAACCAAATCAACCACTATTACACTAAAGTGTAATTCTAGATAAAATTTTTGTTAATTAAATTTCAGAAAACTTTTTAACAAATTATGCTACAAATATCACCAGAATTGGTTAGACTTCATAGTATCAGTATTCTGGGAATAACGATACTACTTTTTTGTATGATTTTCATAACAAATCCGCCTCCGGTAAATGGGAAGGAAGGTATTGAATCACTAATGGCTAAAGCCAAGGAGAGTTATCTTTCTGGCAAATACCGGGAGGCAATCACATACTTTGACAGAGTCTTGAAGATAGAGCCGGACGATGTTGATGCATTGAACAGCAAGGGGTTGGCACTGGATAATCTAGGCAAATACCGGGAGGCAATCACATACTTTGACAGAGTCTTGAAGATAGAGCCGGACGATGTTTATGCATTGAACAACAAGGGGATGGCACTGGGTAATCTAGGCAAACACCGGGAGGCAATCACATACTTTGACAGAGTCTTGAAGATAGAGCCGGACTATGTTTCTGCATTGAACAACAAGGGGGTGGCACTGGTTAATCTAGGCAAATACCTGGAGGCAATCACATACTTTGACAGGGCCTTGAAGATAGAGCCGGACTATGTTGATGCATTGAACAGCAAGGGGGTGGCACTGGTTAATCTAGGCAAACACCGGGAGGCAATCACATACTATGACAGGGCCTTGAAGATAGAGCCGGACAATGTTTATGCATTGAACAACAAGGGGGTGGCACTGGATGATCTAGGCAAACACCGGGAGGCAATCACATACTTTGACAGGGCCTTGAAGATAGACCCGGACTATGTTGATGTATTGAACAACAAGGGGTTGGCACTGGATGATCTAGGCAAATACCAGGAGGCAATCACATACTATGACATGGCCTTGAAGATAGAGCCGGACTATGTTGATGCATTGAACAACAAGGGGTTGGCACTGGTTAATCTAGGCAAATACCAGGAGGCAATCACATACTATGACAGAGTCTTGAAGATAGAGCCGGACAATGTTTATGCATTGAACAACAAGGGGTTGGCACTGGATAATCTAGGCAAATACCGGGAGGCAATCACATACTTTGACAGAGTCTTGAAGATAGACCCGGACAATGTTTATGCATTGAACAACAAGGGGATGGCACTGGGTAATCTAGGCAAACACCGGGAGGCAATCACATACTTTGACAGGGCCTTGAAGATAGACCCGGACAAGGTTTCTGCATTGAACAACAAGGGGGCGGCACTGGGTAATCTAGGCAAATACCGGGAGGCAATCACATACTTTGACAGAGTCTTGAAGATAGAGCCGGACAATGTTTATGCATTGAACTACAAGGGGGCGTTACTGGATATACTAGGCAATTAACCATTTACGTCAAATGAATCTTATCGATAATGAAACCATGATAACTGATAAAGGGAAACGATTCATGATCGTAATTCGTAGTTTATTATATGGTGAAAAAATTTATCATTATAGGGGTCAGAATGGCCCGAGGGTCTGGTTGTTCGGTTTGCTATGAAAATTTTAATTGCCTGTGAATTTAGCGGGGGAACGCCTCCATTATTGGGAAAAAACCTAGTTTCTTTCTTTTAAAATCATTAACAAAATAGGAGTAGGGTAAGAAAGTTTTAGCTCCAGGCACACCCTTGGCACATCTTTTTTCAGATTCATAAAACAACATAACAGCATAATTTTTGCACCAAGTCATGGCGCGAAGAACCACCATACTAATTGATGACGACCTATTCACAAAATTGCTCAAATTCAATCAAAGGAGATACTAGAGACAAACTCTAGCATAAGCGTTTCATCCATAATCAACAAATGTTACGATAACTTGGAAGAATCCTTAATTATATAGTAGGATATTCTCCCAACATGGAAAATCCACCACACGGAATGCATACTGCAACGATGTGTCTTACTGTCAAAAACTCAATTGCGGCAATCGACTTTTACAATAAAGTCTTTGGCGCACAAGAATTATTCAAAATGACAGGTCCGGATGGAAAATCAGTCATGCATGCAGAAGTAAAGATTGGCGACTCGATCATAATGTTAAATGATGAAATGCCGCAAATGGGTTGCATGTCTCCCCAATCAGTAGGCGGCTCAAGCAGTGGAATCTACCTTTACGTAAACAACGTAGATAACACCCTCAAAAAGGCAGCAGAAAACGGCGCCAAAATAAAAATGCCGCCAATGGATGCGTTTTGGGGAGACAGGATGGGAAACATTGAAGATCCATTTGGCCACAACTGGACCGTTGCGACTCACACTAAGGACATGACTCCAGAAGAAATCGCAAAGGCAGGCCAAGAATGGATGAAATCCATGTGCAAATAGTTATTTTTGCTTTAGAAAATTTTTCATAAAAACAGATCAGATTTTGTACAAATTCGTGATCGAGTCTAATCCACAAAAATGATGGAAATCGAAAAAGTAAGTAATGTTTTAATACACGGCAATGACCTCTTCAGAAAGTTAACTTGGCAAAAAAAGCAGCTAAAAAACCAGCAAAAGAAGAAAAGAAAAAGGCAAAGACCACACCTGCAAAAAAAGAAAAACCAGCAAAAAAGGCAAAACCAAAAAAGCAAGCACCGCTAGCAGATGATGGCCTAGTCATAATTGATGAGGAATTCGAAGAGGACAAGGAGGCCGAGCTAGAAGCGCGAAAAGCATACCTCGAAGAAGCACGATCCCAAGAAGTCGAAGACTAAAACTTTATTCGCAAACCATTCCAATATAGTACAATGAGAGCAGTCTGTCTGATTACAATCAAGCCCGGCAAAACAGACAAGGTCATGGAATCATTGCGCAAAAAGCGCAAGCTGCTCAAAGAGATTTTGCCGGTGACTGGCAGGGCAGACATTTGTGTTCTGTTACAAGGCACAATAGATGAAATCAACAATATTGTAATTGACTTCAAAAAGATCAAGGAAATTGTCACAACCGAGACCCTAATCGAAGTGGAGGTAAACATGGGATGGTAAAGGCAATCATATTGGTCAAGTCGCCAAAAAAGCTAATTGCCGCAAAGTTAGGCAAGATACAATACGTGTACAATTCATTTCCAATTTCAGGCCAGTTTGACGCAGTGGCATTTGTCAAAGTCGACGATCTGGCGCAAATTCGCGAAATCACCACAAAAATCCAGATGATTCCAGGTGTTGAGCGAACCGAAACCATGATGGAAATACAATAAAGCATAAAACACTGTACCGCATAACAATTCTGTGAACATAAAGCGCGTAGGAAACGTAATTTTGGCAGTAAAAGACCTTGACAAGTCAACTGCGTTTTACCACGAATTGCTTGGGCTGCCAATAAAAAACCAGAGACGTACTTGGGTGGACCTAGGACAAACAGGCGCACTGCTTAGCTTGCATCCATCGGCAATCACGGCTGATCATTCTGCTAATAGCTTGGAGAGCGGAATTGTGGTTGGATTTTTGGTCGGCGACCTAAAATCAGCACTAGATGAGCTAAAGTCACGAGGAGTTCGAATTCACCGGGATGTTATGGATAGAGAGGCAGGCAAAAACGCAATAGTGCTCGACCCAGACGGATACATGGTATCGCTCTTTGAGCCAAAATTCGCAGACTCACAACAACAATCAAAAGGCTATCACGGATTCGCTCCGGCCTAAACTATACTTTTTACTTTTCTTGCAATATCAAATGCAGACTTTACGTTAGGATTAATGGCAATGTAGTACACTACTTTGCCGCTTGGAATACAGATTATGGTTGCGTTTTTGTGGCGAATCGTTGCAACATCTAGTGGGCCAAATGCCTTTGACTGGGTGTTGCGCAATGTCATTAAATTCGATATAATGAAGAATTCGTTTTTTGCAGCTTCTGGATTTAGCAGTGGCTTGAGTCCGGGCTTTATTATTCCAGTTAGTGTCCTGCCAAATTCATTAATCACGCCGGCGTAACGGATAGATTTTGACAGATTAATGATTTTCTGACAGTTTTTTCTGTACTGAATTATAGATTCTTTCCATTTTTGTTCTGGCGTCTTGCTCATTACACAGTATCATGTAATCAATGTTAAAAAGAGTTTGTCTCTAGACTTTTTTGTTCTTGAATGATTCTATTCTCTTTTTGAGCTCAGCGTTTTCCAGTCTGAGTTTTTCGAGTTCGTCTTTTGTAGAATAGTCAGAGGCAAGCTTGTGAGCCATCTGGTGTCCTGGTGCAAACATGGACGCACTCATGTCCAGTAATCCAGATGCATGCTTTAGGTACATTCGATTAAACTCGTTTATTTTGCCGGTGAATGTGGAATTTTCTGCAATCATTTTTTCCTTGAGCCTAGTTGGACTGGTAGGTTCTGCAAGCCCAGGCGGATAACGAAGCTGTGCAAACGGGCTGAGGCTGAATCCAAAAGGATAGCCGTGCATTTCCATAAAGGCTCGAACCTCTGTCGCATCCATGGTTTTGCATATTCTGGAACAGTATTTTTGCTTTGGCATTACGCACAAAATAAGCAAACAAGTCAAGCCCAAGTCATTTTTTATCAAATTGAGCTGATCGCAGATCCTTATAGCGATCAGAGATCGCAGCCCCATTACATGAAACTCAAGCACTGCATCAAGTGCAAAAAAAACATCAGCATGGGAGAACTACACAAAATTGTAATGTATGTAGTTCAGGAAAAATTCACAGACCATCATTATGAGCACATCGAGTGCCCCGACAAGTTCACAGTCTAGTCAATGTGAATCCAGACAGGATACAGATTGCCGTCGTCTCTATGATATTTCCATTCGTTGTTCTTCCAGACTGCCTTTTCAAATCCACCTTGGATTGTGGGGTGTACTCTGGCATAGACATCATCGCCAATTAGAATTTGGTTTGGCTTTGCCATTGATTGGATTTTCGATGCAATGTTCATTACTGGGCCCAAAATGTCTACGTGTGATTTTTTGGCATCAGAACCATATCTTACTATCATGTTTTCACCATAGTCAATGCCAACCTTGATTGACAAGTCAGGATAGTCGTATTGGTTCAGAATTGGGTTGATGCCTTTTTGGATTACTGAAAGCATGGATTTAGCACACATCACAGCATTGTCTGCCGGCTGGAGTTGGTTTTCCTCTGCTGGGAAATATCCAATTACTGCATCGCCTACAAATTTTAGGACATATCCCCCATGGTGACGAATTGTCTGCGCCATTTCTTGGGCAAAACAGGTGATAATTATAGCTACTTTGTCTTCTGGCAGATCCAGTGTTATTTGAGTAGAGCCAACTAGGTCCACGTATATCACTACCATTTTCATTCTAGAAAAAACGTGTTTTCTCAGAAATGAGTCAGATTCGTCTTCTTGCGGCGAATACTCGTATCCACTTTTTAGTGCACGCCAGACTCGGTTTTGTGTTTCTTTGATTAATGTCTCAGAGTCCACTACTCTTTCAGATGACTTTGATAGCATCATGTCAATTACGCTAAAGTCTTTTTTGGCCTTTTTTGGAGCCGGCTTGTCTGCTTGGGGTTTTTTTTCTGTACTGCTCAATTTTTCACCCTATTCTAGTGGAAAGCTAACCGAGCAAATTGGACATTTTGCCCTTCTTCCCTTATAAGCATCATCATAATACTGGACTACCTCCACATTACAATTTGTGCATAGAATTCTGCTTAGCGCCAACTTCAACGAAAATTAAGGCGATTTTGTATTTAAGAGATTGGTACAAATCAATGCTACAGAGCATTAGGATTTTTAGGCTCAAACCATCCCTTGTTTTTGTGCGCCTAGGCAGCAAGAGTACCGACGAGTTTTTTGAGAGTCTGGCTCTAAAATCTCAGCAAATAAGCCAATTGTACCAAAAAAGCATCGAAGGCCTAGTCAAGCCAACACCAGTCAAGGTAATGCTTGGCGACACCACGGTTACTGATCAGAACACGTTTGATCCAGAAGCAGTAGGCAAATACTATAATTCCATACTGGTAAAATCCCCAAAATGGAAAAGCCAAGGAATCACCAGTACATCAGATGAAGATCTAAGGAGAATTTTCGTAAAGCTGGAATGTCAGATCAAAAACTATACCATTCTATGGCACATGGCATTACAATATCACGCATTATTATATTACAAGCCAGACATCAAGGTCCAAAATATCCAAAAAGAGCTGGCAGAAATCATGGACAATACCATAAACAAGGAAAAAGAGCTTGCAGAGCTTACCGATTCCATGATACGTGAAAGATTAGAAAAGATGGGTTATCGGGACCTAGGCGAGCAGAAACTATTCGAGGTGTTATTTGAAAATGATAAGATGCGAGATGAAATATCGACAGAGACCGGCAAAAAGACAGACTATGACTTTAAGGCAAAAGACCAGAGAAAAAAAGAACTCTTCAAGGAACTGGATAATCTCCTAATTGAAGCATACACCACAACATCAGTACTAATTGACGAGAACAGACTAGTCACAGGCGAGGAAGGGTGTGTTTGTACATTTGATTTAGATTTTGTGAAAAACAAGAAAAAAGAATCAATCTTTGATCCAAAAAGGATCACGAATGAAACAAAACAAGAGATAATCCATGTCTTAGATGACATCATAAAATCATTACAAAATTGAGAAATTTTATATCATAAGTTGTGTTTGTAATAACAAATAGCCAAAGGAACAATGAACTAGAACATAGTTCAAGGGGAGAACGTTCCTTTGACTAACTATGTACGATCATCGTATGCGTATTTAAGATCTATGGGCATTTTTGTGCGTAAATTCTAGGTGCCAGCCCCAGATGATTTTTGCAACTTGTCAAGAATTTGTACGCGAAATTAAATATACCAAGGAGCAGTCGAGCTATTCTATTGAATCCAAAATACGAAGACATTGTAAAGATTAGAAATTCCTACAACAACATCATTCGCAAAACTCCCCTGTATTATTCAGAGACATTTAGCAAAATGTCCGGCTCCAAGGTTTACCTCAAAGCTGAATTTACGCAAAAAACTGGCTCATTCAAACTAAGGGGGCCATATGCAAAGATTCGCTCAATGTCGCCAGACGAAAAAAAGCATGGAGTCATTGCAGCCTCTGCTGGGAATCATGCGCAAGGAGTAGCCTATGCATCCAAGCTTGAAAAAATTCCCTGCACTATTGTAATGCCAGTTACTGCATCGCCTGCCAAGGTTGCAGCAACTCGCGGTTATGGAGCCAAGGTGATCCTAGATGGAATCAACTATGACGAATCGTGGGCAAAGGCACAGCAGATATCAAAAAAGACAGGCGCAAAAATAATTCATGCATTTGATGATCCACAAATCATAGCAGCAAATGGAGCAATCGGTCTTGAAATACTAGAAGATTTGCCAGACGTAGATGAAATCTACGTCCCAATTGGCGGAGGAGGTCTGGCTGCAGGAGTCCTAATTGCGGTAAAGAGTAAAAAGCCAAACATCAAAGTAATTGGTGTAGAGTCAAAGGCATTTCCTGCAATGAAAAATTCCGTCAAGGCAAACAGACTGCAGGCAGTAAAAGGCGCAAGAACAATTGCGGATGGAATTGCCGTTAAAATGCCTGGCAAAAACACGTTTAGAATAATCACTGAGTTAATTGATGATATTGTAACTGTTGATGACACCCAAATAGTAAAGACAATGTTTTTGCTAATGGAGCGTGCAAAAATGGTAGTAGAGCCAGCAGGAGTAGTTTCACTGGCGTATCTGCTTTATGCCAAGCCATCGCCAAACAAAAAAGTCGTGCCAATCATGGGCGGCGGAAACGTAGACATGTACTTGTTAGGCCAAATTGTATCCAAGGGCCTTGCAGCCATGAGCAGGCTAGTCAAGATATTCATCTTGCTCAAAGACAAGCCAGGCGCACTAAAGGAAGTAGTAGATGAGATTGCGTCACTTTCTGTGAATATAGTAGAGGTAACACACGACAGACTCAGCTCAGAAATCGATGCCGGAACAGCAGGCGTAACACTAAGCCTAGAAACAGAGGGAAGGGAGCATGCACAAAAGCTAATCGCGCATCTAAAATCAAAGAACATTCAATTCAAGTTGCTTACTTGAATTTTTTTGCAACAAACTTTACCAGTCCTGACTTTTTTAATTCATCAGATTCTGCTAGAACGGAGTTGTGTTGTTTTTCTTTGAATTTTTTGAGTTTTGGCCGCAGCTCGGCGAACTCTGTTGCCAAAATCTTTACTGCATATAATCCGGCATTTGCAGCCTTGTTGACTCCAACTGTGGCAACAGGTGAGCCATTTGGCATCTCCACTATGGAAAGTAGCGAATCCATTCCACCAAATGCCGAAAATTTAAACTCGGATTTTTTTTCCGACTTGTCATTGTACACCATTATTGGAACTCCAATTACTGGGATAATAGTATGTGATGCAATCATTCCCGGCAAATGAGCAGAGCCGCCAGCACCAGCTATAATTACACGGAGTTGATTTTTTTCCGCATGTTTTGCATATTCTTCCAGTCTTGTCGGAGTGCGGTGCGCAGACACAATTTGATCTTCATGGGGGATTCCAAAATCATCCAGTATTTTTGCCGCATTATGCATAATTTTGCTATCCGAACTAGAACCCATGATTATTCCAACCAGGGGTTTTTTTGGCAACATCAAATCTGAAGATAACTATGATGCTTTTAACAATATCTGATTTTGACGTAACCATTTTTAGTACAAGTATCATGCCAACAAATGATGAAAGTCTTGGGGTTAATTGGTGGAGGACAGCTAGGAATGATGATAACCGAGGCTGCAAAAAATATGCCAGAATACATCTCAGATGTAATTGTGCTTGATCCAACACCTAATTGCCCTGCCGCAAAGGTAGGAGCAAAGCAAATTGTAGCTGATTTTAAGGATGAGGGTGCTATTTTTGAGTTAGCAGACAAAGTAGACATTCTCACATATGAAATAGAATCCGGCAATAGTGAGGTTCTCAAGCAAGCAGAATCAAAAACCACGATAAACCCATCGCCAGAAACTTTGCGAATAATCCAAGATAAGTTTTTGCAAAAATCATTTCTTGCACAAAACAAAATCCCAGTAACAGATTTTGTGGAAATAAAATCACTTGATGATCTAAAAGAAAAAATAAAACAATTTGGCTATCCAGCACTTCTCAAGGCAAGGCGCGACGCTTATGACGGCAGAGGAAATTACAAAATAAGATCACAAAACGACTTGGAAACAGCATACAGTAATTTCCCTGGAAAATCACTCATGTTGGAAAAATTTGTTGATTTTAAAATGGAAGTATCTGTAATTGCGGCACGAAACACCAATGGGCATATTGCTACGTATCCAGTTGTGGAAAACATACATGAGAACAATATTCTAAAAATAACGATTGCTCCTGCCCGCGTATCAGAAAACATTGCCAGGCAAGCAGAGAAAATAGCACACGACACCATGGATGTTCTTCACGGTGCTGGTGTCTTTGGAATAGAAATGTTCGTCACAAAAGACGATCGAGTCATAATAAACGAGATTGCACCACGTGTCCACAATTCAGGCCATCACACATTACAATCAAGTAAGACATCCCAATTCGAGCAGCATCTCAGAGCAATATTAGGACTCAAGCTTGGCGAGACCACACTAGTACATCCAACAATTATGTATAATATTTTAGGAACGGATGAGTTTTCAGGCAAGTACAAAATCTCTGACTTTGGTGCAGAAAATCTTTACCTCAAGATGTATGGAAAAGAAGAATCAAAGCCTCAAAGAAAGCTTGGTCACTTTAATCTGGTGGATACATCCAATACGCTCGGTGTGGAAGGACTGCTCAAGTCACTTGAAGCAATAAAGGAACGAATCAAATTCATTAAAACATAAGTACGATGTGTAAAGTTTGACCAGTCTCTCTAAACAATACGGCTCAAACTAATATACCAGATTCACAATAGACCCCTATCGAATGCAGCCACGCAATGATCTAATTACAATGTTAAAGCATTTTGATTTAGACGACATAGATGCACATCTATACATCGGACTGCTTCAGATTGGGCCACTCTCTGTCGGTAATTTGGCCGCAAAACTAGACATTGAGCGAGGAAAGGCATACCGCTCGCTGGAAAAATTACGTAGTCTTGGACTGATCACAACCACAATGACAAATCCAATCATCTGCAAGCCAGTCGAGCCACAAGAAGGACTCACAAATATCATTCAGCGAAAAGAAAACGAATTCATCACAATGCAAAAGCTAGCAAACAAGCTCTCAGACGATCTCAGAGACATTACGCGAAAACAGCACCCAGTAGAGTCCGCAACAGTATCAATCATACAGGGAAGACACAACATTTACTCTAGAGTTGGCAAGTTATTTTCTGAATCAAAATCCATAGTTTATGTAGTGACTACAGGAAAAGACTTGGTTCGTATGTATCACACATCAATTCCAGAAAAGATCAAAATATGCAAGGCAAGCGGAGGTCAAATCAGAATAGTAACAGATGTTGACGATCCAAGTGTGACATCTATGATAGGCAAACTCGGAGCATCTGAAATAAGAATTGGTAAGCTCCCATCAAAATCAAGAATGATAGTAGAGGAAGGAAAACGCCTCCTTATGTCCGGCGGCATAAACGAATCCATGGACATGAATGATGATGGAGATTCTGTCCTGGATAGTAATTCCATAGAAATGGTGGAAAACATGTATAGTCTTTGCGAGCATCTCTGGAAAAGATCAAAGAGTCTAGAACCAATAAAAAGGGCAGCAAAATAATTTTTACAAAATTCAATGTTTAGGCAAAAAACGCAAGCTTGCCATTAAATAAATTCAAAAACAAATGACTCGTAAAGAACATGTTGGAGTTAGCATCACTTGATGGAATAAGAATAGTGCTTGCACTAGGCATGCTTGGAATCGCATGCACATCAGACATCAAAAAACGCGAAATCAGCGATATAATTTGGATTGTCTTTGGTGCAATAGCGGCAGTTTTAATTCCATTTAGTGCCAATATGTCTGATCAATTATTCAAAATAGGAATTGCCATGATTGTAGCACCAATCACCATAATAATTTGGAGATTTGGACTCTTTGGGGGTGCAGATGCCTTTGCGCTAATTGTCCTAGCAGGACTAGTGCCTAATGTATCACTTACTCATGGAACCATAACTCCATTTACTACACTAACAAATGCAGTATTGCTCTCAATTGTTCCAATGCTAGTAAATGTGATTAGAAATGTAGCCTTGCTTGCAAGTCATCATGATATCTTTGAGGGATTCAATGAGAGCAAAAAGAAAAAGGCGCTTGCAATGTTCATAGGATATAGAGCCGCAAACCCAAAGTTCGGATTTTCAATTGAGCAAAAACAAGGAAAATACAAAAAACTCAACATGTCATTGCAGCATGCAGAATATGCAGAGTTTTGCACTAAAAAAGACACTTGGATAACACCAGGCATACCATACATGATATTTATCGCAGCCGGCTTTGTGATACAACTAACCTATGGCGACGTCATATTTAGTGCCTTTAATATTTTTATGAACTAAGCCCAGAAAATTTTGTTTGTTTGATTATAACAAACACAAGATAATACCGATTACAAGAAAAGAAAACTCTATTGGCCCAAGCCACAGATTATGAGAAATTTGGAGGACTGACTGGAAAGGCACTAGACGATCTAGGCAATGCAAAACACGAGTTAGAAGAGCGAGAGATACAAATCCGAGATCTTGCAATGCAGTCTAGTGTTAGATTTTCTGAATTAATGCGCGTAAATTCGGAGCTAAAGGAAAAAATTGATTTTCTACAAGATCTGGCTACAAATCTTAGCCTAAGAAACGAGGAGCTAGAAAAGAAAAACCGTGATTTAGAAATTCAAAAGGCCGAAAACACAAAGCTGGAATCCGACCTGAGAAGAAATCTGGATAAAGTAGTCCTAAAGGAAAAAGAACTAGAACTCCAGCGTGATCACCTAGAGCGTCAGGTAAATGAGAAAACAGACGAGCTCATCAAATCACAAAAACTTGCAATAATTGGCGAGCTTGCATCAAGAATGGCTCATGATCTTAGAAACCCATTATCCACAATCAAAAATGTCGTGGAATTGATGGAAAACAAACAAAAGCTGCGAATCGAGGAAAAAATCATCTATTATGGAAAATTACATCGTGCAATAGACAGAATATCTCATCAGGTGAATGAAGTCTTGGAATATGGCAAGGCAAGTCAGCTTCAACTCCAGTCTGCAAACATTACAAGCATAATAAAACAAATCATAGATGATAATAATTTCTCAAAGGATGTCAAGGTAAATGTCGACAATGTTGATCTTCGACTCAACATCGATGTCCGAAAAATGGAAGCAGTCATTACTAATTTGCTGATAAATGCAGTTCAGGCAATAGATAACAAGGGAACAATCAATGTCAGAATTTTAGACAATGGCTCCAACGCAATATTTGCAATAGAGGACTCTGGTCCAGGAATTTCACCTCAAAACTTAACCAAGATATTTGACCCGTTGTTTACCACAAAGCAGATAGGAACCGGACTTGGCTTGTCTATTTGCAAAAAAATTGTCGAGCAGCATGGCGGAAATATCAGCGTCAAGAACAATCCCACCACATTCATTGTCAGATTACCCAAAAATCTAAGCGTTCAGGTGTGATTTTTTAGGCAAAAATTGCAGGTGCCGCTGGTATTGACCAGTACCGCAAATCTGTCTTTGGTAAAGGTCACTTGGAATGATATTAGCTTGCTTTTGTACAAAAAGTTTTTTTTGCCATTTTCTGCAATTTGTCCCGATATTTTTATCAGGTTCTCCTCCAGCATGTGATGCAATTTCCGATAAACAGTAGTTAGTGGAATCTTTGTTTTCCCTGCTATTTGTAGGGCAGATTTTGGTTGCTCTATCATAGCAGACAATATTACTCGAGTATAGTTATCAGAAAACATCTCTAATGCTTTCTGCTTTTTTTCGTCTTGATCGATCACTATTTCGCGTAACGAATCATCTGACACGACAATACCCATACGTCAAATCTATTTTTAAACATATGACTAAATCATGGCACCAATACTGCGTAAATCAATCAGTACGATTTATTAGGTAATTAATTGTGCTTCGAATCAATGGCACTAAAAGCAGCCCTGATCATAACTGCAATTTCAATTGGATTACTTGCAATTTATGGAGCAGATGCCGCAGTAAGCAAGGGCTCTGATCAGGGATTTTTGCCGTTTGATCACAAAACACGTGGAATGGGGCTTGGAGGGACAGCAATGATATTGCCAATAATTGCGTTTTTCATATCGCGTAAAGAACCATCAAAACCACTTGCCGTAATGCTGTTTGTGACAGGTGTAATGATAATAGTTGGCGGTGCAGTGTTTCTCTCAATGCCACCATCGGATCAGCCAAGAAATGCCATGGTGGAAGCAGGCCCATTATTTGGTGTCGGAGCATTCCAAATCGCACTGGGCGCAATAAAAATTAGAAAATGACCGTCTGCGCAAAATGCAGCAAAGAATCTAGCAAAACCTACGACTGTACGCATACAAATGACGAGCAATATTGCGTAGAGTGTTATACTGAATTACATTATTACCTAACAGAAAAGAATTGAACGAAGTTCAGGCTCTAATCCAATGGATAAGCTCACTAGTATCAGAATACCTCTATGTCGGAGTCTTTATAGCTGCAATAATAGAAACGGTTTTTCCACCCATTCCGACTGCCGCGATTTTTCCATTTGCTGGCTATTTTGCCTCGCAAAACGGAATGAGTGTGATCGAAGTGTTTGGGCTAGGAATTTCTGGCGGGGCAGGGGCCACTATTGGCTCTACGGTCATCTATTTGGTATGTATCAAGCTTGGACGGGTTGCAATGCTACGATATCTCAAATACGCAAGAATCTCTGAGCAAAAGCTAGCAAGAATAGAGACATGGTTTGAAAGACATGGAGAAAAAGCAGTCTTTTTTGGACGAATGGTGCCAGTGTTGCGAGAAATGATTTCAATTCCAGCAGGATTATTCAAGATGAGTCCAATCAAGTTTGTTTTGTATACTTTTTGCGGCTCCTGTGTTTGGAGTATTGCTCTTACATTTGTGGGATACTATTTTGGCCAAGTCACACTAGGAATAATTTAATTCCAGCCATAGATTTTAAAGCCCAGATTACATCATACCAATATTGCAAGCAATCATACTGGCAGGAGGCCTTGGAAGCAGGCTCAGGCCCATTACTGATTATGTACCAAAACCACTAATCCCAATAAACAACATACCGCTAATTGAATGGCAGATAAAACAATTAAAAAAATTCAAAATAAACGAATTTATCATCTGTACTGGATACAAAACAGACCAAATTGAAAACTATCTAGAACAAAAAGACAACTTTGATTCAAAAATTCAATATTCCACAGAAAAATCCCCACTTGGCACCGGCGGTGCAATAAAAAAGGCAGCAAAACTAATCAAAGAAAAATCACTCCTAGTGATTAATGGCGACATCATAACAGACATTGACGTTAGGAAACTATACTCGCACGCAAATTCTATTGCGTTAGTGGAGTTGCGAACCAAGTTAGGCACAGTCGATATTGACGACTCTAAAATAACCAATTTTAGAGAAAAAAAACCAATTGAGAATATTTGGATGAATGCCGGGATTTACCATTTGGACAAAAAAATAATTGCGGATCTACCATCCAAAGGCGCAATTGAGGAAACCACATTTCGCAGGTTTGCCAACAAAAGAAATCTTATCGGAGTCAAATTCAAAAAGGCGTTATGGCACTCTATTGATTCCCACAAAGACCTGGAAGAATGCTCAAAGGCATTAAAAGGTAAAAAGCCCTAGTGATCGGCATGAAATTATCATACAGTCTCGGCTCGCTGCTACCAATTGAAGATCTTCTAAAATGTGCAGAAAAAACAATCAAAGCAAGTCCAGATACTGTATGGGTCCCAGAAACTTGGGGCATGGAAAACTTTGCAATGCTGTCGGCAGTTTCCGCCAGAACCAAATCCAAGATAGGCTCATCAATCATCAACATTTACTCGCGTAGTCCAGCAGTAATTGCAATGGGCGCTGCCACAATAGACACAATATCAAACCAGAGATTCGTACTGGGCCTAGGAACAAGCAGCATACCAATTATTCAAGGATTACACGGATACCGATTTGAAAAACCACTTCAAAGAATGAAAGAAACTGTAGAGATAATTCGCCTTGCTCTATCTGGCAAAAAAATAGACTATGCCGGTGGGATTTTTGCACTGCGGGGCTTTACTCTACTAATCAAGCCTCCAAGACAACACATTCCAATCTATATTGCGGCAATAAACCAGAAAATGACTGAGCTTACGTGGAGAATAGGTGACGGAGTGATTTTCTATTTGAGGCCAATCTCCGAGATGAAAGAAACCATCTCCAAAATGCAAAACAAAAGAAAAATCGATGTTGCATGTCAGCTTATCACTAGTGTCTCAGAGGATGGCGACCAAGCAAAAGAACGAGTACGAAAAACACTGTCGTTTTACATTTCTGTCGGTGAAATTTACAGAAAATTCCTAGCAGAAAACGGATTCAAAAAAGAAACAGACAATATTTACCAGGAATATCTAAAGTCAGGCCTCAAATCAAACCACGAATTGATACCAGATTCCATGTTGCAGGCACTCACAATTTCTGGCTCCCCGCAAGAATGCAAAAAACAGCTAAAGCGATTCTACGATGCTGGAATTACGCATCCAATTATCCAGTTTAACCCAAGCGGTGAAGTCGGAAAATCCTTTGATTTGTTCACAAAGACATTCAGTGATGCATAATGAATGTAGCAATAGCTGGATATTCCACTACAAAATTCACACTTGGCCAACCATCAATAGAGAACCTTCTTGTTTCTGCAACAAAAGAATTGTTTCAAAATACAAAAAACTTGTCACAAAAAGACATCGATGCTGTCCTAGTCTCTACAAACAACAACAAAAAATACCTAGCACCAATACTGTCGGAATTAACAGGAATTACCCCAAAAATTGCCCAGAGCATAGAAAACATGTGCAATTCAGGCGCAAATTCGATTGTTTCTGGATATTCTTACATCGCATCAGAAATGGCAGATATAGTATTGGTAGTTGGAGCAGAGCAGGCAGAAAATTCTGCCCAAGTACTAGATTGGGATGTGTCTAGAGGAGAGTTTACACATCCGATATTTTGGGGAACAATGTTTACCAAGGCACACAAAAGAAAATTTGGTACAACCGAAGAAGAGTTAGCATATGTTTCTGCATTAAATCACAAAAATGCCCAAGACAATCCAGCTGCATACAATACAAAAGCATACACCATAGAAGACATTATGAACTCAAAACGACTAACGGAAGATCTGAAATTGCTTGATTGCTCTCGTTCTTGTAGTGGAAGTTCCGCGGTTTTACTCGTATCAGAAAATCTAGCAAAAAAATACACCGACTCGCCAGTGTTCATATCTGGAATAGGCCAGAAAACTACATCTGCTAGTTTTACAAAAAATGACTTGACTAGATTAGATTCTACCATTGACGCCGCAAATCAGGCATATTCCATGGCTAGAATCAAGGCTGACCAGGTAGATGTAGCCGAAGTCCACGATGCGTTTTCAATCTGTGAATTGATGATTTTAGAGGATTTGGGCTTAGTATCAAAAGGTAATGCCGGAAAACTCGTTTTAGAATTGTACAAGACAAATGATAAAAAAATTAACCCACGGGGAGGCCTGATTGGTTCAGGTCATCCACTCGGTGCAACGGGGATTGCACAAATTGCAGAAATAGCATCACAGCTTCAGGGAATGTCTGCAAAAAGACAAGTAAAAAATGCAAAAATTGGCCTTGTACAGAACATGTCAGCAGCTGCAACATCGTCTACAGTTTTGGTGATGAGAAATTGAGTTTTGAATCAGAGCTAAGACAGGGACGATTTACTGTTGGAGAGTGTGAAAAATGTCATAAAACAAGCTGGCCTCCAAGCGAGTTTTGCAGTAATTGCTTTGGCAACCTAAAATACAGACCGGTAAAAGAGCCCGGAATTTTACTAGAATGCTCATCTAAGGATGGCACGATCTTTGGCATTGTGAAATTCGAGGACTCGATCAAAATAATTGGGACAATAAATGGTAATGTCGAGCAGAAACCCGGACAAATGATGAGAGTTGCCAGTTGCGACTTTGATAAATCCCCAAAATTCACATTTACCAAGTCATAATTTCAAGACTATTTGCTTGATAATACAATAACCTAGTATCTATAATCAAACAGGCCAATATCAAACCATGTCAAATCTAGTCAGACTACAAAAACAAACCAAGAAAAAAGACAATGTCAAGATAGCAAGGACACGAAGGCAGCGCGGATATCACTGGGAAGACACCTTGGTTAAGCGATTCAATTCCTTAGATGGTTGGAAGGGATTCAGACTAGGCTCGCCAAGCGTAGGCTTGCCAGACATTTTGGCAATTAGCACAAAAAACAGCACCATATTTACAATAGAGGCAAAATCAGGCACCACAAACTCACTTGTTGTGCCATATGATCAGATAATACGATGCCTAAAGTGGGTCGATAATTTTGAGCTGTATCAGACACGAGAAGTAATTTTTGCATTCAAGTTTCTATCAAAAAAGCGAATTGGTCTGGGTGAATATGAAAAAAGAGAGCTACGAGAATACTACAAGATCTGGGACAAATCAAAACAAATATCGGATTTTGCATGCAACTATGATGGAACTACACATTCCATAATTGACGCAAAACGCCAGAGACTAGACCTAAAGGATTACACCATGCCGTTTGTGAGCAAAAATACCAAGATTAGCCAAGAAGCCTAGTGGAAAAAGGACAAATTCAGAATAACTCTTTAATTATCCAATTACAATAATGGTATTATGAGCTTTGAAGAATTTGTAGACGAGCGGATGCTTGTGAGTCACAATGTCTTTGGGGACAAAGAAATGAAGATAAAGATTCTCGAAGTCTCAGACGAACATCCACCAGTACAGTGGAAGTTTGGAAACAGGGTCAAGGTCAACAAGATCCTAATTACAATAAAACACCTTACTATGCAGCAAGTCGAAGAGGGTGAGTTCGATATTGAGACAATTGAAAAAGAGCTCAGCACACGTAGCCACTATACCTCAACTAACCGTTGGGTGTCTGTTAATGATATCAAAAATGGCTATGTTGTAAACTCCAAACACGTCAATCTTATTTCAGACGCAGTGGCTCTAGAGTACATTGTGTTTTGATAATCGGCACCAAAAACTATAAGAAAGTATTCTAAAAACATCAAATCATGTCATCAAAAGAGATTTCGATCTCAGGCACTGATTACAATATAACATTAACAGATCAGCTAGTAAATCAGGTAAACAATCTAAAATCACTATACAGTGCAGCCTATGAAGACCCAGAAAGCTTTGAGCAGGTAAGCTCGGAAATATCTAACGCAATAAACGAGATTGCCGCCCAGGCAGAACCACCTGTATCCGATGATGATTTGGATGGATTTATTCAAGAGATAATTCGAGTAGTGGACAAAAAGGCAGAAGAAATCAAAGAAGAGCTAGAAGGCAAACCGAGCGCAAAACCAAAAAAAGAATCCAAACCATCAAAGCCACAAAAATCAAAAAAATAATATCATTTTAGTAACAAATCAGCAAAAAATATGCAGTTTTAGTTATATTCTACTTTGGATTAACTATCCTAATGAAGGCTCATTGCGAATGTGGAATTTGTGGACATTATGAGGAAAGTGAATGTCTCGCCAAAGAATGCAAATGTTGTATTAACTTCCATGTTCGTTCAGGTGGAAAAAAATCCAGTTAAAATAATAACAAAATAAACAAAAGTATTGACAAAAATACAAAGCCTTGAGGAATTCAAGCAGATCAAAAGTGGAGATTTTGGATTTATTGTGATATCTAACGATGCAACCACTATTCTGCATCAAAGCAAATGCAACAATCTAAGAGACGAACAGTTCTCAGAGTACAATCATCACTGGTTTTCAACATTAGCCTTGGCAGAAAAATCATTTAATGCTATAATTTGCAATACATGTAAGCCAGAATAATTACTTGTGGCAACTACAACTTTTGGACCAGTGCTTTGAGCAACCAAATATTTTATGATCTTTGCAGCCACAAATGACGCATTTTTTATCAGACATTACTCTCTTAGTATGGACTGGATGTGCTCTAATAGATTGTTTTCTCTCATAGAATCAAGAATTGATAATCGTAAGTTTTTGAGCCTCAATGAATCATCAGAATACAGCAATGACATTGTGTTCATTTCTCTGAAAAACTCGTGATTTTCCAGATATTTTCTAATTGGCGAGAGAATGTATTGATAGTCAGCTAGTTCTTGCTTGTTTGTCTCTAGTTTGTTTGATAGTGCCACAAAAAGGCCGTTTATCTTTGCAAGCTCGCGGTACATTATGTCAAGATCGCCTATTTTGTCGCGCAGATTTTGCAGTAAAGTATACGAGTCATCTACTTGTTTTAAAATCCCTTTAAGATATTGCTCAAATGTAACCATTTTCTTTTTTGTGACACCATACCATTGAAAAAGCTTAGTCTAGCTTTTGATTCCAAAATATTAACAATTCAAATTTAAAGTAGTGAGCAGGTGGAATCTTGTATTGAATAGCAATGCTTACCTAAAATGCATAGATCCATCATGTGGCCTAGAATATCCAATTAACTCCAGGAATATCGAGTGCGAGCGCGGCCATTTACTTGATGTAAAATACAAAAACACTCCTTCTCCAGAACTAAAGGAATTATTCTATAATAGACGGAATCCGCAGGGAAATATTTTCAATGAAAGTGGAGTTTGGAGGTTTAGAGAGCTGCTCAATTTCTGTCAAATAGACACAGGCAACAGAGACGAATGCTCAAAATATTTGGTATCGTTGGATGGGGCTGAAGGAAGACAGTCAAAGCCATACCAAATGTCAAAGGTTGCAGATTTTATTGGGATAAATCATGATGGATTGTGGCTCCAGCCAGAAGGATACAACCCGAGTGGATCATTCAAAGACAATGGCATGTCAACTGCCGTAACGCATGCAAAGCTAATTGGTGCCAGAAAAATAATCTGCGCATCAACTGGGAACACTTCGGCAGCTGCTGCAATGTATGCAGCAAATGAAAATATGGAGTGTGACGTCTACATTCCGGCAGGACAAATTGCACCTGGGAAACTATCTCAGGCATACCAATTTGGAGCACAAATAGTCCAAGTTCAGGGAAATTTTGATGACGCCCTAGCAAAATCACTTGATGACGCAAAACATCATGACGGATATACGGTGAACTCGGTAAACCCGTTTAGAATAGAGGGGCAAAAAACCATCCCATATAGAGCAATAGAATACCTAAACTGGAATCCGCCAGACTGGATTATCTATCCTGGCGGAGCGCTGGGAAACATTTCTAGCTGTGGCAAGGCATTAATGGAATTGTACGAGTGGGGCTGGATCAAAAAAGTTCCACGAATCGCAGTGATAAATTCCGAAGGTGCAAGTACTTTGTATGATTTGTACAATGGAGAGTTTGAAGGGCAAAAGCTGCGCTGGAACAAGGGCAAGCCGGACATCGAGACTATAAAAAATTACTATAAGCACCTAGACGAAAAAGGAATCAGGCCAAAAACAAAGGCAACTGCAATTCAGATTGGCAGGCCTGCAAACATACTCAAGGGATTACGTGCACTCGAATTCACAAATGGCATAGTGGAAAAAGTATCAGATTCTGAGATGCTTGACGGTATGTCGATTGTAGGACTAAATGGTTTTGATTGCGAGATGGCATCAGGCGCATCACCGGCGGGAATCAAAAAGCTAGTCGAAAAAGGAATCATCAAAAAAGATGATGTTGTAGTTGGAATCCTAACAGGCAGGCAAAAAGATTCTAGTCTGCCAGTGGATTATCACAATAATCCTGCAAACAGATTTGCAAATCCGCCAAGAGACTAGATCTCAAAGGCTCCAAACAAGCAATACACCACATAACACTAATTAATTCCAGAAAAAAACGAAGTACAATCTTTTTTGAACAAACATAGGGGCTTTGAGGAGGGAAAACGTGCTGCATGGATATCAATCTGGACATTACTAGCAATAGGAATCGCAGAGGTGGTTGTATCTACCACTACCGGCAGCCTGACCTTATTTGCAGACGGTCTTGACTCGATGGCAGATGCACTGGTTTCATTCATAGTGTGGTTTGGAATAGCCATGCTTCGCAAACCAAAGAGCCGGAAATTTCATTTCGGATACGCAAAAATTGAAAGTTTTGCAGCATTTGTGGCAGCAGTTGTAATTGTGATTCTTGGTGTGTTTATTGTGTATCATGCATATGAGAGAATAGTCCATCCGACCGAAACAATCAACCCAGAGATCACAATGATTACACTGATTGCCGCAGGCAGTGTATCACTACATAGAGCCTTCAAAGTAAGAAGTATTGCTAAAAAATATAATCTGGTTTCCCTGAATCTGGACGCTAAAAACTCGATAAAAGACGGTAGTGCATCATTTGTTGGGTTTGCAAGCGTCTTGGCAGGGTACTTTGGTATACCCTACATGGATTCCATAGGTGGAATAATCATAGCTGGATACATTTTCTATATGGCACGCATTGCATTCAAAGAATCAACTTTGGTATTGCTTGATGCAGTGAAAAATCCAGAGTTAGAAGACGAGATCTCAAATTATGTTGAGCAAAATTTCAAAGTCGATGTTGAGGATGTTCTAATAAGACCACTAGGCCACGCAATGTCTGCCCAGATACACACCAACATGAATCCAGAATTGACTCTAAGAGAGGTACATGAAATCATAACAAAAATACGGAATTCCGTAATGGAAAAATTTGGGACCGAGGAAACTACCGTAATACCAAAGCCAACCTAGATTGAAAAATCGTTTATTAACAATACAAATATGACACAATCAGTTCACATGTTCACCAAGATACTTGTAGCAATAGACGGCTCACAAAGCTCAATGAGTGCTGTAAAGTACGGTGCAACACTTGCAAACGACTACAAAGCAAGTATCGTAATTGTAAACGTAGTTGATCTTTCATCAATATTTAAAATCCTCCCTGTAAAAACAAAGAAACAGCTGATTCGCCTTGGAGTACAAGAATCACACAGAATTCTAGACATTGCAAAGAACATGACAAATAACATTAATGTAAAAACAGAAGTAATAGAAAGCTCAATGTCAGCCGGAAACGCCATAATTGATTATTCTAAACGACGGGGAATCGACTTGATAGTGATTGGTGCCGGAAAAAAATCCAGAATTGAAAAAACATTGCTTGGAACGGTGGCAACCAAAATTGTCTCAAATGCCGCCTGTCCAGTACTTGTTGTCAGATGAATATTATCAGAATCACAAATAACTTGATCTAATTATTCAACATGGTTATTTTTTGGTAAAAAACGCTTCCAGTGCCTTTTTCTTTTCTTCCATGTGGAATAGGCTCTCAGTATGAGCAAACGACTCTTCGTATGATTTTTGGAACAACATCGCTTGCATTAGCATGTGGTTTTCGGGAATTACTATTCCAGTTTGATCATCAGAATACACCATCTTTATGGTATCTCCAATTGTTTCCATCATGTTTGCATGAATGTGGATCATGTTAGTGTCCTTGAAGCTAAATTTCATAGATTCTGCAGCATCACGAATTTGCTTGGTGCCCACGGCAGTCCATAGTGTGGCAACACCATGCTCATCTTTGAACAAGTCCAGAACCTCAGGCGGGTTCGGTGCCACATCCTTGAATCGAATGCTCATCATGTGGACGTGCATTTGTCTGGTCGGAACCTTGATTGCCTGAATGAACAATGGGGTGTCTTTTCCCATGTAGAACTTCACGTCGTCTTGGTGGTGCGGATTTGGTGACCACTCTATTGTATCTGGGACTGACTTGTCTGTCTGCTCCAGATCAGCCCATCTCCTTACTAGTATGGCATCAAACCTAACCAATCTGCTGCCGTATTTTTCTCGTAGTGGTTGCAGAATTCTTCCCATTCCTGTGACATTGCAGCTTCCCTGCATCACATGTTTTTTCCCAAATGCCTCCTTGTAGTTAACACGCGAATTAAACAGTAAATCCGATACGCGTTCATCCCCAAAGACGGACTCGCCGCCCTGATAAATTGCCATCACGCCCTTTGGCTCATAGAGTTGTTTTTTGTTGGTGTATCCAGTTCCTCCAGGCGCACCATCAATTACAAGATCACAGTTTGATAGTGCTTCTTCTATACTGCCTTTAATTTTATAATTCTTAAAAGAGTCGATGTTTTTTTGCGGCACATAAACATCAAAGCCTCTGGAAATAGCATCGTTTACCTTTTCATCTGGAGAGAACTTGCCTACTCCAACTACCTTGATTTCAGGATCATCTTTGATGAATTGCGCTATACGGTTTCCAATGGATCCATATCCATTGATAAAAACCCGCTTCATGATTTTGTCCCAGAATTGGGATTTATTTACATTTCACAGAAAATTAGGTTGCAGGGCTTAATTCAGATGATTCTGATTCTTCTCGTATAGAATCGAATTTTGCAATAGATTCGCCAAGACCTGACTCTATTTTTTGGGCAGTGCTTTCTTTACTTAGCATTGGCGAGAGTAGAAAATATGCAAGTATTAGTAATGATGATAGTGCTGCCACAACAGTAATTGTCCAGAGCTTGTCACCATGCATGTGTGGTTGTCTATTTGCTTTTAGATTAATGGGCATGTGTTCAATTTACACAAAACAACTAAATGCATCCCAATTTGGGCTACAACATTGATACATGCTCCATCACTAGGCATAGGTGCAGGAATTGCAGCTGCCGTCATAATTGGAGCACTCTTTGTAATGAACGTCCAAATCCCAGAAACTGGCTTTAAGACAGAAGACATTAAAGATGCAGAAAGAGACCAGATTCTACAAGAGCAGCCACCACAACAAGTGCAAATGTCGATTTTCTCTGACAATGCATCACCAATACTTGGAGACCCAAATGCGCCAATCACAATTGTCGAGTTTGGGGATTACCAGTGTTTTTACTGCAACAAGTTCTTCCACGACACTGAACACCAGATTTTTGACAACTATATCAAAACAGGCAAGGCAAAACTAATCTTCAAAGACTTTACCATAATCGGACCAGACTCTGTAGTAGCAGCCCATGCAGCACATTGTGCAGACGAGCAAGGCAAATTCTGGGAATATCACGATACACTATACAACAACTGGAATGGTGAAAACAATGGTTGGGCATCATCACAAAACCAGCTCAAATTTGCCAAACAGTTAGAACTAGATGAGGCAAAATTCACAGAATGCATGAATAGTGAGAAATACATTGCAAAGATCCAGACAAGCTCCGAAGATGCAAAGACATTAGGACTAACTGGAACGCCAGCATTCTTTGTGATTGGTCCAAACAGCAAGATAGTCAAGATTCCAGGTGCTCAGCCGTATGACGTATTTGCCAATATTTTAGACTCTGATGAGATAATAGCCAACTAATCTAGCTATGGAATTTAATTGTGTAAAGGATTGCTCTCAATGCTGCATAGAGCGGGAATATTACCCATCAAAAAAATTTGGCAAAATAGGAGTATTGATTCTGCCTGATGAAAAACAAAAAATCGAATCTCTGGCAGAATCAATAGGAATCAGCATAAACATAATTCCAAGAATTGCGATATCGCATGATGATTCCAAACCAGAAAGAATCATCGCATACCAGATGATGGGAAAAGAGCAAAATGGCAACACTTGCCCATTTTTAGACTCGGAGACAAAATCCCCTCATGGGGGATTTGCTTGCAAAATTTACAATAACAGGCCCCTTGCATGCAGAGCATATCCCCTAATAGAAACAGATCCCATAGCACTAGACCAAAAATGCAAGTTCTGCCAGACGTGTCCTACTGCAGATTCTAACCTAAATTCAGAGATAGACTCCCTAATCCAAATAAAAAGCAAAATGAATGCAGACATGCCGATAATATGGCGATATGCAACAGGCATTGGAGATCAAGAAGACGCATCAATCATGCAGACAGGTTGGATTATGGAACGATAAATTCACAGATCTAGGACAAATATAGACAGATTTGCAAAAAATTTCTGCAAAATGACGAAATTGGTGAATTTTTATAAATTTACACTACATAACTCGATTGTAGAATAGATTTAGCTGACAACCCTTATATTCAAAAATCCGAAGGGTAGCTCATGGCAGCAGGTATTGATGATATTGCCATTTACATTCCACGCTTGTTTGTAGATTCGACTGACTTTGCCCAAGCACGAGGCGTAGACCCAGTCAAGCTAAAGAAAGGATTAGGCATATCGCGCATGGCAATAGTGGATTCCAACCAAGACCCAGCGTGTCTGGCGGCAAATGCGTGCCTAAAGATAATGCAGCGCAACAAGATATCCCCAAATGATATTGGTAGGCTTTATGTAGCGACAGAATCCTCATTGGATGAATCCAAGGCCCTAAACTCGTATGTTATTGGCATGCTGGAGCAGGTATACGGAGACGGCTCCTTTGAGCATTGTGGTGGAATAGAGTGCAAATTTGCATGTGTTTCCGGATCTTATGCGCTATATGATAATGCTAATTGGATTAGGGCAGGAGAGGCAGAAGGAAAACATGCAATTGTCGTAGTATCAGATATCGCAAAATATGACATGGGCTCTTCTGGCGAATACACACAAGGAGCAGGTGCCATCGCGATGTTGCTTAACGATAATCCAAGACTATTACAATTTGATTCCAAGGTTACCTCAACATCAATTAAAAACGAATATGATTTCTACAGGCCGTTTGGCAAAGAAACCCCAATTGTTCACGGACAGTACTCTAATTTACTATATTTGATTCAAGTCAAAAAGGCATTTGAATCATACAAGAAAAAGGCAATAGAGACAGGAATCATCAATCTAAAAGAAGGAGAGACAATCCTAGACCACATTGATTATCTCTGCATGCACTTGCCATACTCTAACATGGGCAAAAAAGCACTATCATATTTGCTAAGACGTGAATGGAGAAGCCTCCCAAGATGGAAGAGAATCGTAGAGCAAACAGGAATGGAAGAACCAGTACCAAAGGATCCCAGAGGCACAATTGAATCAATACTTGCAGATGAAGACTATATGGGCAAAGACCACACGTTTAACAAATTATTTACCAGAACCAAGGAATATCAGGCATTTTATGAAGACAAGCTTGCCAGCTCACTAATCGCATCATCAATGATTGGTAATCTATACACAGCATCACTGTATCTTGGATTTAGAAGCTGCTTGGAATTTGAATTCCAAAAAGGAGTCAACTTGGAAGGAAAGAGATTCGGATTTGGCTCGTATGGTAGTGGAAGCAGTGCGATGGTATTTTCAGGAGTGGTTCAGCCATCATACAAGGAAATTGTCAAGAACATGAATCTGGAGGCAGAAATAGGTGAGCGAGTCAAACTATCCCTAAGAGACTACGAAGAAATCCACGAAAACAAGCGTGCTCCAACACAAAGCATGTTGAACGGCAAAAATGAATTTGTCCTAGTAAGCATTGAGAAATCTCCTGAAAGTAGGGGAGAGCGCAAGTACGTATACTGTCAATAACAAAAAATTCAATACAACTCCACATGGACACACCATCACCAATCAAAGATAGACTATACCAGATAATTCAGAGTATTCCTGAGAGCATAATTCAAGAAAAGATTGCAGAAAGTCCAGAGTCCCTGATGCAGGAAATATTCTCAAAGACAGACATTGACTCACTTGATGGGAACAAGACTGAAAATTACGAAACACTTGCAGAGTCCCTGATGCATTTTATTCTGACTAATGCGTTAATTCCAAGCCAGAGAAAAATAACCATAGAACAGACTGAACTAGATATTGTAATTCCAGACATTAGAACGCTGAGAACATCAAACAAAGATGCGATTGTAATTTTGTTTCCAAAGACAGAAAATGTAAAATCAATATTACAAAGATTGGAAAAGATTCTTTCTATTCAACCAATTAAAGAAAACATTTGGCTTGTGCAAAAGTCATCGCTTGGATTACCATACAAAACATACGAAATTGGAGATAGTAACTCGTTTTTCCACATAATCAGAGATATTAAAAATGCAATAGTAGGTAAAGGCCAATCAAAATTTAAGATCTTTAAAGTTTAGACAATACAGAATCTTTTTGTAATATTTGCGAGACGGCTTTGATGTCAACATTTTGTAAAAGAGGGATCTTGCAAATAACATCAATGCCACTCAGAGACACCAGATCCTCTTCTAGATCTTGTAGGTCATATCCATCAGAATCAGTCTGATTAATTATGAGTCCCGAAATATGTATGCCGTATTTTTTACACAAATTCATGGCAAGTAGTGTGTGATTAACAGAGCCCATCTTGGTTCCAACTACCAGTAAAGCGTCAAGATTTAGGTCTTTTATCAGATCTGCAACAAAATAATCCTTCAAAATAGGAGTCAATATTCCACCGATTCCCTCAACTAGAACAACATCATGATTTGCTTGTAATTTTTCATAACTAGATAAAACCAAATCAACATCAATTGTTTTGCACAGTTTCTTGGCCGCACCATATGGTGAAGTTGGAATCGGGAAAAAATACGGATTAATCAGGGACTCGGGATCATCTACACTAGAATATTGAGCAAGTAATTTTACATCTTCAGATTTGAATCCATCCTTTTGTGGAACTCCCGTTGCAAAAGGCTTCATCACACCAACATCTACACCGGAGGACCTCAGAGCGTCCGCAAGAGCACACGTAACGACGGTTTTACCTATGCCAGTATCCGTGCCGGTAACAAAAAATGACTTCATGTAAAAACTTACAATCTACAGAATTAATCCTTTTACCGCAGTATGTTAAAAGACATTAATCAATTTCTACCAAATCACGCAATAAAGATCTAAATATTCAAAATTCATGTCAAAATAGGCGTCATAAAAAATGCGGTTTAGACGACAAGGTAATAGTAAGATGATGGAAAATAATGGAAGTTTTGACTATGAATCTAACCAAAAACTAAGAGATTATCAAGCAGATTTAGAGTGTGAACAAGCAATAATTAGTGATAAAGAACAATTTGGCAGGGTTTCAACGATACGAATGAGGTATTTGAGAGAGAAATACGGTCACATGATAGCAGATAGAGCATTAGCGAGAATACAGAAACGTCATCGATACGCCTA
>VHBK01000020.1 GCA_016872015.1 Nitrososphaerota archaeon
AAAGACTACCGAAAAAAAAGAAGTCAAGAAAAAGGAAACCAAAAAGAAAGACACCAAAAAAGAACTTACAAAATCCAAAGGAAAAAAGACATGGAAGAAGATAGTGCATCAGCCAAAATACTAATTCACTCCTGAATGATCAGATAAGAAAATTAATCATTGTATAGTCCAAAAAACATTGAAGATTCGCAAGGCCAAAAAATCCGACAAGGGCAAGATTCTGTCGTTTTGCCAGCACACGTTTCGTTGGGGAGACTATATTGACCGAGTCTGGGACAAGTGGCTTGCAAAAAAAAACCTGCTTGCAATAGAGCAAAACGGCAAGGCAATTGGAATCTGCAACGCAGGAATCTCTCAAAATCAGGTCTGGATTGAGGGAATTCGGATTAATCCGGATTTTAGAAGACGAGGTTATGCAAGTAAGCTGGTAATTGCTTCAGAAAGACTGGCTAAAAGGAAAAAGCTTGGAATTTCACGCATGATCATAGCGGATAACAACAAGCGCTCGCTTTCAATGGCAAAAAAGCTTGGATACCACATTGAGGACAAGTGGTGGCTCTATAACTTGTCACCAAAAAAGCAAACCACATCAGCAAAAATTGCCACAAATCATCAAGATCTCTCTGATCTAATTCAATCCACAACTTTTTCAGAATCTTGGAACTGGTTCTCACTAGACAAAAAAATCCTGCCCAAGCTAGTCAAACAAGGCCGCATTGTTGTATATCACAAAAACAAAAAGCCGCAAGCAATGGGAATCTGGAACAAGACATCTAGATTAGACGATGACGTAATGCAGCTTGGTTACCTTAGCGGAACCATGCCTGGAATCAGGCAAATCCTGCACTTTATGCAAAACAAGGGATTCGAGGAAAGAAAGGACCGAGTCCAGCTGCTAATCCAGGACAAGATCAAGCCAAAGATGCCAGGATTAGATAGAAGGATGCTTTTCTGTCTAGTAAAAAAAGAACTGCAAGATCAGGCTTAATTAATTCTGTAACAATATAGTATCATGCCGGAAGAAAAAAAGAAAATTGCCACAACAAAAGATGATTACGACAAAGCCTTGGTATCTAACGATCCGACAAAGACCAACATTGATCTAGAACAGCTGGCAAAAGAAGCAATGAAAAAATTCAAGGCGTTATGAACATAGAATGGACAATTACTGGAATCATACTTTTAGGCGGAATGACTGCAGGCGGAATCAGTCTATATCTAAAGAAAAGAAGAGAAGCTAAATTATCTGATTCGGCAAACATGCAAAGCTAGTTTCTTGGAATTCCTTCACATGCATCCATGAACCATTTCGGCAAATCATTTCTCTGATGGTATATCATGCGCTCTGCCTTGGTATCTAGGACATAGGTCATTGCGCTGTCCTTGACATGCCGGATGCTTCTTCCTGCCATTTGCAGTAATCGAAATGCGGATTTTAGATAATATCTTCGATGGTCAGGCTCTGAATCATAGATTTTCTTCATTCGAAGATCGTCAACTGTTGGATAGTAGGGGGCTTTTACAATAATCTGGAACCTGCTGTCGTCGTCTGGCAGATTGACACCGGACTCCAAGCCAGGTGATATCAAAACTGAATTTGGCGTGCCACGGTGAACATCGATTGCCTCTGCCTTGTCTTGGCCTCGCTCTAGTGGCAATAATCTTGGTCTTAGCTCAGGCGATATCCTCTCCATGATGTGGTCAAGCTGCGAATAGCTGGTAAGAAGTATGATTCCTCTCTGGGTTGGCCTGATCTTGAGTATGGCCTCGATTTGTGAGACTATCTTATCAGGAAGGACATTTTCCGATGTCGCCTCGACATATTCTGTTTTCAAGAATACCACCTTTCTGTTCTCTAGTGGAATGTTGGAGTCTTCATTTATGAAATAGACCTCGTCCTTTTTGAATCCAGTTTCTCTGCAGAATAATTCCAAGTTTATGGTAGCTGACATGTACAAGGACAAGTCAAATCCAGAGCTCATCTCTTCCATAAACCAGTGAAGATGCCATGGTTTTATTGTGACTTCATCAAAGTTTCTTCCACGCCTATCGTCTTGCGATTTTGACTGTATGTCAGTAATGATGTAATTTTGGTCAGCTGATTCTAGTCCCTTTTGCAAAATTTTCATTTTTGTGGTATAGTTTTTGAGATCGTTTAAGACAAAATGGTTGATGTGTTTGTGATCAAACTTGCAATCAACATGATCTTTGCACTTTAGGAATTCCTTGGTCTTGATATAATCGCGGATTTTGTTACAATCAGAGCAGCTAAATTGCAGCTTGATTCCATGTTTGATACATCGGACATGCTTTTTGATGTGTTCCTCTGATTGTAAAAATAATGAATGTTCTGCGCATTGCTTTATGACGAATTCTCGCTTTTTGAAGGCCTCTGAAAATGAATTGACGTATTGTTTTATTGTACCAAGATTGGAATTAACAGAAAATTTTGGCATTTCCACCCCAAGCAACTCACCATAAAATCCTGACAGATTTGTTGCAAGCTGGTTTGCTAATTCTTCATCCAGTTCATGTGCTTCATCACACACTAGCAGCTTTCTTTGCGGCATTTCCTCACCAGATAACAAATGTGACAGATATGATGCGTAGGAATAGGCAACAAAGCTTGCCTTTTTGCCTATCTCTATTTGGTCATAGTATGGACACTTTCTAGGCATGTCTTGTCCTATGATTTTTTCTGCAATGGTGCCTTTTTTGAGAATATTGTATGACTCTGGTCCTGGCTTGAAGGAACAGTCATTGCAATAGCCGTGGGTGCAGTCAAAGACGCGGTTTGTCTGCTCGCAGGGAAATCTCTTTTTTCCACGTACAGTATTAAAAAAGCCAAACTCGTTTCGGTACTGGTCTTGGAGTAGTACCGTTGATGTCAGTATGGTAGCTGATCTAAAGTATAGTGATAATGCAATTGCAATCCAACTCTTGCCTGTTCCAGTAGGAGCTGATAAGAGAATTTTCTTGTAGCCAGATTCTATGGCATGCTGGATTTTTTTGATTACCTCGTATTGCTTTGGGGTTGGCTCTTTTCCGGCAAACTGGCCTACCAGTTCCAGTGCTTCAACTAGAGAAATGGGCTCTCGGGGGTTTTTGAGGTTGATTTCTGGATAGCTAGAGCGCATTCTGCGTCCTAGGGCGTCAAATTGCAACATCTAACCCCTAGGCGTTATGGTTATAATTGTAAGAATTGTGGTGTTGCAAGCTAGCTTTTGGTTAGTGGTGTTTCGATCATACCATTGATTATCTTCTGTATGATACCAAAACCATGAAAGCAAAATTTGCTACCTCATGTTCGGCATGTGGGGATAAAATAGCACCCGGAAAGGAAATATCAAAAAACGAGTCAGGAAAATGGGTCCACAAGCACTGTGCCCCAGAAATAGAGCTACTCTAAGTCGTGGCTTAGTATCAAGACCTCTCTTGATTTCTTGTCATTTGACATTCCATATTTCCAGTCTGGATATAGTATCTTGTAATCCGAGTAGAGCTCGTGGATTTCTTTAGAATTGTTGTATGATAGAATCCAATTGTTTCGTTTTTTGAGAATTTTTGCTAAACTTTTATGATCAAAATTTTTGTGCAAGTCTCCCTTTTTTCCATACAGCTTGCTTTGAATTAGGTACGGCGGATCCAAGTATAGGAGCGCTTTTTTGTGCCTGGGAATCGATTTTTTGAAATCTAGTTGTTGTACAGTGAGGTTTTTGATTCGAAATGTTCTTAGCTTGTCAATTGATGATTTTGTAAATCGTGGATTGTTGTCTTGTCCGCCGCTTGCCATTCCACCAGATAACGTAGAGCCAGAAAACGATGTCCTATTTAGGACAAAAAACACAGAAGCTCGCTCTAGCTTGCTTTTTGATTGTAATTGGAGCTTTTGCAATTTATAGAATTTTTCTTTTTTTAATGGATGGTATTTTTTTACACTAGCTGCAAGCTTTTGTGGATTTTTTAGCAAAACCTGCCAAAAATCAACTAGTGGCCCAAAGCTGTCATAACCACAAACTCGGATTCCGTTTTGCGCGCAATGAATTTCTAGTGAGCCACCGCCAAAGAATGGCGAGCAAAGCTGAGTTGTGTCTTTGGGAATGTATTTTGATATAATTTTGACTGCGCGAGATTTTCCACCTGGATAGCGCAAAGGCGATTTAATCATACTAAATCATTTTATTTGCTAATCCAGTATATCATTTACCTTTGATTGAAAACGAAAACACTTGGGCAAATGCAGTAAAAAACAACTCCCAAGACGACTTTCACAAAAAATTCGATTCTGCCCTAGAATCCCTAAAATCAGAATTTGGCAAGACCTATCCACTAATCATAGGCGGAAAAGAAGTATACACAGAAAAGACATTTGATGTACGATCCCCATCTGACACCAGAATAATCCTAGCCAAATTCCCACTGGCAACCAAAGAGCAGACAAACCAAATAATAGAATCAGCCAAGGACGCATTTTACGAATGGAGCTCCACACCATACCAGAATAGGGCCAAAGTTTTTCGTGAAGTAGCATCACAGTTTTCCCAAGAAAAATTCACACTAGCTGCCATAGTGAGCCTAGAAAACGGCAAAAACAGGCTTGAGGCAATGGGAGAATTGGATGAAACCATAGACTTTCTAAAATTCTACGCAGACCAGCTAGAGGCAAACCACGGTTTTGTCAAGCCAACAAAAAACGCAAATCCAAACGAAAAAACCCAGTCAGTCCTAAAACCATACGGAGTCTGGGGAATAATTTCTCCGTTTAACTTTCCATCAGCTATAGCAATTGGAATGAGCAGTGGTGCACTAATTACAGGAAATTCCGTAATACTAAAGCCAGCAAGCGACACACCACTATCTGCATTCAGGTTTGTCAGTACAATTTACAAAAAAGTTACACCAGGCGCAATCAACTTTGTAACAGGCCAGGGTAGCATAGTGGGCCAAGCCATAGTAGAAAATCAACATGTCTCTGGCATTGCATTTACCGGATCAAAGGAAGTAGGATTGTCAGGATTTAGAACATTTACTCGAGAATCCCCAAAGCCATTCATCTCAGAGATGGGCGGCAAAAATCCAGTCATAGTAACAGAATCAGCAGATCTGGAAAAAGCAACCGACGGTGTATTGCGTGCAGCATTTGGTTATGGCGGACAAAAATGCAGCGCATGCTCGCGAGTATACGTCCAAAAACAAATTGCGCCAAAATTCCTAGAAAGACTAGTAACAAAAACACAAAACCTCAAGATCGGCCTGCCTTGGGACAAGGACACGTACCTGGGCCCAATCATTAATGATTCTGCAAAAAAGAAATTCGAATCAGCGGTGGAGCTTGCAAAAAAAGACGGCAAGATAATTTTTGGCGGCGAATCGCTCAAAGAAGGATTGTATCAAAACGGCTACTATGTCAAGCCTACTATAGTTACCAATCTCCCAAAAAACCACAAGCTAGTCAAAGAAGAATTGTTTTTGCCATTTTTGTGCGTCCAAGAATTTGAAAAATTCGATGACGCAATCAAGGAAGCAAACAATTCAGAATACGGACTCACAGCAGGCATATTTTCTCAATCCAAGTCAGAAATTGACGAATTTTTCTCCAAAATAGAGGCAGGTGTCACATACGCAAATCGAGCCCAGTCAGCTACTACGGGCGCAATGGTTCAGGCACAACCCTTTGTTGGATGGAAAAATTCCGGAATTTCCGGCAAAGGAGCAGGCGGCGCATATTACCTGACACAATTTCTCCGAGAGCAAACGCAGACAATTTGTAATGAACAATAAAATCTAAGAAAGTCTCTTTTCAATCTGTTTTCTGATAAATTTTGATATCTCTTCTTTCTTCTTACGACCGGAATCTGTAATCTTACCGGATTTGTCCAATATTATGACTGAATTTTGTTCAGGATTCTTCTGATATTTTATGCCAATATCATTTGCAATTATAATATCGGAATCAGATTTCTTTAGCTTTTCTTTTGCTAAATCGATCAGTTTTTTTCTTGAAATGTTGGTTTCTGCTTTGAATCCAACTAGGAAAATGTCTTTTTGGATTTTTTTGATGATATCAATTATTTTTGGAGCTCTTTGCAGCTTGATAGTAATACTTGCCTTGTCGCTTTTTATTTTTGACTTTGCTGGTGTGGTAGTATAGTCAGCCGGCGCTGCAGATAAAATTGCAACGTCAAATTTTCTGGATTTGAGCTCTTTTTTTACTGCATCAAACATTTGCTGCACTGTCTTTACTGGTATAATTTTGGCGCCCTTTGGCGGACTTTCAGTTCCAGGACCATAAATCAGAGTGACTTTGGCGCCAGCTGAAATCATTTCTCGTGCAAGCAAAACACCAGTTTTTCCTGAGCTCTGATTTGTCAAAACCCGGACTGTATCTATTGGCTCGGCAGTGGGGCCTGCAGTGATCAGTATTTTTTTGCCAGATAAAACAGAGGATCGGCCAAATCTATCCAAAACATAATCCAACACATCTTCAGGCTCAGCCGCCTTTGCCTTTCCTTCGATAAAACTAGGCTCGATAAACTTGACTCGCTCCTTGAGAAACGAAATATTTCGCAATACGGCGGCATTATCGTACATTGCCTGATGCATTGCAAGTGCCATCACTATGGGAATTTTTGCGCCAAACCCTACAGTCAACACAGTAGAAATTGGAGTGTCATCAATTCCATTTGCAAGCTTGCCCAAGGTATTTGCAGTTCCGGGATATACAACGATGCAGTCGGATTTTTTGTAATCAGCTAACGCAACATGTTCCATTTTACCAGTGAGTTTTGTTACGACTTCATTTCCGGTTGCCCACTTGAAATAATCTGGCTGGATCAGTTTTGTTACTGCCTCGCTTGCAACACAGGTAACATCAGCACCATGCCTCATCAGTAATCTAGCTAATTCTATTGCCTTGTATGCAGCAACGCTTCCTGCAACACACAGAACAATTTTTTTTCCAGCTAGTTCTGTTCCGTATGATTCTACTATATCCAAAGACGGATGCTTAATCAATTTCCTTCATGAGCTTATCCAGCTCTGTTTTGTCCATTGTAAACCAGTTTTCCTTTGCAGGAAATTTTCCTGCTTCCACATCTGATTTGTATGATGAAATGGCCTTTGTTATTTGGTCAGATAACGTCATGTATTGCTTTACGAATTTTGGCTTGAGCTTGTCATACATTCCCAAAACATCATGCACAACCAAGACTTGGCCGTCGCAAAATTTCCCAGATCCTATACCAATAGTAGGAATAGATACGGATTCTGAAATTATTTTTGCCACCTCAGATGTTACCATCTCTAGTGCTATGGAAAATGCGCCAGCTTTTTCCAAGGCCTTTGCATCTTCTATTAGTGTGATTGCAGCGTTCTTTGTCTTTGCTTGGACTCGATATCCTTGCGCCAAAGTGGTGGTTTGAGGCTGAAATCCAATGTGGCCCATAACGGGGATGCCTGTTTCCACTATTGCCTGAATGGTTGGTGCAACAATTTTGCCGCCTTCCAGTTTTACGGCATCAGCTCCTGCCTTTATCAGTCGACCCGAGTTTGCGATTGCATCAGATGTACTTGCCTGGTACGACATGAAGGGCATGTCAGCTACTACGAGAGCATTTTGTCTTGCACGAGATACAGCTTCTGTAAATAGAACCATCTGGTCCATTGTGACAGGAATTGTACTTTCATATCCGAGCATGACCATGCCGGCACTATCACCAACTAACATAATGTCAATTCCGGCTTTATCACATAATGATGCTAGAGTATAGTCATATGCAGTAATGACAGAGATTTTTTGGCCATTTTTTTTCTTGTCTAGTATATCCTTAACTGATTTGTGCATTGCGAGCCCTCCTTGTCAGATTTGTTTTGATTTCCTGTATTGCTAGTGCAAGATTTTTGGAATTGTCAAATTTTGTCTTTTTGGGGTTTTTGCAGGATTTTATCAGTAGTGTGATGGCGCGAACCACATTATCCACTATGGTAATATCAGCAGTCTCAGCAGTGCGCGACATTGGGTTTAGATCAAATGTTATGACTTTTTTTCCAGCCTTTTTTAGCGCCAGAGTTCGATCGCCGTCTTCTAATGGCACCACTATAACATCCGCAGAATAGATTCCATCTTTATCTACAATTCTTCTAGCAGAATCCAGGCCGGAAAGTTTTGTGGAATTTTTCTTGTCCATTCCATAGATTTTTGATGCGCCATTTTTTTTCAATACGCGAAAAATGTTCTGTCGCCTGGCTTTAGTTGCATAAAATAGGTTTACCTCTATTTTTGCGCCAGAGACTTTGGCAAGCTGGACTATTTCCTTTGGGCACAATCCTGCAATGTTGCCATTTACAGAAATTACGGGGTTTTGTGCCTGTTTTAGCATAAAGGCAGCAGCCAAAATCGCCTTTTTGGCAGACTTTGATGTCTTTTCGCCAATCAAATAGTCAAATGCCTCGCCACGACCGTGCGCCATGAGGCCTTCCTTTGCAACTAAACCCGCATCAAATGCATCTACTAATTTTTCTCGGATGTAGAGTGATTTTGCCCGCGGATGGCTTGATGGAATGTGATTCAATGTACTAGTCTTGCACCGACTTGGTCGATTTTCGATCTGATTATGATTCCATCAGGATATTTTTCCAAAATAGAAATCACTTTATCCTCCATTTCTGGCTTTACCAGAGTAAATATTGTCTCGCCAAATAATGCAACGCCACATTTTATTTCGTTTTGTTTCAGATCGTCAATTACCGATTTCATCTTGGGTGTTATAATATTAACATAATTTGCAAATTCTATGGAGTAGTCATGGAACTGGTCAACATTTTTTGTCTGCACTAGCTTGTCCACCATTTTTCCTCCAAGGCCGTTTATCGATGCCAGTCTGTCCTTGAGAAATTGTTTTGTGGAAATTGGTGAAAAACAAATCATTATCGCACTATATGACTCCAAAGAGATTTTCTTTATTTGGCCAATTCCTGGTGCACCTCCTTTTACTCTAATCTCAAATCCGCCGTGATATGACGCCAAGACATCTCCCAGGCCAGTTCTGCACATTACTTCTGCATTGTGCGCCATGGTACCAAGCTGTTCTTTGGTATAGTTTGTCCTAAATGCAGAGTTTAGCGCATACACCAGTGACAATGCAACTGCCGCAGAACATCCAAGACCATATCCTACTGGGACCTTGATGTCATGGTGTATTTTTAGAAAATAATTTCCCTGCATGTTTTTGAGAAATTCAGAAATCACAAATTCGGAGACCTGCGTGTTGTCTGGCTTGTATCCAGAAATTGTAATGGTGTAATCAGAAAATTCAGAATCCTGTACCTCGACTGTTGTGGTGACTCCTTCCTGGATGGAAAATCCCGCACCCAAAGAGCCCTGTACTTCAGGTCTTGCCGCCTGGTCTAGTTCTGCCTTGAAGAATCCAGTTATGTGTGCAGGACTAAATGCAATCCCTTTCATCTGATCCGAGTTTAAATTTTAATAAAAATATAAGAATATGGCTTAAATTAATTAAATCAGTATAAATTGCCTAAATTCATTCGACGCCTGCAAAAGATAGGAAGCAGCATCCTAGTATCATTACCAAAGGAATGGGTTGAGGCAAATCACCTAGACAAGAGCACCGAAGTAGAACTAGAGACATCCGACAACACAGTATCGATTACCGCAGGAAAATTGGAGCGACCATCAAAAGAAGTAGTAATATCATATCCATTACCACAAGACGAAAACATTGTCGCAAACATTACCGGCGCATATTTGATTGGCTATGACATTATTCGAATAAAGGCAAGGACTACCATTCCAGCAGAGGACAGAGAAAAAATCCGCAATTCCATGAGAAGACTGGTGGGAATGGAAATTGTTGAAGAAGACTCGTCAAATGTTAATGTCCAGTTTCTACTTGATGCGGCAACACTAAATCCACAAAAAATTCTAAAGAGAATCAGCTCTATTGCACTGGGAATGTTTAGCGATATCTCGTCTGCCTTGATATCAGACGACAGATCAAATCTGCAAACTCTATCACACAGAGATGATGAAGTGGACAGGCAGTATTTTCTTCTGGTTAGATTAATCAGAAGCACCATATCCGACAAAAGGCTTGCCACCACATTTAATCTGGAAAACATTGATGTTCTAGATTATAGAATTGCAGCAAACATTCTGGAAACAACAAGCGATACTCTGGTAGAAATTGCAAATTCATTATCAAACACCAGACTGTCAAAAAACGATCTCAAAAAAATCTACGAGCTAACCAAAGACATCGAGTCAATACACCAAAAGTCAATTGACGCATTCATTGATCAAAACAGAAGCCTGGCAATTGACGCAATAGCAAGCCACAGAAAGTTCCAGAGAAAAATATCTGATATCAGATCCTCAATAGAGCAACAAAACCAACTCCAAATTGACCTGCTGGATCTAATCTACATGTTTGAGCGAGTCTCTAGATCATGGGCTGATGTTGCAGATTTAGTAAAGCCAGTCTACTAGAATATAGTCTAGTATAGCTTGTTCTTTGCAGCATAGGTTAGGGCAGCACAGATTGTCTTGGAATCGATAATTTTTCCTGCCTTTATCATCGATATGAGGCGCTTGAGGTCCATTTTTACAACAGACATTATCTCGTCTTCATCCAGTGCCTGGCCGCTTACCTTTTTGAGATTTTTTGCAACAAAACAGTGGATTGCCTCTCTATTGTACCCAACAGAAGGATAGTACGTCAAAAAGTGCGTCATTTTGACTGCCTTGTAGCCAGTTTCCTCCTGGATTTCGCGCATGGCGCACCTAATCGGCTTTTCACCCTTTTCCAGCGTGCCTGCAGGAATCTCCAGCACGTATCCGTGCGGAAATCTGTGCTGTTTTACCAGTATGACCTTACCTTTTTCATCAAACGCCAAAATTGCCGCAGCTCCTCGATGTTCTATAATTTCGCGCTTGACTTTGCGTCCTTGTATGGTAATATCGTAAAGACTCAGGCCCAAAATCTTGCCGTCATAGATGGTCTTTTTTCTCATCTGTAAAATACTGGATTTTGGATGGATTTTAATGATATGCCAGGTGCAGTTTCTGGGAAGCCCTTGCCTCCTTGATTGCGTTTGTAATCCATTTTTGTGGGAATGTTATCTTTTTTGGAATAAAGAGATCCGCAGATCCCACGCCCTTGATTCCGCGCACCTTTTGCGTTATGGAATCGAGCTCAAAAATATTATTAGAAAACAAGAAAAGTACAATCTGGTTTTTTGCCAAAAATGGTTTCATCAAAAATGACCCTGAAAACTCTTTTTTCAATAGCTTGAGCGTTTCAGAAAAATCACCGTCAACCCAGGCCAACACAACAAAAGGAATGTACTGGCCAAATTTGGTAGGATCATAAACTATAGTAAACTGGATTGCCTCATCATTTTGCAATTTCTGCAAGGATCGTGTGATGGTTTTTGTGGAGAGCTTTGTCCTTTTTGCCAGATCGTCGATTTTTGCTCGCGGGTCCTTTAGTAGTTCCGTAATTATATCGACGTCGGTTCTTGTAAGGTCCGATCGTATTCCTGGATTTTCCGCCTCAAATATCGATAACAGCCTGACATCTTTCATCAGGTTTTTTGCAATTTCTATTTTTTGAGAAACATTTTCCTTTACTATAATTCCACAAACCGTGATTCCACCAACAATTGGCACAACCAAGAACGGCTCACCAACTAGTTCCACTTGTTTTAGGATCTCGTGCATGTTCTGACCAGTCACCACGATATACAACAAACTATAGCCAAAGACAGGTGGCTCTATTTTCAGGGTATAGTCTTCGATGATCCCATTTTTTGTCATCTTGGCAATTCGTGACTTTACTGCGGCACCAGAAATCCCAATTCTAGTACCAATCTGCCTGTCGGATTCTCTACAGTTGTCCAGCAATGCGTGTAAAATGTCCACGTCTAATTTGTCCAATTTGCTACAGTTAGGCACTAGTTTCTTATTAAACACTACTATTCTTTGATCGAAATGTCCGATTTAGGCATTTTAGGCACATAATACATTAAATATCAGACTAAATTACTATACCCATGGATTACCGAGTCCAGCTGGCAAAAAGAATGCTTTCCAACAAAAAGGGTTCTTTGATTGGTGCAGTTCTTGCCGTATCAATTGGCATATTGGTAATTCATGTGAATTTTGTAATCTTTCAAGGATTATACGACGCAATTGTCCGGGACTTGTCCAGCTATAGATTCGGAGATGTTCTGATAACAGATGAGGAGAGCTTTATCACAAAATCCGATACTTTTCTGGTAGGGTGGTTTGAGAGAATCCCGTATGTAGAGGCCGCAACGCCTAGGATGCAGACATCGGCCTCAATTAACGTAACAAAAAGTGGCAAGCTGATCGAGGAATTCCGTGTACCAGTAATTGGCGTTGATCCAATGCGGGATCCTCGAGTATCAACAGCTTACCAAACCATCAGTGATGGCCAGTTTGTGTTTTCAAGAAATTCCATAGTTATAGGCTCTATGGTGGTAGATGATCTTGGCGGAGTCCGAGTAGGTGACAGTCTTAAGATAAAGATCACTGACAAAAGGGGCGAAGACCAAGTTCGACGTTTTCTAGTTTCTGGAATTGTAACATCGCCTGGTGGCCAAGGCTTAGACTCTAATCTGATAATGCACATTGATGCATTGCGAGACATGCTGGACAGGGACGGAGAAACCGGAGAAATTCTGGTAAAGCTAAACGATCCAAAAAAGGCGTCCGATGTGAAAAATTATTTTCTTAGGACTTTTCCAAATGATGATTTCAAGGCAGAAACAATAGAGGAATCTGCAGAGGCAGCTCTGAGTGGTTTTAGGTCCGGCATTGCCATGATAAACATGATTGGCTATTTCGGGTTAATGTCGTCGGCATTTGCCGTAGTTACTATCCAAATGATGCTAGTATCAAGCAAGACCAGAGAAGTTGGTGTCATGCGTGCAATTGGCGCTAAAAGAAAGGACATTCTGATTATTTTCATTGTCCAAGGCATGATGATTGGCGCAATGGGTGCCGGAATAGGCACGGCAATGGGCCTAGGATATACGTTTTATGCAAAAGAGACCAAGATGACATTTGCAGGCTCTATTCCACTAGAGGTAAGCTACGACTGGGCTAAAATCACCCAGACTGCAATTATGGCATTTTCATTGGCAGTAATCGCATCAATCTATCCATCATACAAGGCAACCAAACTGCAGCCAGTAGAGGCAATGAGATATGTCTGATATTGTATTGGAATTAAAAGGAATCAACAAGGTTTTCGGCCAAGGAGATACCAGAGTTCAGGCGCTAGACAATGTCTCGTTTTCTGTAAAGCGCGGAGAATTCTTACTAATTGTTGGAAGCTCTGGTTCTGGCAAGTCTACATTGCTTAACATGATTGGACTATTGGATAGGCCAAGCAGCGGCCAAGTAATGATTGATGGAAAAAATACCACCAAGCTATCAGACAGCAAAATCTCGGAATTTAGAAACTCCAAGCTCGGATTTATTTTCCAGTTTTCAAATCTGATGGCAGACCTTACTATTTTGGAAAATGTACTATTGCCAAGAAACATACAGAGATCAGATCAAAATGCGTACCGAGAGGCAACAGACCTGCTAAAAGCAGTAGGACTAGAATCGCAAATGAACAAGCGAGCAAACAAAGTATCTGGTGGACAAGCCCAAAGGGCAGCAATTGCAAGAGGTCTTGTCAATCATCCAACTATAGTATTGGCTGATGAGCCAACAGGAAACCTAGATTCAGTTACCGCAGAAACCATTGTACAGCTAATGAAGTCAATGGCAAAAAAGCTAAACCAGACATTCATCATAGTAACGCACGACCGACTCCAGTTCGGCGAAGTAGACCGAGTCATTACAATCAAGGACGGGCGCGCATTTGAAGGAGAGGACATGCCGCCAAAAATGGAGCTGACAGTATGAAAACTCTGGTCTATGTTATGATGTCTTTGATTGTATTATCACCAATATTGGATGCCTATGCCCAACTAGGCAAAGGTGACTCGCCATTTGAGCGCAACTTCGGCGATGTCAAGTTCCTAGATGCGTATTTTGGTACTCTAGATAACAAAATCGAGGTAACACCAGGCGACATGAACGTTCCACTTACCGTGGTATTTGCAAATGTGGGCTCGCAAGACATTACTGGAATCAAAGGGCAACTCCTAATGCCAATGGGATTTAGCTCATCGGATGGCAAGGGGGCGCTAATTTTTGCGGACAGCGATTCCGAGGCAACTGCAGGAAAACATTTTTCGTTGACATTTTTTATAAATTTGGACAAGGGCGTATCTGTACAACAATTCCCTGCAACTGTCAAGCTTGATTATACTAGACTTCGAGAGTCCGGCACCAGAAATTCATTCTTTGACTTTAATTTCAGAGTTACTGGTGAGAGCATCCTAAACCTCAAAGCAGGCAATCCATTTTTGACATCTCTTAAAACAAACGACGTCACAGTAGAGATAACAAACACAGGCACTGCACCACTATCCAACGTAAAGGTTGTACTGCAAAACAGCCAGTTCCAGTCAGACAGATCCACTACCTTAACAAACATAGAAAATGTCGTCTTTGATCAAAACGAATGGGATATTGGCACAATAGATACAAAGTCGTCCAAGAAATTTTCCTTTTCTGTATATGTTCCTGAAAATGTCAGAACAGAAACACTTCACACACCACTATTAGTGTCGTATTTCAACGCGCATGGAGACAAAATAGATGATACAAGGACTGTGGACTTTTACATTAATGGTTTGATTGATGCAAGGATCTACGACATCAAGGTAATAGAGCTAGGAGATCAGCAGACCATAATCGGTGATATAATAAACGAAGGCAACATCAATGCTCTTTTTGCGTTTGTAACACTGGAGCCACTGGATGGCTCTAATCTCAAAAAGGTAACCCAGTTCATTGACGAGCTAGAAACAGACTCGCCAGTGCCATTTAACATTCCAGCAGAATTTGATGGTGAGCCAAAGTATGGTGATCACAAAATCAAGATTACAGTTCGATACAAGGATGATCTGAGGCAAGAACACCTAGTCTCAGAAATTGCAACTGTGACACTCAAGGACCTGACCAAAAAACCAGAACCTACACCAATGGACTTTGCACCGGGAATCCTCGGTCTTGTCATTGTTGGCATAGCAGGTTATATCGCATACAAAAAAATCAAAAAGAGAAGACAGGCTCAGGCAGAAGAAAGCCAAACCCACTAGAATTATTAATCAAATGATGGTATTTTCGATCCATGCCTTTTGATGAAATCGAAATCCCAAAAGAGATTCGACCTTTCATGCTAGAGCAGGCCCAAGAAACAAAGCTTGGGCACAAAAACGGCGCACAAAGGCAATTCCGATACAAAAATCTGCACATTAGAGAATACGAAGACAAGTATCTAGTCCACATGGACAGGGTCAATCCACATGATGATCCTCTGGGGCATTTGGTCTATGACGCCCAAGAAGTCCTAGTAGGCCTGACAAGCGGAGCAATTGGTGGTGCAAAAATAGCATCTCACATTTACAAAAAATCTAACAAGACAAAAAAAGACAAGCAAATTGCAGCTGCCGCAGGAATTGTATCGTCTATAGCAATTGGCTATGTTGGCTACAAGCTAGCAAAGAAGGCAAAAGGCCAGTGATGTTATGAGCACTGCACGAACAATTCATGTTTTGATAAAACTAGTTCCGTTAATTTTGGCACTAAGAAAAGACAGAAAAGCTTGGGTCCGCTCTGAGGGAAAAAACCTAGACCTGACAAGATTTCAAAAAAACGCAAACAAGGTCCTCAACACTTTTGTCTCACTAGGTCCAGTCTACATCAAGCTGGGTCAGTGGCTTTCATCAAGGGCAGATATTTTGCCGCAACCATACCTAGAAGAACTATCAAAACTACAAGACGATGTTCCGGCAGAGTCCTTTGAGAAAATAAAGCCAATCATAGAACAAGATCTCGGCTCTTTAGAAAAATTCTCTGCAATAAACACAAAGGCAGTCTCTGGCGCGTCGCTTGGCCAAGTCTATTTGGCAAAAATAAAAGACCAAGATGTAATTGTCAAAGTAAAGCGACCGGGAATTGAAAAAATAATATCAGAAGACATCAAGGTTTTAAAAAAAGTTCTGCCCATTGCAATGCGATTTGTAGATCCTAATTTGCGGTTTTCCGCACAATCAATGCTGTCACAGTTCATCGAAACCATTCATGAAGAGCTCGATTACACCATAGAATCAAAAAACCTCAAGACAATCAAGAAAAATCTAGCACGACACGACAATGTCAAGATTCCGCAAGTATATGATGACTATTCCACAAAAAACGTTCTTACCATGGAATACATTCCTGGAATCAAAATAACAAACATCGAGGATCTGGACAAAAAGGGACTAGACAGACAAAAAATAGTCATCGATGTACACAAGGTCTTCTTTACAATGTTATTGCGTGATTCAATATTTCATGCGGACCCACATCCAGGAAACATCTCAATTGCCGATGATGGCTCGCTGATTTTGTATGATTTTGGCATGGTCGGCAAAATCGACAATGAAACCCGAATGAGAATTGTGCGATTGTACCTAGCACTGGTCGAAAAAGACCCACCACGAACAGTAAACGCCATGTCAGAGCTTGGAATGCTGACACCGGATTTCAACCGGAGTGTCATAGAACAAGGAATTGACATGTCAATTAGAACAATGTATGGCAAAAAGCCAGATGAAATGGAGGTAAAGGCTTTGATGGAATTGGCAAACAAGACCATGTCAAAGTTCCCATTCATGTTACCAAAGAATCTAGCATTGTATCTTAGAATGAGCTCTATCATAGAAGGAATCTACAAAACTCACAAAGTTGATTTCAAGTTTGTCAAAGTCCTAAAAAATATTCTAGAAGAAGAGCAGCTAATCAAGGATGCCTATATTGAGGAAATCAAGCATTCCTTTACAAGATTTGCAAAGTCCATTGATGCAACCATATCAATTGCGCCAGAGCTGAAAAAATTCCTAGAGGAAAACAGGACACTGCAGCTAAACAAAAACCCAAAACGAGATACACTGCTTGCAGGAAGTATCTTGTCTTCGGCTGTTTTCATTGGTTCTGCTGTTTTGTATGAACAAAATACTACAGTTGCCACTGCAGGCATGATTGGCTCATTTGTTATAATGGGAATCTTTGCTGTATTTAGGAAAAAATAGTTATTCTATTGGAATTTCCTTTTTGGAATAGGGAATTTTTACTGTCAATACGCCTTGGGAAAATTTTGCAGAGATTTCAGCCTCTTCTTTGATGGGTACGGGCAGGAGAATTTTTTTGTCTATTGTATCTGGACGTTGCCTGTAGATCATTCCACCTGTTTTAAATTCTGGCTTTTGCGCATTGATGGATAGAATGTTTTTGTGGATTGTCAGCTTGATGTCTTTTTTCTCAAATCCTGGTAGATCAATTATCACAGTTAGCGAATTATTTTCTAGGATCATGTCTACTGGTGGCAAAACAAACTCGTAGAATTCGCGCGACTTATTGCCGATTTCTTTTGTTATCTCTTTTGCCATGTTCTTGACTAGGCCCATTTTGCTGTCTTTTTTGGATTTTTAGTTATAAGTTTTGATTATGTGTTTTGTGCCTAGTTGTGGACAAGTTTCTTTCGCAGTTTTGTGCTTGCATAGTCCATGGCAAGAGTAACAGCGAGTATCGCAAGTATGAATGGGGCAGCCTTTCCATAGTTGAGGCTCTCAAGATGATGTATTATGTAAAATCCAATTCCGCCAGCGCCAACTAGGCCAAGAATCGATGACTCCCTTACGCTGTATGATAGCAAAAACAAGTATTGGTTTCCCATGTGTGGCAGCGCCTCTGGAATAGTCACGAATCTAGCAATTTGCATTCTTGTTGCTCCAATTACATGCATGGCATCATATGCCGATACGTTTTGTGATTCATAGATTTCATACAGGTACTTGCCGCTCAAGCCCATGATGTATAGTGATATTGCCAATATTCCTGCAGTTGGGCCAAGGCCCACTATTACTACAAGCAGAATTGCCCATAACAAGGGCGGTATTGACCATAGTATGCCCAAAAGGCCCCTAAATGCCGCACTCACATAGGAAGGGGAAATGTTTCTTGCTGCAAGTAGTGCAGCCGGAATTGAGAACGCAAACCCGATGCTGGATCCGATCAAAGCCATCTCTAGTGTTTCAATTAGGGACCACAACACCTTCTCGCCAACACTAAAATCAAATTCCAACAATTCCTCAACTATTACGACAGAGTTTCCAGTGTCCTTGATTATTGAAAGTGGATTAAAGCCCAAATGGACTGAGCTTCCAATTATGATCAAGACAATGGCTATCCATGTATATTGAAAACGACTAGGTTTCATAGAGATACTCCGCTGTTTCTTTTGTGATTTCTTTTGAAGGGATGTTTTTTTCGATTTTCCCATTTATCAAAATCAAAACATTGTCGCTGTACATTTTTGCAATTTCCGGGTTGTGATGCGTCATTAACAATGTAATTCCCATTTTCTCTTTGATCTCTGTAAAAATATCCATGACCGTGACTGCTGCCTTAAAATCAAGACTGGCAGTCATTTCGTCTGCCAGAATTATTGATGGTTTTTGTATCAGAGTTCTTGCAATTGCGACTCGTTGTTTTTCACCACCGCTCAGCTTTTTGACCTTGGTGTCCTTTAGGTGGGAAATCTTTAAGTCATACATGAGTGAATATGCCTCTGAAACTGTGTCCTTTGTGTATGTGCCAGAAATTGCTCGCCATCTGGGCATTCTTCGAAGTGCTCCTATCATCACATTTGTAAATACATCAAGCTCGCCTACCAACCCCAAGTTTTGGGGAATGTATCCAAGCAACCTTTGATTTTTGTCAAATTTTTTTCCAAATAGGTAAATCTCACCCGAAGTAGGTCGTACAAGACCGGAAGCAACGCGCAATAATGTTGTCTTGCCAGCCCCATTTGGGCCCATTATTGTAACTGCACTTCCTTGCGGAATGCTCATGGTTAGGTTGTCTAGTATTTTCTTTTCATTTATGGTCAGTCGAATCGAGTTCAGACTGATGGCGTCCATGATTTTGTTACACTTTCTCTGTATATTTCAAACCTGTCATTTCTAATGCGCTTTGTAGATTGCCAAGATGTTCATCTGCAGTGGTTTCCTCAAATCCCACAAAAATCGCAGAAACAAGCTTCCTCATGATCTGTTTAGTGTCCTCATCCTTTCCAATCTCAAGCAATGCTGACTTGATCTTTGCTTTTGCTTCGGAGTCCATTTCTTTGCTGAAAACAACACCGTGTGATGGTATGGGGCCCTGCTCGTGAATGACCTTTGTGCCGTCTTGTACTTCGCGGTACAGCTTTTCATTTACATCACCTGCGATTATGCTCACATCGACTCGATTGTTTTTGAGTGCCTCCCATGCTTGGCCGTATCCACCCGCAAAGATGACATCTGAAAAGTATGATTTTGGATCGATTTCCTTTCCTTCCTCAACTGTTACAAGACCCGTCTCAACTAATGTTTTCATTGGAGTAACATAACCTGATGTGGAAAGTGGGCTGGGAAATGCAGCACTTTTTCCTCTCAAGTCTTCAAGTGTATTGTATGGTGAATCCTTTGGCACAACCCAATAAGAATAGTAGTACGTCTCTGCTGTTAGTGTGTTACCTATCACAACTTCTCTTACTTCAGCAAGCTCTAATGTTGCGCCTGCCTTTTGAACTGCCAGATATGATGGCCATGCGCTCATAAACGCCATGTCTGCTTTTCCAAATCGCAAAGCCTCAACGACTCCTGCGTATGATGTTGGAACGTAAATCTGCACATCATAACCTGTCTTTTGTTCTAAGAAAAATTCAAGATCTTTTGCTTGTGATTCTATATCGCTTGCTTGTGCCGTGGGTTGGATTGTAAGTGTGACAACTTTGGTTTGTGTTGGTATAGTTTCCACACTTGGAGTATTTCCTGCAATTGCAAAGACTCCATATCCAATACCTGCACCTATTGCCAAAACAATCGGAATTATGGCATAGATCTTGTTCATGTTGCAAATTTTCGCTAGTCAATATTTAATCTGCTCAGCCATTCTACGTTTGTGTATTATGGTGTGATAACATGTGTTATGAAACACAAATCTGAAACATGTTTTTGTAATACTTTGTTGAATTCTTTGGACGGTTTATTATTGAATTGAGTAGATTCTGATCCAATGAATAGCAAATTAACCGCAACAACTGCAATTTTGGCACTTGCAATAGCCTCAATCACATTGGTTATGGGATTATCGCAGACAGACAAAATCACAGCAGCTGATGCACCAAAAGGAAACAAATTGTATCCATTTGCAGAAGACGCCTACCCAGTGGCTACATTCACTTTCAATGATGCTACAGTGACTCATGACTTTCAGCTGTTCTCTCAAACCTCTGGATTTGGTAACACAGGAAGAGGCGCTACGCCAGAATTCGTGTTGCAAAAAGTTATTGGCGACACACCATATTTGCACAAAACATTAGAGATGACGCACGAACGATCAAACAGAGCTACATCCGGGAATTCTGAATGGGAATTTAGTGTTACTGTAGATCTAGTGCAAGGACAACAAACTCTAATCTCATATGTATATGACAGATGCTTTATCACAAATTATAAAGTAACTACAGAGTTTGACAAAGCAGAAAGTTTCACTGGCAAGGATGCATTTGCGGTACTAGAACAATATACCATCACATGCGGTGGATATGAGATAGTCAATACTTCATACAAACAAATGCTGGCAGAAAACAAAAAACCATACCAGTAAAACTGGTCTTTTCTTTATTTTTATGATAGATTTTTAATTACTGCGACAAATCCCAATACGTTATGATTATAGTAATTGAGGGAAGCGATCAGGCAGGAAAAAAAACCCAGACGGAGCTTTTGGCCCAAGCCCTCAAAAAAAGTAAAATCAAAACAAAGACTTTTAGCTTTCCAGATTACACCACGCCACTAGGAAAAGAAATCAACGGATTTCTGCATGGGAAAAGAAAATTCCCACCCCAAGTAATTCATTGTCTTTTGGCAGCAAACAGATGGGAAAAGCTAGACCAAATCAAGTCAGCTCAAGCCCAAAACTCGGTTCTTATCATGAATAGGTACTACCAGTCAAACCTGGTATATGGCGTGACAAACGGTATGTCGTTGTCTTGGCTAGAAGGACTAGACGAAGGACTGCCAGAGGCAGATCTGGTCATTGTATTGGACGTATCGCAAAAAGAATCATTTTCTCGCAAGAAAACAAATCGCGACAAGTTTGAAAAAAACGCTCAATTCCTCAAAACCATCTCAACTACATACCGAAAACTGGCAAAAAAATACCACTGGAGCATAGTTAATGCCTCACAATCAAAGAACCAAGTCCATGCCGACATCATGAAAATACTATCAAAAAAGCTAGCAAAACTATGAAGCAATTCCTCGACATAGTAGATCCAATTCACGATTTCATCAGAGTTTATGATATTGAGCTCAAAATCATCGACTCGCCAATATTCCAAAGGCTGCGAAGAATACGACAGCTCTCAGGTGCGCACCTCACATACCCATCAGCACAACATTCCAGATTCGAGCACTCGCTTGGTGTAATGCACATTGCAGGCCAAGCTGCCACTGCACTCAAAGAGAAAGGATTTCTAAAATCAGATCAAATCGCAGAAATTCGTCTAGCTGCACTGCTCCATGATGTAGGCCACGGTCCATTCTCGCATCTATTCGAAGAAGTATTGCAAATAAAAAAGAAAATTTCACACGAAGAAATCGGCAAAAAGATCATCCAAGAATCAGAAATCGGCGACATTTTATCCAAAGCAAACTATGACAAAAAGAAAATCACCAAGCTCGCATTTGGCTATCCAAAATACAGATTTGTAAATGAAATTATCTCTGGCTCACTTTCTGCAGACATGATGGATTATTTGCAGCGAGACGGATATTTCACAGGAGCCGAGCACGCAAAAATCGACCACAAAAGAATAATCCAGTCCATGGATGTCTACAAAACCAAGCTAGCACTGGAAAAATCCGCACTGTACTCTTTTGAGTCTATGATTTTGTCCAGATACCAAATGTTCAAGGCAGTCTATTTCCACAAAACAGTCCGCTCAGCCGAGGTAATGATGCTAGAGTCAATCAGACTAGCAGATGAATATTGCAATTTTACCAACCTTGACCTGGATAATTACACGCAGCTCACAGACGAATTTGTAATATCACAAATTCTCTCACTTGGAGATGACACCAAAGAGCAAAGGCGAGCAAAGAAATTTGCCCTAGATTATCAAAGTAGACGACTGCTCAAGTGTGTATACGAAAAAATCATGACAAAAAAATCCCACAACTCTGAGCAAATTCGTACCCAAATAGCAAAAAAATCAAAGCTAGGCCTCGATGAAATCTTTGTCGATACTTCTGGCACATCCTCACTACCACTTACTCCTGCCAAGGAAAAAACAAAATCAATCACACTAATTACTCCTAAAAAGCCAATAGAGATCTCATTTTCCAAAATCCCGGTTGTGTCATCTATGGCAGAATCTATGAACATTTTACGAGTCTATACTTCTCAGGCAAACAGAAAAAAAGTTGAAATGGCAGCAAAGTCGATCCTTGGTTGATACAATGAAAAAAAGAATCGTCCTAAAATTATCTGGCAGAATCTTTGGCATGGACAATAACGAAAAACTACTCAAGGATTACGCCACATTCCTAGTCAAAATCAGCAAAGTCTGCCAGCCCATAGTAATTGCAGGCGGAGGCAAAATTGCACGACATTACATTTCTCATGCCCGCTCTTCTGGTGCAGACGAATCCACACTGGATGAGCTGGGAATTGAGGTATCAAGGCTAAACGCAAAACTGCTCATCTATGCGTTAAGCGGCAAGGCATATCCGCATCCACCAACCACACTTGCAGAAACAAGACACGCAGTGGACTCTGGCCTAATTGTGGTGACAGGCGGTCTTCATCCAGGACAGAGCACAAATGGAACTGCAGCCCTGATTGCAGAAAAAGTCCAAGCATCCGAGTTTCTCAACGCAACCGATGTTGACGGAATTTATGATTCTGATCCAAACAAAAATCCCAAGGCAAAAAAATTCAAAAAAATCGAGCTGAAAACCCTGCGTAGTCTTCTAGTAAAGGAGGATTCCGTGGCAGGCGGCTATGACCTCATGGATATTGTCGCCCTCAAGGTAATAGAGCGCTCTAAAATCAAGACACGTGTAATCAAGGCAGAAATACCAACAATAGAAAAGGCAATTCGCGGCCAAGCAGTAGGAACAGAAATCTCTCTATAGCTCTTTTTGGACTGCGCGATACTGCTCTGTCCAAATCTCAACGGTATCTCCGGAATATTCCTCAATTCCTGATTCTCGTGCCTTTTTGAAAATGTCCAGTGCTGCCTCTTTTTGCAGTGGCTTTGACTGCGCCTTTGTGTATCCGTCTTCATCAACTAGAATCGTGACATATCCGTCGGGAGTCTGTATTATTGCAGTATAGTTTTGCTCGCCCACAGGCACAAAGACTCCGTCCTTTTTCTTTGTGGTAAGTGTGAGCATTGCAAACCCTCCCAAATTAAAGAGGATCATCTGGGATTTGCTAGCACGCTCTTTTCCAATTCTTACTGCTTGGAAATACTGCATTGTGTATTGGTGCTGTATTGAGAATTTAATTGCTAACATTTATGACCCGATTTTCTGCAAATCAAGTCGTTGAATTCCAAAGTTTTGCTTGGAATAATTGTCGGCGTTCTGGCAGGCGCAATAGGAGTAGTTGCATTTTCCGGCTCGCAAATTTTCAATGATGTCACAAAGGGAGGCCTAGGAACACTATCTCCAGACCCAATCACAGTGCAGCCAATCCAAGTCGAGCTTGCCAAGCTAGAGGTATTATCCGTCACAGAAGAAGAGGCACAGATTGAAGTCGACTTTGAAATAACAAATCCAAACTTCAAGTCAGTCATGCTTCAGGTAATCAAATTCGATCTGTATGCAGGAGACAAGCGAGTAACAATTGCACAAATTGGAGATAGGCCGGAAGGCGCAATCGAGGGCTCTAACTATTACACAATCCTTAATACTGCACCGCAGATAATCGGCGAGACAATCATAATCAAGAATACAGGAAACGACCCAGAATTCTGGTCAGCACTCCAAAACAACTCTGTGTCCTGGAGGATAACGGGTGAGGCCAACTTTAACCTAAGCTCAATGACTGCAGGCCACGAAAACGTTGTTTCATTCGAGTTTGTTCCGTAGGATCGTTTACTTTAGACAAACATACCTTTAGTATGACTTTGCAGCAATCTAGCTAATGCTAAGCTCGTATTCTGTAAATAATCTGGCACACGCTGCGGAATTTCTACTAAATTTGGCAAAAACCTTGGACCGAGAACAGGCAACGCTGCAAAAGCTAAAGGACGAAGTATCTGAGCAACAGCATGAAGCCCACAAGGAAGGCCAGCTAGTCAAAAAAATGACAAACTATCTAAGTGATGAGCTTGGCAGGCTGGAACTACGACCAGAGTCATTTTCCGGCTCTAATCTTGGCAAACTCTCCGAAACAGAAACAAAACTGCGAATTCTTCGTGGTCGACTGGCAGAATTTGTAGACTCTGACGACGAATCAAGTCTGAAAAACTCTGATTCAACATTGGCATCTGATCTAAAGTCATACGAGTCATTCCTACAAGATCTGACAGTACAACTAAACGAGAAAATCCCCCAACTAGAAAAAATAATCGGCCGACTAAAGGGAGAATGCAGGGAAGCCCAACAACACAAGCTGCTCTTGCGGGAAATGACAGAACTCTTCAGCCAAGAACTAGACGAGTTAGACTCTGCATTTGCAGAACTAAAGGGAAGGCAAATAGTATCATAAAATTCCAAAATTATGATAATTTGCCTTTATGGAAAAATTTTTGGCAAAATTATATAAGATTTGAGCTCAGATTCCAAGCAAATGGCAGAAGCAAGTCTAGCAGCATTTGGCTCAGCAATTGGAGTCTTCATTGCCTTTGCGGTTGTATTATTCTCACTGCGCGGCAAAGGACACAAAGAGTCACTAGAATAAGATCACTAGATCTTTTTTACTTATTTTTAGAACCAAACAATTCAGAAATTGTTATCTGTTTTCCTTCACGCTTTTTGATGTAGCATCGCTCATAATATTGGCAGCTTGAACATTCTCCAGACGGCTCCAGAATTGGAACTTTTTTGTCAGAAATCAAATTAGAAAAGACGCGGACTCGGCGAATCACTTCTTCAAACATTTTCTTTTCTCGATACAAGGCAAACGACGTCTCCGTCCCATCCCCAGTCATGTATACAATGACACCTTCAGTTTTATCAAAAATCCACATGCAGCCATTTAGATACAAAACATCAGATGCGCTTGGGTTTTCCGGCGGCTCTTTTACTGTCTTGAATATTATGACAATGTCATCTACTATCATATCTGCTTGTCCTTTGAGCCTAATCTCATCTATTGCAAATTCACCAAGCTTGGCACCATAGGGAAGCTTGCGAATCAATCCTCCTAGAACTCGCTCAAACTCCTTTCCAGATGTCTCTATTGCATCAAATCTATCAAAATAGGATCTTCTCATGCAACGCGTAACTTCGTGTAAAAATATCTCATTTTTATTGGCAGGCTCTGAGATTTGCTGTGTTGTTTCTTTTGTTAGTACATCAAGTGCAGAGTTGATCGTCTGCTTGTAGTCTTTATCGCCCATCATGGTATTATCACCTAACTTAGAATCCTAGTGAGTTTTTTGGATATTCTATCAGAAAATGCTAGTGTAACAAAATGCAGGCCAAAGCCAACTATTGCGCCTATTGCCAAATTTCCAGTACCAAAGTAAATTCCCAAAAATACGACCAAAGCCGGAATTGTCAAAACCAGTGCCAAAAACGTGCTGACCCAAACTGAATTGACTAGGGTTTCAGTGGTAATGTCTTGCTTTTTTTTATGGAGTCGAATCAATGGCTGATTTTGGCGCCTCTTTCCATATATAGTTTGGAACTATTCTTCCTGCTCTACTATGAGGCGAGACATTGTAGTTTGTGGGTCTATTTTTTGCTCTACAGCAAACGCAATTGCCGCAATGTTTCGTACCTCATATGCAGTAAGTTTTGTAATTCCAATTATTGTGGCAAAGCTGAACATTTTGGTAAATGATCTGTTTACAGACCTGTATGTTGCCATCTCAAATGCATGCTCAAATGCAGCTACTGCCTCCATGTTGTCTTCTGTTTGCGGAATTAGGTCTCGGTATCTAGTGGTGGCAAGCTCATCTAGCACACTTCTAACAGAATCCGATGAGATCAGTTTTCCAAGCAAGTCTTTTGGAATGCTTGGTGTATGGGTTACTATGAGATTTTGAATTTGGTCCTCGTCTAGTCCCCAGAATTTTCCTCGCAATATTGACAAAATATTGTAATAGTCAATGTCCATTCCAACCAACTTCATTGTTTCGCGGTCTCGCGAGTTTCTCATTGCGCGGCCTAGCTGTTGGTACAAAATTTTGTCAAGCAACACATCGAAAATCTGCACATTTTTCTTGTCATTGTATAGCGCTACTGCCTTTGCCAGCTCTTCGCCAAACTCAATTGTGCTGAGACTTGCAATTGCCTCCTCTAGGTCCTTGGCAGTAAGTGCCTTTATGATGACGTCTCGCTGGTTGATCAGCTCCTCTGCATGCAAGTTCAGGTGCGGCTCAATTTCCTCTTGAGACTTGCCAAGGGCTTTGCCCTTTAGTATGACTTTGAGATTGGTAATTAGGAATTTGAGATAATACGCATCCAAAATGTCGGACTTTCCAGCGGTGTTTGCAATGGAATAGTGAATCTCTGCAAGTTCGCTTCGCAGGGCAGACTCTATTTTGCCTGCCGTAAATGGCTTGTTTATCTTGGATACGGCATCGACATATTTCGTGTTCTTTATTCTAGTGATCAGCTCGTCCAGATCCCTTGCTTCTGCTAACGTCTGCAGTTCTGCCTTTGTGAGCAGTTTTCCTCGCTGCGAAAATGATTTTACAGACGCAAAGACCTTTTGCGATCCACCAGAGCCCATATTTTTGCCCCCTGTGTAATGGATTTTAATGTTTGGGGCTCTTTTTTTGCAATTTTTTGCCGATCAGTGAATTTCTTTGAGGAACGATAGTGTTTTTTCCTTTTCCTGCTTTGGCATGTTGATAAATGACTCTAGGAACTCTTTTTGGATCAAAATTGCCTCATCAGAGACTGCCATGAATCGTGCCTTTTCAAAGGGAAACAAATCCGAGAACTTGCCGTCACAAAATGCCTTGACATAGCTTCTAAACAAGGAATAGATGAATCTTGGTGCAAATTTTGCCAGTATTTGGATTTCATCGCTGAACTCTCCATCTATTTTGGACTGGACAAAAAATTTCTCTAGGATCTTCTCACGACCTATTATCTCATCAAGTGAAATTGCTATTAACATTCCTCGTTGCGTAAGTTGGTAAA
>VHBK01000021.1 GCA_016872015.1 Nitrososphaerota archaeon
TGATAACTAGAACGTACTTCACTGGCTTGATTTTGCTTTGTAAATATAAAAGTCTGATTCAGCCTAGTTTTACCTGCAAGACTATGCGCACTTCTTGCGCTCGCTCCTCTCCTGGATATTTCAGTTCTGAGATTTTTTTGGCAAGGGATTCGTCTGTTACCAGCGATGCCGTTCCGTGGTATGTTTTTCCGTCAAACTCTACTGATACTGCCTTGTCGACAAGGGCGTTTTTTAGCCAGTCAGAGTTTTCGTTTCTGCGGGAAAAATACACCATATCATTGTATAATACTGCGCGCAGCTGAACGGAATGAGACTTGCCTGTCTTTCTACCCTTTGTTATCAATATGGCTCGGAATGCGCCTTTTTGCATGAGGCGTGCCCAAAGTCAAGTAATTTAATCCGATTGATTGAAAATTGTGATTTTTGGATTGGATAAAGGATTTTCAAAACCGTACCACATGGCAGCACTAGAAGAAATACCACAAAACAACTGCACCGCAGACACATTCACAGGCAAGCGCGTAGTTGACCGAGAGGGAATCAAGTACGGTGAGGTAAAGCACATCCACATCAACTCCAAGACACTGGCAGTATCTGGAGTCACAATACATCAAGGATTCCACAAGGACTATTATTTGTCAGCGGAATACATTGACCATTTCACAGAAGAGACACTTTTACTCTCAAGGTCACCAGTCAGGACCAACGTCCAGGTAACAGACATCGATGGTCACAAGCTAGGCAAGATAAAGCGACTGGTAAAGGACCCACAGACAAGTGAGCTGCATTCCATCGAAGTATCTGATGGATTGATTCACACAAGAATTGTCACAAAGGCAGACATTTGGGGCGTCGGCGAAAAAGTAATCCTGAAGCTGACAAAAGATCAGTTCAAGAACCTACACTAATTTTTATTTTGTTTTAGATTTGCAGGTAGCACAAATTGGCATGCCGTTTTGTAGTGTTACCTCGACATTTGAGGAATTACACACATGACACAGCCCTTTCATGATTTGACAAAAAAATTTTGTTCTTTTTAATTTTTTTGTGAGGGTTTTGCGATCGTAGCAAAACCTAGCATTTTATAGCAATATCTGTGGGCCAGTATTAGTGTATTCTATTCAAACCAAGGATCTCAAAAAAATCTACAAATCAGGAACCGTGGCAGTTGATGGAATATCCATTGACGTAGAAGAAGGCGAGATCTTTGGATTTCTGGGGCCAAATGGCGCAGGCAAGAGCACCACGATGATGATTCTAACTACATTACTCAAGCCATCGAGTGGTGAGGCATTTGTCGCAGGGTACAATGTTGCAACCCAGCAAAAAAATGTACGAGCAAATATTGGCTATGTCCAGCAAGACATAACAATAGACGAATATCTGACAGGCAGGGAAAATCTTTTGCTACAGGCAAGACTAAACCACATCCCAAAAGACCAAATAAATTCCAGAATCGACGATCTACTAAATCTAGTGGAGCTAGACGACAAGGCAAACGATGCGGCAATAACATATTCTGGCGGAATGAGAAAGAGACTGGAAATTGCAGGCGGACTCTTGCACAGGCCCAAGGTACTGTTCCTAGATGAGCCGACAGTAGGCCTTGACATACAAACCAGGCAGAAAATCTGGGAATATATCAAAAAAATTCACAATGAATACAAGATGACAATTTTTCTTACCACCCATTACATGGAAGAAGCCGACAAGCTCTGCGGGAGAGTCGGAATAATAGATCATGGTAAAATCCAAACAATAGATGCACCTTCTAGCCTCAAAAACGCACTAGGCGGAGGAATCATTTCTCTTACAATAGAGGAAAACCCATCCAAAGCCGAGCTTGTCTCTAAAATAAAGCAAATCGAGTTTGTACGCGACGCCACAATTCTTGATGATACCATTACCGTTTTTTCTACAAAGGGAACTGAGGTTGCCCCGGTGATATTTTCTGTTTCATCAAGCCTTGGAATTGTGATAAAATCTGTATCCATAACACAGCCAACACTTGATGATGTATTCCTGTCTTTTACCGGCCATGACCTGCGGGACGACAGCACCCAGAAATCATACGATAGAAGAAAGGAATACCGCAAAATGCAGAGGATGAAGACATGATGTTATACGATACCTATACCGTATTTTGGCGCGAGCTGAAAAGATACCGCAAATCTCGAAGCGGCGTTCTAATAAGACTAATCCAGCCGGCAATCTGGATAATTGTTATAGGCCATACCTTTGCCGGAACCCAGCCACTAATCCAATCAGTCGGCTTTGATGGAAGCTATCTGGAATTTATGGCGCCTGGCGTCATAATTCTGACTGCAATATTTACCAGTATTTTTGGCGGTGTCAATACATTATGGGACAGAAGGTACGGATTCATGAACAAGGCACTGGTGTCTCCAGCGTCACGATCATCAATAGCACTAGGAAAAATGCTTGCAATATCGCTGATCTCTGCGATGCAGTCGGCCTTGATAATTGGAATTGCAATTCTGATTGGTGTCACATTTTCAAATCTCTTGGTAATCATTCCAATTATGGCACTTGTGATTTTATTTTCTTTAGGATTTTCCGGAATTTCTGTTATTGTGGCGGCCACTGCAAAATCTCAGGAGACATTCTGGGGAATAATCAATTTTCTTGGGATGCCGCTTTTCATGCTCAGCCCGGCTCTATTCCCATTGGAATTGCTCCCGGATTGGCTTGCAACAATTGCCAGGCTAAACCCTGTTACGTATACTGTTCTCTTGGTGCGGGAAATGATGACGGGCGTAACAGAAGGAGTATCTACTGTAATGAGCCTGGGCATAATTGCCGCATTTGTGGTCTCGATGCTAGTTATTGCCAGCTATGTCTTTACGCGCGAAGTCAACAAGCCCTTCTAATTGTCAAAAATTGACCTAAACTTCAACTATTCCTAACTTGGCAGATCTTTTGCCAAAAAAACCAACAATGCGTAAATGCAGCTAAAAATAGCTACGCTAGTAGCGTTTTTTGTTTTTACCATGGTATTATCCCAGCCTGCGCTGGCAGCCGTGAACTATCCGTATGTTTCCAGCTTTGGAACACAGGGACTAGTCAAGACTGGCGCATTTACCTATCCTCAATATGCCGCAGTAGATGATTCCGGCAATATCTATGTCACAGACCTTGGAAATGCACGAGTCCAGAAATTTGATAATGACGGGGAATTTCTACATGCATGGGGCTCCAAGGGAACAGGAAAATCTGAATTTCACGCACCTGCAGGAATTGCAGTGGGTGGTGGCCATGTCTATGTGGCAGACCACGAACTAAATGTTGTAAAAAAATTTGACACCAATGGAAACTATGTTTCTACATGGGGTGGAACAGGGACAGAGGCAGGCAAGCTAAAACTTCCAAATGGTATTGCGGTATCTAAAGACAATTTTGTTTTTGTAGTGGATACGGGCAACTCACGAGTCCAAAAATTTGACTCTACTGGAAAATTTGTCTCCATCATTGGCTTTAGCGGAACCACTGACGGTGGATTTCTAACACCTCTTGGAATAGATGTGGACTCTGATGGCAATGTTTTCGTCGCTGATGCTGGAAACAAAAAAATTCTCAAATTCAACTCCAATGGGGCATTTGTAACGAGCTATAGTTCTTCAGTTGGCGGCTTTGCTCTTTCTCCAGACGGAATTGATATTGATTCGGGTTCAAACCTAATAATTGCAGACTCTGGCAACAACAGAATCGTAGTATTGGACAAAGACGGAAAAACAGTTACTAGCTTTGGCAAGACAGGAACAGGCAACTCTCAATTTAAGATGCCAAAGGATGTCACAACAGACTCTGATGGTGATTTATTTGTAGTAGACTCTAGCAATCACAGAATCCAAAAGTTTGGCTCTAAAGATACAACAGAGAGCACTACTACCACAACAAAAACCACAACAAAAAGCACACCAACCACGAAACCAGCAGGAACCGACCTCAAAAAGCCGATAATTACACCTCCAAAAGACCTCTATGTGGAGGCAATTGGGGGCTTGACCCGCGTATCGATAGGCCAGGCAATTGCAACTGATGAATCTGGAATCAAATCCATTACAAGCAACGCGCCAGAAGAATTTCCACTAGGAATAACCACAGTAATTTGGACAGCAATAGACAACGCCGGAAATATGGGCATTGCAACTCAGACAATAACGGTTGGCGATTCCACACCGCCAGTAATTTCTGGATTAACCGATATTACGTTAGAAGCAAATGGCGTGCAAAACACTGCAAACCTTGGCAACCCAACAGTAAATGATCTGGTTGGAGTGTTATCCATTGAAAATGATGCACCAGAGACATTTCCACTTGGAGAGACAATAGTAATCTGGACAGCAATCGATGTTGCAAAAAATGAGGCAACTGCAACACAAACCGTAACAATAATTGATACTAAACCACCAAAGGTAAAGGCACCATCTGCAATAACATACGAGGCAACAAGCCTTGATCAGAACTTTGTCGAATTAGGCCAGCCAACAATCACTGACAATTCTGAAATATCATCCATTACAAACGATGCACCGCAGTCATTCCCACTAGGTGAGACCACAGTAACGTGGGCAGCAGTGGACTTGTCTGGAAACGTCGGCTCTACAACACAAAAAGTTACCATAATAGACACCACTAAACCAGTAATTTCACCGATTTCGGGCCTAACGATAGAGGCAACATCTGAAAAACAAAATGTGGTTTCTTTGACTCCGCCAATTGCAACAGATGTTCAAGATGTTATCATAACCAGCGATGCACCAACATTCCTCCCACTAGGTGAGACCACCATAACATGGATGGCAAAAGACATTTCTGGAAACAACTCCACAACAACCCAGACAATTACCGTAGTAGATACTTCTGCGCCAGAATTGAGTATCCCAGCTGACATAACCCAAGAGGCAACAGGTAAGACAGAAAATATCGTGTCACTTGGCGAGCCTGTGGCAACAGACGCAACAGGTGTCTCATCAATTAGTCACAATGGGCCTTCTGATTATCAATTTGGAATCACTATAGTAACCTGGACTGCAACTGATAATTATGGAAACACCGTATCCAAGACCCAAAATGTCACTATCGTGGATACCACTATTCCTGGAATTTCTGCCCCATCAAACATTGTCTTTGAGGCAACAGGTGTAACTGGAAATATTGTGGAACTTGGAACTCCAAAAACATCTGATCTAGTTGAAGTAGCATCTGTTACCAGCGATGCACCAGAGTCATTTCCTCTGGGAGACACTACTGTAACTTGGACTGCAACTGATACTTCGGGCAACACAAACACTTCCACCCAGCTAATCTCTGTAGTGGATACTACAGCACCAGTAATTTCTGTTCCAGCTGATATATCCCAAGAAGCAACAGGAAAAGACGGAACTGGATTATCCGTTGGAGATGCCCAAGTAAGCGATACAATCAAGGTCGAATCTGTTACCAGCGATGCACCAAAATCATTCCCACTTGGTGAAACAATAGTAACCTGGACTGCCACAGATTCATCAGGAAACACTTCCACTGCAAATCAAAAAATCATCATTGTGGACACCACAGCACCAAGTATTGTATCACCAGCTGATATTTCTCAAGAGGCCACATCTGCCTCTGATAATACTGTATCATTACAATTACCAACTACATCAGATGCAGTAAGTGAAGTCACAATTACAAACGATGCACCAAGTTCTTTCTCATTAGGTGAAACCATTGTGACCTGGACTGCAACAGACGAGGCAGGCAATTCTGCAACTGCCACTCAGAAAATCACAATAACAGATACCACCAAACCGACGATTTCTGCACCATCTGATCTAACCCAAGAGGCAACATCGAAACTGGAAAACACCGTAACACTAGAGACTCCATCCATATCGGATAATGTCGGAATTGAATCCGTAACCAGCGATGCACCTGAATTATTCCCAGTAGGCGATACTATAGTAACCTGGACTGCAACAGATTCATCTGGACTAGTGTCGACTGCAGAGCAAAAAGTAAGCATTGTGGATACTACCAAGCCGGAAATCCGTGTATTTGATGTCACAGTAGAGGCAACAAGCGAGGACAAGAACGCAATCGACTTTGGAAACATCAAGACAAATGATCTAGTTGAAGTAGCATCTGTTACCAGCGATGCACCAGATTATTTCAAAATAGGAGTAACCACAGTTACCTGGACTGCCACCGATGAGGCAGGCAATTCTGCTACTGCAGCTCAGACTATAACTGTGCAAGATACAACACTACCAATTATTACAGCACCATCAGATGTTTCCTTTGAGGCAACATCCTCTACTGATAATTCAGTATCGCTTGGCGAGCCAGTCGCGTCTGATACAGTAAGTGATGTCGTAATTACCAGCGATGCACCAAAATCATTTCCACTTGGTGAAACAATAGTAACATGGACAGTCAGTGATTCATCAGGCAATTCTGCAACTGCCACTCAAAAAGTCACAGTATCTGATACTACAAAGCCAGTCATCACAGCACCGTCTGATCTAACCCAAGAGGCAACCTCATCATCTAATAATGTGGTAGAACTAGGAGAAGCACAAGCAGAAGATGCAGTTGCACTAGTGTCAGTTGAAAACGATGCACCAGATTCATTTGAATTGGGCGAGACCATAGTCACCTGGACCGCAACCGATTCTGCTGGAAATACAAACACTGCCACTCAGAAAATCACAATAACAGATACCACCAAACCGACGATTTCTGCACCATCTGATCTAACCCAAGAGGCAACATCGAAACTGGAAAACACCGTAACACTAGAGACTCCATCCATATCGGATAATGTCGGAATTGAATCCGTAACCAGCGATGCACCTGAATTATTCCCAGTAGGTGAAACCATAGTCACTTGGACTGCCAAGGACAACACAGGAAACTCTGAATCTATATCTCAAAAAATTACCATAGTTGATACTGTACCACCCAAGTTTGTCAAAATTCCAGATATCACAGCCGAGGCAACAAGCAAGGACGGTAACTCTGTGAGCCTAGCAGTACCAACAGTCTTTGATATTTTGGATATTACCTCATTGACTAATGATGCTCCATTGCAATTCTCGCTAGGTGAAACTACAGTCACCTGGACTGCCACCGATGAGGCAGGAAATTCTGCTACTGCAACCCAGAGAATCACCATACAAGACACAACATTGCCAACAATTACTCCTCCAGCAGACATTACCGTGGAGGCAACATCATTTGGAGAAAATGTGGTATCTCTTGGCAAAGCAGACGCATCTGATCTAGTGGAAGTATCTACAGTAACAAACGATGCACCATCCGTATTTTCATTAGGTGAGACTCTAGTCACATGGACTGCAACAGATCTATCAGGCAACGTGGCATCTTCTACTCAGAAAATTACCATAATAGACACCACTGCACCAAAAATAACACAACCAGATAGCCTAACGGTAGAGGCAACATCTGCAACACAAAACACAATTTCATTATCATTACCATCTGCACAAGATACAGTAAGCGAAGTTCACATTGAAAACGATGCACCGTCTGTCTTTGTATTAGGTGACACCATCGTAACTTGGACTGCCACCGATGAGGCAGGAAACGCATCTACCATAACACAAAAGGTAACAATAGTGGATACTACTGCACCAACACTGGCCATCCCTAATAGTATAGTAACTGATGCAATATCCCTCAAGACACCAGTATCAGTGGGTGTTGCAACAGCAACTGACCTTACTGATGATGCACCAAGCATTACCAGCGATGCCCCAGAAACATTCCCACTGGGTCAGACAATAGTAACTTGGACTGTAGAGGACAAGTTCGGCAACTCGCTTAGCAAAACTCAGGCAGTAACTGTGGAGGCCTGCGGCAAGCCAGAATCATCATACAATGTCATAATCGGCAAGGAAGACGACGACATTCTAGTTGGCACAAACCTAGCTGACCTAATAATCAGCCTTGGAGGAGACGACATCATAACGGCAGAGAAAGGAAACGACTGTGTTCTGGCCGGCGATGGAGATGACATTGTATATGGAAATGAAGGAAACGACTACATCAACGGAGGCGACGGTGCAGATATAATCAAGGGTCAGTCTGGAGAAGATTTCTTAATTGGACTAACTGGAGTTGATATAATTGATGGCGGCGATGATTCAGACTCTTGCATAGTGTCAGAAAATGACGATGATATTCTGATTAAATGTGAGTAAGTCTAGAATTAATAATAACAAAAAATCCACCTCAATTCGTTGCCCAAATCAAAAAAACTATTTGATTCTGCAAAAAAAATAATCCCGTCTGGTGTCAGCAGCCCAGTACGCTATTTTGAACCATATCCGTTTTTTGTAAAAAAAGCGCAGGGCAGCCTAATCTGGGACGAAGATGGAAACGAGTATGTAGATTACTGTACAGGCTATGGTGCAATGCTTTTGGGCCACAGGCACCCACAAGTGATTTCGGCAGTACAAAAACAGCTAAACACTGGAACACTATATGGCGCACCAACCGCACTTGAATTAGTACTTGCAATTTTAATCAAAAAAGCATATCCATCAATGCAAAAGATTCGACTGGTAAACACAGGTTCTGAGGCCACCATGACTGCAATAAGACTAGCTCGAGGCTTTACCAAGAAAAAAAAGATTATCAAATTTGAAGGCTGTTACCATGGCGCACACGAATCAATGCTGGTGCGAGCTGGCTCTGGACTAGCAGGAATTTCAGTATCTGATGGCATACCGGATGACTTTACAAAAAACACCATCGTAGTCCAATACAACAATTCAGAACAATTAGAAAAAGTAATTTCAAAAAACAAAGATGTCGCTGGTGTGATAGTAGAGCCAGTCCTTGGCAACATGGGCCTTATTTTGCCAGAAAAGAATTTTCTCCAAGACATGAGGAAAATGACAAAACAAGCAGGCATTCCGCTGATCTTCGATGAAATCATAACTGGATTTAGAATGGGCTTGGGTGGTGCACAGGAATACTTTGGAATTACACCTGATATCACAACACTTGGCAAATCCCTATCAAATGGATTTGTAATCTCCGCAGTTGGTGGAAAAAAAGAGATAATGGACCAGCTAGCGCCTGGCGGTAAAGTATATGAGGCAAGCACGTTTGCAGGCAATCCAATTTCTGTTGCGGCCGGTATAGCGTCAATACGAACAATGTCTGCACTAAAAAGCAAAATCTATCCCAAGATAGCAAAACAATGTCTGACTCTGGCAAAATCCATCCACGAATCCGCCACAAAATACGGAATACAGCACCAAGTAAATGCAATAGAATCCATGTTTCAGATCTTCTTTACAGACAAGCCAGTCACAGACTATGCATCATCTAAACGAGCGGACGGAAAAAAATTCCACAAGCTATTACACAGCTTGCTAAAAGAAGGAATCTTTGTTGCACCGTCACAATTTGAAACGGGATTTTTATCATATGCACACTCAGAATCAGACCTAGAAAAAACAATACATGCATACGATTACGCACTAAGGCAGGTCAGACAATGAAATATCTGATTGGCACAAGAGGAAGCCAACTATCTATATCGCAGACAAACTGGGTGGTATCGGAGCTAAAAAAGAAAAACCCAGATTCCGACTATGAAATCAAAAAAATAACGACCAAGGGGGATACAGATGCACGACCACTATTTACAATAAACCAAAAGGGAATATTTGAAAAAGAAATCGACAAGGCAGTTGCAGAAAAACAAGTAGACTTTGCAGTGCACAGCCTCAAGGACGTACCTTCAATTTTACCAGACGATCTAATATTGGGATGTGTGCCACCAAGAGAACCGTTCAATGATATTTTCATTTCAAAAAATGGCGACACACTGAATACAATCAAGGAAGGCTCGCTGATTGGTACTAGCAGTCTGAGACGTGCAGTCCAGGTTTCAAGAAAGAGGCCTGACCTCCAAGTAAAGACAATTCGCGGAAATGTAGAAACCCGAATTAAAAAAGTCCAAGATGGGACATTTGATGGTATAGTTCTTGCACAGGCAGGAATCAACAGGCTGGGAGTAAATGTTAAACACACTGCATTGCCAATAGTTGACTTTCCACCATCGCCAGGCCAGGGAGCACTGGGAATTGTTTGTCGAAAAAACGACACTCAAACAATATCAATGCTGCAAAAAATCCAAGACAATAATTCCAGAATAGCAGTGGAATCCGAGCGGGCGTTATCAGAATTTGTAGACTCGGGTTGTAGATTCCCAGTTGGCGCATTTGCCCAAATAAACGGAGAAACACTAGACCTCACAGTAATTGCATATTCCATTGATGGCAAGCAAGCACTAGTTGTAACAAAGTCTGGCAACAAGTCAAACCCATATCAAATAGGAAAAGAGGCAGCAGAAGAATTGCAACGAAAAGGTGTAAATGATCTTGCTAAAGACTGGAGAGCAAAGTTGGACGAGTGGAACAAATGAGCGGAACAGTATATCTGGTTGGGGCAGGTCCTGGAGACCACAAACTGCTCACGTTACGTGCGGCTGAGCTCATCAAATCTGCAGATGTTGTTCTCTATGATAGACTAGTATCCAAGAAAATAATAGCAATGATTCCAAAGAAAACAACCAAGCTATATGTGGGTAGAGAGGTAGGCGATGACTACAAGCACCAAGACGACACTAATCTACAAATGGTAAAATTCGCAAAATCAAACAAAGATGTAGTTCGACTAAAGGGCGGTGACCCATTCATCTTTGGACGAGGGGGAGAAGAGGCAGAATATCTAAAAAAATACAAAATAAAATTCGAAATTATCCCCGGCATAACATCTGGCATTGGTTCTGCGATATACTCTGGCATACCATTAACTCATAGAAAATATTCCTCATCCGTAGTCTTTGTGACCGGCCACGAAGACCCAGGAAAAACAAAATCACCAGTACACTGGACAAAACTTGCAAAATCTGTAGAGACCATAGTGATAATGATGGGTTTGTCCAGAATTGGAATAATATCAAAACAATTAGTTGCGGGAGGCATGTCCAAAACAACGCCAGTTGCAGTGGTATACAAGGGAACAAACGAAGACCAGAAAACACTAATTGGAAATCTATCCAACATTGCGCAAAAAATTAAGGACAATAAATTCACGCCGCCGTCAGTTATAATAATAGGAAACGTAGTCAAACTACACAAAACAATAGCGTGGAGAAAATGATTTCAGGAAAAACAATAGCCATTACTCGCTCAAAGGATGATGCACAGGAGTTCATTGAACTGGCATCAAGGGACAACGCAATACCATTGCCTATACCGACAATAGAGCTGATGCCAAAGGGAGACAAAATAGTGGATGATTTTCTGCAGGACGTAAAGGAATTCCAGCCAGACTATTCAGTTTTTATGAGCTCAAAGGCAGTCAAACTGCTATTTGATGTGGCAAAAAACACAGACAAGTACCAAAAACTGCAACTGGCAATTGCTAATACCATGGTAATGGCAGTAGGCCCAAAGACGAAACAGGCACTAGAAGACGAAGGAATTCGGGTGTCGTTTGTTCCAAACAAGTTCTCTTCTGTTGGCGTAGGTGAGCAATTTACCAAGCTAAACGCAGAGGGAAAAAAGGTAATTGTTCCTCGAAGTGGCGCATCTACAGAATTTTTGGCAAATCTATTAGAGAAAATAGGACTGATAGTAAAGGAAAATCATCTGTATGATGTGCAGGCGTTTTCAGATCATACACAATGGACAAGCTTCAAGGAATTATTTTCACAAAACAAAATTGATGGAATTGTTTTCACGTCCGCATCTTCAGTACGGGGATTCTTTGAGATAATGTCTGATTTTGAAAATAAAGATCTGCAAAACAAATTAGAGAAAACACAGATCGTAGCAATCGGCCCGTTCACTGCAGAGGAATTAAAAAAATTCAATATCGAACCAAAAGTTGCAGACGTGCATACAGTTCCAGGAGCTTTTGAAGCAATGAAAAATATTTTTTCATTAGCTTGAGCTACATTAGCTTTCCCTACTCCGACCCACAACTAGTAATCAGTGTAGAATCTATTTATAACAAAACGAAGTTCTGTTTTTCGTGGCGCAAGAAAATCTCAACATGGATTATTCGAAATATGATTTCAAAGAATCCACTGAGATGTATGTCCATTTATCAAAAAAAGGATTATCAAAAGAAGTAATTGTTGAAATTTCAAAATTAAAGAACGAACCACAATGGATGCTCGATTTCAGATTGAGATCATACGAAGTGTTCATGAAAAAGCCAATGCCAAACTGGGGTCCAGACTTGGGCATGATCGATTTTCAAAATATCTACTATTATGCAAAGGCTTCAGAAAAAACAGAGAAAAACTGGGATGATGTCCCACCAGAAGTAAAGCGAACATTTGACAAACTAGGAATTCCAGAGGCAGAAAAGAAATTCCTAGCAGGCGTAGGTGCACAATACGAATCCGAAGTAGTATATCACAATTTACGCGAAGATCTCGCAAAGCAAGGAGTACTATTCCTAGACACAGATACTGCACTAAAAGAACACCCAGAAATCTTCAAGAAATATTTCGGCAAAATAATTCCACCAGAAGACAACAAGTTTGCAGCACTAAACTCTGCAGTATGGAGTGGAGGATCATTCATCTACATTCCACCAGGAGTCAAAGTAGACATGCCACTACAAGCATACTTTAGAATTAACGCAGAAAACATTGGACAATTCGAGAGAACATTAATCATCGCAGACGAAGGATCCGAAATTCACTATATAGAAGGTTGCACAGCACCAGTTTACTCTTCAGAATCATTACACTCTGCCGTAGTAGAGCTAGTAGCACACAAGGATGCTAAATTAAGATACACAACAATCCAGAACTGGAGCTCGGACGTGTACAATCTTGTAACTAAACGAGCATATGCGTACCAAGGAGCCAAAGTAGAGTGGATTGACGGCAACATTGGCAGCAAAATAACAATGAAATATCCTGGAATATACTTGCTGGAACCAAAGGCACATGGTGAAACACTATCCATTGCATTTGCAGGAAAAGGCCAGCACCAAGACACCGGTGCAAAAATGGTACACCTAGCACCAGAGACAACATCACGAATCACATCAAAATCAGTAAGCAGACTAAACGGCAGAACCACCTACAGGGGCTTATTGCATGTTGCAAAGGGAGCTACAAATGTAAAATCCTCAGTACGATGCGATGCACTACTACTAGATGACACTTCAAAAACAGACACCTACCCATACATGGAAATCAACCAAGAAGACGCAACTGTAACTCATGAGGCAACAGTAGGCAAGATAGGCGATGAGCAAATCTTCTATCTAATGACCAGAGGTTTCTCAGAAGAAGAAGCACTGACACTAATTGTAAACGGATTCATGGAGCCATTTACCAAAGAGCTCCCAATGGAATATGCAGTCGAACTAAACCGACTCATAAAACTGGAAATGGACGACTCGGTAGGATAAAGCCTATCACACTTTTTGTTGTACCATGCAAAAACTCGCTTTATCCACAATCAACCCTACTCATGTAGATGAAATCTCTGCATCAAAAAAAGAACCAGACTGGCTAAAGCAGTTTAGAAAAAACTCATTTGCAATCTACGAGTCACTACCGCCAGAGGTCTCACCGCTATACAACAAGTACACAGACGCAAAAAGAATGAATCCATCCGAGGTATCTCTAGTCACGGAATCACAAAACGCAATCTTTGATGCACTAAAGCCAAGGCTGGCAGAACTCGAAAAGGAAATCCACATCATCCAAGCTGGCACTAATATTTTCAGAATAAATCTCCCGGAGGATCTAAAGGCAAAAGGAGTTGTAATATCATCGATTTATGACGCAATACAAAACAATCCAGAGCTAGTCAAAAAGGCACTGGAATCATCAGATCCAAAAGAAGACAAGTACACTGCACTAAATAATGCAGCATTCAATTCTGGAATCTTTGTCAAAATCCCAAAAAATCTGATCTTGGATAAACCAATTCATATCGTGTCCTGCATATCACCAGACGGCACATCCACAATATCCAAGAATATCATAATGGCAGAAGAATCAAGCAAGGCAAGTATCGTACAAGAATTATACGCACCAAAGGGCACAAGCCAGCAGGCATATCTGGAATTACTCACAGTTGACGCCCAGCCAAACTCGCAGCTTGCAATGACTACATTTCAGGCAATGGACCAGTCGGCAGTCAACTTTTCCACTAGAAACTGCACAATATCGCAAGACGCAAAGATAACTTGGTATCTTGGACTGTTTGGCTCTATGCTGTCTAGATATAGGACAAACTATTACCTTGACGGAGTCGGCGCATATGCAGAAGATGCAGAAATTGTCTTTGGCGACAACGAACAATCATTTGATATATCTGCAAACCTGATTCACAAAAAACAGGCAACTGAAGGAAAAGTAGTGCAAAGATCAGTTCTCAGAAACAAATCAAAATCATTATTCAAGGGAATGATCAAAATTTTGGAAGGTGCTTCACAATCAAGATCATTTCTGTCAGGCCGATCCATTCTACTAGACAAAGACGCAAAGTCTGACGCAATTCCGGGACTAGAAATTCTCACCAACGATGTCAAGGCAACCCACTCTGCATCCGTTGCACAGGTAGATGAAGAGCAGATTTTCTATCTAGGTTGCAGGTGTCTAGATAGAGCAGAGGCAGAGCGAATCATAGTGGAAGGATTTCTAGAGCCAATGTCTAGAACAATGTCGTATCAAGTGCGAGCATGGATTGCATATTTGATAGAATCAAAGTGGGCAGGACGCGACTTGGTACTCAAATCAGATGAAAACCTTAGAGCCATAGTAGAAGTAGAAGAAGTGCGATACAAGGAAGCAGACCAAATAGAAACCCACTACAAGTACAGGTGACCAAATTGGGAAAATGGGTAAAGGCATGTGCACAAGACCAGCTAAAAAATACCGACATGTGCTCTGTTGATATTGAAGAAAAAAAACTACTAATCACAAATTTTGGCGGCAAAATCTATGCCACAGACAGAATTTGCACGCATGCAGAGGCTGACTTGTCCACTGGATTTTTGTCAGGTGATGGGGTTCGTTGCCCATTACATCTTTCTGTTTTTAATTTAGAGAACGGCCAGCCACAAAACCTACCAGCCGAAGTTGCTTTGAAGATTTACAATGTTAAAATAGATCACAACGAGATCTACGTTGAGGTTTAGCCATGCAAACCACAATTTCCACTGAACAAATTAGAAAAGACTTTCCTATTTTGCAGAGAAAGGTTAGAAACGAAAAAAATCTTGTATACCTGGACAATGCAGCAACAACACAAAAGCCAATCCAAGTAATCAATGCAATTACTGATTTCTATACTAATCACAACTCCAATATCCACAGGGCAGTGCATGCCTTGGCAGAAGAGGCAACCGAAGCATACGAGATGACTCGAGATAAAATTGCAAAGTTCCTCAACATCAAAGACAGACAAGAAATCGTCTTTGTTAGGGGAACAACAGAGGCAATCAATCTGGTTGCGTATGCATGGGGCAGGCAAAACATCAAGGAAGGCGACATTATCGTTACCACCGAATACGAGCACCACTCTAATATTGTACCATGGCAGCTCCTAACCCAAGAAAAAAAGGGTAAGCTAGAATACATCGCAATTGATGACAATGGCGAGCTCATACTAGACCAGCTGGACCAATACCTGGCAACAGGCAAAGTCAAGCTAGTGGCGGTAAGCCAAATGTCTAATGTATTAGGAACCATAACTGATGTTGCAACTATAATTGCAAAATGCAAAAAGGCAGAAGTTCGGGTTTTAATTGACGGTGCCCAGTCTGTCCCTCACATGAAAGTAGACATAGATGCACTGGGATGTGATTTCTTTGCATTTTCTGGGCACAAAATGCTTGGCCCTACAGGTGTTGGAGTCCTTTGGGCAAAAAAAGAACTGCTAGAGCAAATGGCGCCATTCCACGGAGGAGGCGACATGATTAGAGAGGTCCACAAATACGAAACAACCTGGAATGATCTGCCATACAAGTTCGAGGCAGGCACCCCGAACATTGCGGACGTAATTGGATTTGCCGCAGCGATTGACTATCTGAACAATATTGGCATGGACTATGTCCGTTCACATGAAATAGAAATCACAAAATATGCACTGGACAAGCTATCACAAATAAACGGAATCAAGCTATATGGAACATCGGACATGTCAAAGCGGGGAGGAGTAATATCGTTTAATTTTGCAGATATTCACCCACATGACCTAGCTACAATAATTGATGAGGACGGCGTTGCAATACGATCAGGCCACCACTGCGCTCAGGTACTAATGGAAAAGCTAGACATTGCAGCAACATCTCGTGCAAGCTTTTACATTTACAATACCAAAGAAGAAGTCGATGTTTTGATAAACTCGTTATCTAGGGCTGCAAGGTTGTTTAAGCTATGAGTGGAAATGCAGACATTTACCACGAAATGATCGTGGATTATTCAAGGCATCCAAGCAATTTTGGCAAAATAGAAAATCCAACTGTACATTACCACGACAGTAATCCTCTTTGTGGGGACAGCATCGACATTTACATGAATGTGGATGATGACAAAGTATCTGATATCAAGTTCAGCGGACGCGGATGCGCAATATGTCTTGCATGCACCTCTGTTTTGACCGAAATTGTCAAGGGCAAAAACATCGAGGATGTGAGAAAAATCCAGAAAAATGACGTCCTAGGGGAATTGGGCCTCGAAAACCTACAGGCCGTGCGCATAAAGTGCGCATTACTATCACTCAAGGTCCTAAAATACGGTCTGTATTCGTATTTGGCAGCAAAAGACGCAAATGCAGATGCCTTAAAGCAGGAAGCCTCTAGCCTATACTAGTGGTATTATGTCAGACGTATCTTTAGAAATTCGCAATGCTATTTTTGCAAAATTCAATTCTGATGAGAGATTCACAAACGACCAAATATTTGCAGAGCTGCAAAATACAAACAAAATAGAAAAATCACTAACCATAGATGACATGGAACAATATTTCACCAACTTATGCGATGCGGGAATTATGAGAAACATTGCGCAAAACTTTACCACACAATGGTTCAAGCTGTTCGATCCCCTAGAAAAGGTGACATGTCCTGCATGCAAGGCAGAAATTCCAGTAAACAAATCCGAAGAAAAAAACTGTCCACTATGTAATGCAGCTATTTAGTTCTGTATCGTGTAGCTGCTGATTCCAACGACTGGATCATTGGTAGCTTTTCTCCAGTCAGGTATAACACCAGTGCGCCGCCTGCGGTACTAATGTGGGTGATTTTTTCCGCAAGGCCGTATTTTTTTAGAGCAGACGTTAGGTGTCCGCCACTTACAATTGTAGTTGCCATGGAATTTGCAACTGCCTCTAGCATTGCCTTTGTTCCATAGCTGAAATCCTCTTTTTCAAAAAATCCGGGTGGGCCTGAAATGAATACTGTACCAGCACTAGATATTATTCTGGAATAGTGCTCTATTGTCTTTGGCCCAAGATCGTAAATCTGGTCTCCCTTGTTGAGCAGTCTGACATCCATTTCTGATCTCTTACCATCATTGTTTATTGCAACGTCTACTGGTGTAAAGAAAACGTCTGGATATTCACCCATCAGGGCATGGGCTTTGGCTACTGCGTCCTCTTCCCCTTTGATGCCTAATGGATACTTGATTCGAGCCTGAGCACGCATGAAAACGTTGCCTATTAGGCCGGTCAAAAGTATTTGATCTGCCCGCCCGCGCTTGATTAGCATCTTGATTGCTTCCAATCTGTCAGTTACCTTGGAGCCACCTAGCACTATGACATGCGGTGCCTTGGCAACAGTGAGGATTTCTTCTAGCTTTCTTACCTCTCGCTCTACTATTTTGCCTGCACATGTAGGTATGACGTGGGAGAATCCAACCAAGGAAGGATGTGCCCTGTGCGCAGATGGAAATGAATCCAGAACACAAAGGTCAAATAATTTTCCCAATCTTTGCACCATTATTGTCTGCGATGCGTCCTCTGGTGTAAACTCGTAATTTTCCTCCGCACAAAATCTCAAATTATCTAATAGAATAATATCGCCATTCTGCATCTTTTTGATTTCATTTTGGGCAAGTGTCCCAATTACATCCTGCACATATGTGACTTTTTTGCCAAGCATCTTTTCTAAAATTTTTGCATGCTGGTCCATTCCAATATAGTCTTTGTTGCCGACTCTGCCCTGGTGTGATACCACAACTACTTTGGCCTCTGATAATGCATTGATAGTTTCGGTTGCCTCTTCGATTCTTTTTACTCCGGAAATTTCGCCGGTTGCAGGATCTATCGGGCAATTCATGTCAACGCGAAGGAGAACTGTCTTACCCTTTAGGTCAAAGTCTCCAAGCGTTAGGATCTTCACACATGTGGTGTTTTTTTGCCATCTTAAAATCTTTGAGCCGATCAATTTCTGCAGAAAAATTAAAAGCAACAGCACTGGCTTTTGTGTGATTGCAAAACTGGTTGTTTGGCCTACGATCTAGGCCGTTCTTTGTTTTAGTGGCAGTATTCATAGTGCTGTCTGTTTTGGTGCAGACTAAAGCAACGCAGGACTTTGACCGCTCTACTGTTTTGTATTTCCAGTCGATTGGCGGAAACCACAACCTGGACCTTGCAATGTGGGTCATAACAGAAATTGGTGATGTTCGCTGGCTGGTATTGTTTAGCATAGTGATATTGATAATTAGAAGAACTCGAAGAATTGGGCTTGTGATGCTTTTGAGCCTAGTTGCAGGTACAATTGGCGCAGGCTATCTCAAGGGATATGTCATTGACAATCCAAGACCAGAGCTGGAATTTCTGGGGAGCGAGCTACCATATGAGATAGCCCAAGACACATTCGTTCTTGGAACAAACGGCTCTTTTCCGTCAGGGCATGCAACTCGGGCAGCAGTGGTTGCTCTTTTGGCAGGCTATGCATTGTCTAATACATTCCCAAGAGGTCGATACCTAATCTGGATATTTCCTATACTAGAATCACTGAGTCGCATCTATGTGTTGCAACATTACCCGATGGATGTGATTGGAGGAACAATATTTGGCACTGCCCTGGCGGCCATTATAGGCAACAAGCTAAAGCTGTACAAATTCTTTGAAAAATCAAAGACTTAATTCATCAAAGACATTGCCGCTGATCAGTACAATTGCATAGTTTCTCTCGTCGTGGTGATAGGTCCAATATCTTAGGTTTCTCTCTTGGTTTTTTTTACGTAACATGTAGTTGATCTCTGTAGTTATGGTAAAGCCAATTCTTTTTGCAAGCTTTTCCTGTTTTGGCATCAAAACCTTGAATCCGCCCTTTTGGCCCTCAAATCCAAGATTGACCATTTCTAGTGCAGATTCGGATGCGCCCTTTTCGTCCGTAATGTTGTATGTCTTGATTATTGGGATCTGAGAGGGGTGAAACTCCATGTTTTGGTGGTGTAATGGGATCAATTTAACTAAAAGCCTTCGTGATTGCTACCAAAAAGCTCGTACCAGTGTTAAATTTCTTAACTCACAAGTCAAATACTGAAAATAGTCAAAGCTTATGCGTATCATTTTGGGAGTTTTTGGTGTTGGCAACATTAGCAAAACTAGCTGAGAAGCTAAAGCAGCAAAAAATGGAAGCATCCAAGATGAAGAGGCAAAACGAACGTGCGCTAAAAGAGGCAAAATCGCTTGGAAGGCGCTCATCATCTGGATTGCGCAGATTAGAGCGACACCTAGAGCATGACAAAGAGCAGCTAACCGACATTAACATGGAGTTTAACCAGATTTTGGCAAGAAAGGAAAGTCTTGAAAGACTGGAAAAATCAGCCCAAGAAAGACTAGTCAGGGAAAACGAAGCAAAAGACCAGGCAGAAATTGATCTGGCAAATGCCGACACAGACGAGGCAAAATCAAACGCCCAATATCGACTGGATATTGCAACTGAGAAAATCGGGGAACTAGAATCCGAATTACAAATCAGGGAAAAGGCAGTTCAAAAGGTAGAAAAAGAAATAGTCGATTACAAAAAATCACAATCAACAACGTCACAGAAAATCCACAAGGAGACAAAATCTAAACCTGTACTTGTCACACAACTAAAGGAAAGCAAGATTGACTCTGAAAAATTCCAAAAAAGACTAGAGTCCTCTGAGAAAAAAGTAGAGAGTACAAGCAAAGCACTTGCCAAAGTCACTGCCAAGCTAGAAGAACAATTGGCCAAAAAAAGAAAGGCAGCAGCCAAAAAAGCGGCAGCAAAAAGAAAAGTAGCAGCCAGAAAAAAGGCCGCAAAAAGAAAGACATCAAAAAAGGCGACCAAAAAAGCAAAATCAAAGAAGTCCAGACGATAAGCTCATTATAACACAAAATTTCTAGTCAGTCATGCAAAAGCGCGGAATCTATGTTTCAATTGGCGGAGTATCCCTAGTGGTGATATCATTTGCAGTCGCAATGTCGCTTGTTTCCAGTACTGGCTTTCCAGATTCCGAGTTTGCCCTATCTGATATGATGGAGGGAATGTTTGATGATGTCTCTGATAGAGTGCAAATCGAGCCTGGAGAAACGGGAATATTCTCATTTGATGCAAGTAGCGGTGTTGATTCCGTATTCTGGGGAATACAAATAATGGATTTCCAAGCTGGTGATTCCGTATCGATTTCAATATCGAACATTTACGGCGATGATATAGGAACATTCGAGTCAGACCAGCCAGCATTATTTGAGACAATGAAAATTGAACAAGCAGACATTTACAGTTTTCATGTAAAAAACACAGGAGCTAGGCCAATCAATACAATGATGATGTTTACAAAAAATCCGGAAACATCTGAGAAATTCTCAGATCCAAATTCTCCTCTTGTCAAGACACTAGTGCCACTGGCAGTATCTGGAATTTTGATGATGGTTGGAATTATTGCAATAATAATTGGAGTAATAATTATAATAATTGATTATAGAAAGAAAAGTTCTAGGTTTACCTAGTATTCTTTGACGATTAGCTCGCCGTATTTTCCTTTGCCAAGGGATACTTCATTTTTGAAGGTGTTTGTATAGCCGTTTTTGATCATGATTTTAGAGCCATTCTTTACTTTTTTGATGTCTTCGCCCCAAAGTGCTATTTTGATTTCGCCTGCTTCGTCAACCAGAAATGCGTTGCACACCTCGGTTGTTCCGCCCACCTTCAGATTAACTGATCGTGGTTCTTCCATTCTCTCTACGGTTCCTTCAATGTCTATTTTGTTTCGCATGTTTTTTGCTTGATCTGTTGTTACCACGAATTGAATTCAAAATTATTCCATAATTAAGTTTTTGAAAATAATTTCGGGTTTTGCAAAAAACCGAAACAATGCCAGCTAGAGCAGTTATATACTCTGATTTGAAAAATGGACTTGCAGAGGTATCGAAGCCCGGCCAACCGAGAGGGACTCAAGATCAAAAATAAGATATCCCTTCCTTTAGGGGTTCGTGGGTTCAAATCCCACCCTCTGCACCTTATACTTCTAGAATCTCAGCAGAGGTTGTTTTGTGACCTGATAAATCACGATGGATTTGTGCAGACATTTCGTCCCGGAAAATTAGGTTGCACCTATAACACTTCCAAGCCCGGGCACTCATGGGATATAATACACTGCTTAAAATTTAAATATATTGGACCTTTCGTCCACAAATTTGTAAATTGGGATCGGAATCAGAAATTATTACAAGATTACAGCTGAAATTGCACAATTTCGCAGCCACAAAGCACAAACCAATTTAGTATAGGCACAAAAAATCAATCAATGGAAGAGATTTTC
>VHBK01000022.1 GCA_016872015.1 Nitrososphaerota archaeon
GGCAAAAATCGCACTACTCAATGCAGCACTAGAAGTAGAAAAAACAGAAATGAGTGCAGAAATCAGAATTACCGACCCAACTCAAATGCAAATGTTCCTAGAAGAAGAAAACAGAATGCTCAAGTCCATGGTCGACAAGCTGCAAAGAGTCGGAGCAAACGTTTTGATCTGCCAAAAAGGAATTGATGATATTGCACAGCATTATTTGGCAAAATACGGAATTTTATCAGTAAGACGCGTCAAAGAATCTGACATGACAAAATTAGCAAAGGCATCTGGTGGCAGAATTACCACAAATCTGGATGACATGACAGACAAGGACCTAGGACACGCAGACCTAGTACACCAAAAGAAAGTAGAGTCCGACAAGTGGGTATTCATCGAAGGATGCAAGAATCCAAAATCCGTAACTCTTCTAGTTCGAGGCGGCTCACAGCGAGTAGTAGATGAAGTTGACCGCTCTTTGCATGACTCCCTAATGGTAGTAAAAGATGTTATTGAAAAGCCAGCAATTGTTGCAGGCGGAGGAGCCCCGGAGGCATATTTGGCATCTCAGCTAAAGGAGTGGTCTGACAACTTTGAGGGCAGAGAGCAACTAGCAATTAGAAAATACGCAGAGGCACTAGAAGTAATTCCATTGACAATAGCCGAAAACGCAGGAATGGACCCAATTGACACCATGGCAAATCTTCGCGCAAGACAAAGCAACGGCAGAAAGTGGGCAGGAATCAACGCTAAAGAAGGAAAAATCGATGACATGCTATCTTTGAATATAGTGGAACCGGTGGCAGTAAAAGAGCAGATCTCAAAATCTGCAACAGAGGCAGCCTGCATGATTTTGCGAATCGACGACGTAATCGCAGTCTCTGGCAAAAAATAAACCCTAAAACATTATTCGTATTATACAATTTCGTGCACAAAATAGGCATTGATCTTGGCGGGACAAAAATCGAAGCAGTCTGCCTTGATGAATCTCTAAATGTAATGCAAAGAAAACGAATCCCAACAAACCAGCAAAACGGCTATTCTAGTATTGTAGACTCGATTGTTTCTCTGGTACGAGACATTACAAAAAACATTGATGATTATTCCGTTGGAATTTGCACTCCAGGTGCAATCTCAAAAAAGACAGACCTCATCAAAAACAGCAACACGCAATGCCTGATTGGAATGCCACTAAAAGAAGACCTGGAAAAATCATTACACCAAAAAATAACAATGGAAAACGATGCAAATTGTTTTGCAATGGCGGAAGCAAAAATGGGCGCAGCTGTAGGATATGGTATAGTATTTGGTGTGATAATGGGAACTGGAGTCGGAGGAGGAATAATAATTGACGGCAAAATCCATCACGGTAGAACAAACATTGCAGGCGAATGGGGCCATCACACGTTACACCAAGACGGAAATTTGTGCTATTGCGGCAGGCGCGGATGTGTGGAGACTTACATTAGCGGACCGGCACTGGAAAAAAGATGGGCAGAACTTACTGGCAAAACGGAATCTCTGCCTACAATAATTCAAAGTTCAGAGTCTACACAATGGAAGCAGGAATTTTTGGATAATTTTGGTACTAGTCTAGCAAACGTAATTGATATTTTGGATCCTGATGTTATTGTATTGGGTGGAGGATTATCCAATATTGATTTTCTATACACACAAGGAAAACAAGCAGTATACAATAATGTGTTCAGCGACCTAATCGACACGCCAATTATACCAAACAAGCTAGGTGATTCTGCTGGCGTGTTTGGCGCAGCTCTTCTTTAGAAGTTCTCGTATGCGTAATATGCTATCTTTTTTGCCTCATCCAATAGCCTAGCGCCAATCTGCACCATGTCGTTTGGTGTAGAATATTCTTTTTCTAGGAATTGACCTAGTTCGGGATCGTTTCTGAGTTTTTTGTATTCTTTTTCATACCAGATAAGAAAGCTGATTGCATCAATATTGCCTGATTTTTTTGCCACTGTCTTGAATTTTTCAAGGCCCATTCTGTCTATTTTGAGGCCAAACTTGACATTGTATTCATCTAATAAATGCAAGAAAATATCGTGAACTATTCCTACAAAATTATCAAATTTCTCAGGCGATTCTAGTATTGCAAGAATTTTCTCTGCTTCGGATATTTTTTGCGCTGTACTCATTGATAGGGATTTTTCTTGACTCTTGAATAACTGTTTATTTTAGTTTGAGCAATTCTTTGTCTATTTTTGCCTTTTCTAGCGTTTTTTGAGCATCTTCAAAGTTTTGTTTTTTTGTTGTATTCTTGGAATCTAGTTTGTATGCTTTCTTTGCATCATCCAATTTTGTCTTTGCAGTTTCTACTGCTTTCTTTGCATCATCTAGTGCTTTTTTCTTGGCTGTATTGGAAGAATCAGCAGATGCTTTTCCCTTTGGTTCTTTGGTCGTAACCGTGACAGTTTTAGGATCTAATGCTTTTTTCTGGTCTTCAAGTTTTTTCTGTTTTTTCTCTTTAGCTTCTTTTGCTATCTGTTCTTCACGTTCTTTGGCCTTTTTTCTTGCCTCGCTGTCACCTGCATAAGCAGGTATAATCTGAGTGAGTAACATCACACCTGCAAGTACTGCAAATATCATGAGCTTGTTCATTTGATGTGCTCCAAACATTGATGCAATTTCTACTCGATAATATTTTGCAAAATATTTTCTATATGCAGCTGTCTTTTCGTTTCAAACAACCTAATCTAGATGGTCAGTATTTACAGTTTTTTTATTATTTCAAGGAATTTCATGCTTTTATGGATGATGTTTTCAGGATAACAGTTTAGCATCCAACCATTATTGATTCTATTAAATTGCATGTTTTTGCAATCTATGTCGTATTCTTGTTGACTGTTGTCGAACTTCCAATCAAAACCATTTCTGATCTCTTTTGCAGGATAATTGTGTCCCCGAATTAATGTGATGGTGTTTTTACATAATCTGGTTTTACTTCTGCATACAGGGCGTTTGGATAAAGATAGATCACATTAGGATGTGATGTGATTGCATTAAATTCTTTCTTCGTAACGTATTCGTTGTGTAATATTATGACTTTGTTGTATTTGCTAAGAATTGAAGGGTTTTTGTCCACATCAATATCTGTTACAAATGAATAACCAAGCAATTTTAGAACTTGGACTGCATTTGGATTTGCCTGTGGCAAGAAATTATTTTGTATTTTTATGGTCAGGCATTTCTCATCACATTCTTCTCTATAGTACGTATAAAATCCGGGCTCGCTGTATGCCGAATCCGTAAATGTCGGATATACAACAACTGTTTGTTTGTCAGATTTTATCTTGTCATAGCTTTTTGACGGGTCGATCTTAAAAATTGCCTTGTTCCAAATTTTTTTCCCGTTTACAATATGATAATCGTTTTCTTTGATCCATGTTTCAAAGGCTGACGTGGATTTGATCTTTTTCCATTCTTTTTCTACTTTGAAATGTTTTGAGATTTTTGCCTCAAATTCTTTGTTGGATATTTTAGATGTGTCCTTTGCCTCTTTTGGCTTTTTACTGAGGTTGTCTTTTGATGATGTTTCTGAATGTGCCTGCTGAACTAGTACAATAGATACTAAAATGAACAAAATTACAAAAAATGTTTTCACATGGTATACAATTTTTCTTGTTTTAAAAAAATTGCTACAAATTTTACTGCGGTTCTATTGTTGCAGGCGGCTTGCTTGATATCACATATGAGACCCAGGTTACCTCATCGATCTCATTTGTGATTCTATTGCTGATCTTTGCCAATATTTCATGCGGCAGTCTGGTCCAGTCAGCAGTCATTGCATCAATTGACTCTACCACCCGGATCATCACAATGTTTCCGTACTTTCGTTCATCCCCTACTACACCTACTGCTTTGTCGTCTCCTACTGCTGCATATGCCTGCCAAACCTTGTCGTACCATCCAGATATCTCCAATTCCTCTTCTACAATTTTGCTTGCAAGCTTGCAAATGTGCAGTTTCTTTTCCGTTATTTCACCAATTATTCGAACTGCAAGGCCTGGTCCAGGAAATGGATGTCGCATAAGCAGTTTTTTTGGAACGCCCAAAATTGCGGCAACCTTTCGAACTTCATCTTTGTATAGTTCTCGTAGTGGCTCTAGAACCTCAAGCCTGAGCCAGTCTGGCAAGCCACCAACATTGTGGTGGGTCTTGATTACTGCCGCAGGGCCCTTTGAGACTCCGCTTTCTATTACATCAGGGTATAGAGTTCCCTGTGCAAGCCACCTGAACGGGCCGTTTTTTTCTGCAAACTCTGTAAAAATTCTAACAAATTCTTCACCTACAATTTTCCTCTTTTTTTCTGGGTCTGTTATTCCTTGCAGTCCATCCACGAATCTCTTTTTTGCATTAATTGGGGTAAAATTGACTGCAAAGTTGTCCTTGAACATTTTCTCTATTTCGTGTTCTTCTTCTAGTCGCAACAATCCATTATCGACAAATACGCACTTGAGTCTATTTCCAATTGCCCTATGAATCAATAATGCTGCAACCGTAGAGTCAATTCCACCGCTTACTCCACACAAAACATTTCCATCTATTTTTGAAATGTCGCTTACTGTTTTTTCTATAAATCCTTCCATGGTCCATTCTTGCTTTGCCTTGCAGATGTTTAGAACAAAATTCTTGAGAATTTTGACGCCATTCTCAGTATGTACAACCTCAGGATGGAATTGTATTCCGTAGATTGATTGGCTTTCGTTTGCAATTGCTGCTGCATGAGATCGTTCTGTGTGGCCAATTATCTTGAAATTATCTGGAATCTTTTCTGCTTCATCCCCATGGCTCATCCACGCTCGAAGCGAATCTCCAACTCCACCCAAAAGGCTTGCATTATTGTCTATTGTTAGAGTAGAGTGGCCATATTCCTTGTTGGATCGCTTTACTTTGCCGCCAAAATTATCCACTATTAGCTGGTGGCCATAACAAATTCCAAGCAAGGGCAAATTCATCTCAAAGACCTTGGAATCTGGACGAGGTGAGTCCTTGTTGTAAACACTTGATGGCCCGCCAGAGAATATGACTCCCTTTGGGTTCATTGCCTTTAGTTTTTCAATTGGAATGTCAAATGGAACAAGTTCCGCATAAACTGAGAACTCGCGTATTCTTCGGCAAATTAGGTGGCTGTACTGCGAACCAAAGTCCAGGACTAGTATCTTGTCCATTTTATCACTTGGAGTTTTCTATCATCTTGGAGAGCGACCAAGCAGCTGTGTTTAGGATTTCATTTACGCGCTCTTTTTGACGATAGTTTTTGATTATTATTTCTCGCAGTGATGTTCCGTCCTTGTTTACAAGGCAGTCTATCATAGAATCCTGTGTTATGATTCCTTTTTCCATGTCTGCAATGTCTTTTTTCTTCATCTCGCCTATGATTCTCTCTAGGAAAAATGACTTGAATGGGTGCATGTCTTCTTTGAGATTTAATGTATTATCTAAAACAATTAAAACTTGATCAGGGCTGATGTGTGCATTTCCAATCAAGGAACCATCAGTATTCTTCTTTAGTGGCACAGAATAGTCTTCTTTTTGGATTTGTTTTGTTTCTTTTAGTGATGATGCTTTTGTGAAGCTTTGTTGCTTTAGCAAGGAATTGATTAGTGCAAGATTTTTTTCAAGCATCTCGATTTCTTCTTTGTGCTTTTGTATTTCAGATGTCAGCTTTTCTTTTACTTCCAAGACGTCTTTGATCTGATCCTCTGAAAATTGCATATTTGCTCTGTGGTAATCTCGGTATTAAAACGCATTCTAGCTAGAAACGTTATGCTCTAGCTGCTTGTATGTTAATTTCTTAAAACCTCGAATTGGCTTTGATAGCGTAAAAAGATCGGATTTTGTTTTTGGCGCAAGCCACTCTAATAGCATTTTTCCACGGTGTAGTTTTTTTCGCTTGATTCTCTTTTCCGCTTTTTTTGTGCGAGAATACGTGCCTATTTTTGGCCCAAAGTCCATGCCAAACAGAAATATCTTTGATGAGCCAAACTTGCTTGCAAAAAACACCGCTCTGTCTCCATCAGTAAAGCCACCAAAATTTTCAATCCTGCCTATTTTTTTTGTCTGTGTTGTCCCGATACAGTTTTTGAAATTTTTTGCAAATTCCAACTTTGCAATATTGTCTCCATGTGCATGAACAACTATCACACTGGTCTTGCTGAGTTTTTTAATCAAATCCAAGTTTCCATCCAAATCTGTTATTATGATTTGAGGCCTGATGTCATTTCTAACTAGAACATCCAGTGCAGTATCTGCACAAATCTTGACTGTGTCTTTATATTTTTTCAAAATTGGCAGTGCAGAACCAAGTGAGGGGCCAGACCCAATGACAAAAACTGTCTTGCCGGATATTGTTTTTTTTAGTTTTTGAATAGAATATTGCTTTGATATGATTGAATCCAACATGGATGCCGCCTTTAGGTCGTTTTGTTTTTGATAGCCGAATTCTTGCACTATCTGGTTGTATTTTGTACCCCATCCGCGGATCATCAACTCTAAAATTAGCATACTTTATCATAAATGATGTGAACAAGCTGGGCCCAGTATCTGTTGGTGGAAAGAATCCAATCCGAATAATGGGAATACTAAATGTCAGCCCAGAATCGTTTTACAAAAAATCAATCAAGCAAGGACGAGCAATTCGAGATGCTATTCAGCAAATGGAAAATGACGGAGCTGATTTTGTTGATATTGGTGGAATGTCGACTGCACCATATCTTTCAACATTGGTCTCAGAAAAAGAGGAAACAAAACGAATAATCAATGCAATAAAACACATTCAAAATACATCGAATCTCCCAATCTCTGTTGATACATGCAGATCTTCTGTGGCAAAAACTGCGCTAGAGTATGGTGCAGACATCATAAACGACATTTCCGGCCTAAAATACGACAAAAACATGATACATGTAATAGAAAAGCACCGTCCATCGCTGATTTTGTGCGCATACGGACAATCCTCAATTAAAAATCCAATAACACAAGTCAGACATTTGCTAAAGCAGAGTCTTGACATTGCAAGCAATATCCCCAAAAACAACATTGCAATAGATCCAGCAATTGGCTTTTTCAGAAAGACAGGCAAAAATCCGTTTTTCACAAAAATAAAAACAGACTGGGTAGCAAGAGATCTGACTGTTTTACAAAATCTATCTTCTCTTAAACTAGACCTGCCAATTTTGATCTCTGTTTCAAACAAATCCTTTATTGGCAAAATTCTCAACAAAGATCCACAGGATCGATTGTATGGTTCCATTGCTGCAGAGGCAATATCGGTTCTCAATGGTGCCGACATTATGCGCACTCATAATGTATCGCAAACAAAGGACGCAATTTTGATAGCACAAAAATTATCAAAGCAAATCAGGAAAGGCTTATAACATAATCAAAATCTTCTGTAGAAGGTTTGGAAATTAAAGAAGGATTAACTTTTGATGATGTTCTTCTTGTACCAAAATATTCAAACATCACAACTAGATCTCAGACAGATCTGCGAACAAAGCTGTCCAAGAATATCTCACTTAACATTCCTCTAATTAGCGCAAACATGGATACCGTGACAGAGTCTGCTATGGCAATTGCCATGGCAAGAGAGGGCGGAATTGGAATAATTCACCGATTTTTGACTGTTGAAGAAGAAGTAGAAGAAGTACTCAAGGTAAAGCGGTCTGCAAGCGTAATGATAGAGAACCCATACACAATATCTCCAGATCAATCAGCAAAGGATGCCATATCTTACATGCAGGAAAAAGGAGTATCTGGATTACTTGTAGTCAAGGACTCTAAACTAGCAGGAATTCTAACACACAGAGACGTAATGTTTGAATCCGAATCTAGCAAGCTGGTCAGAGATATAATGACAAAGGACGTCATTACCGCAAAACCTGGAATAAACCTAGTTGAGGCAAAGGAAATTCTGCGCCAGCACCGAATAGAAAAACTTCCCCTAGTTGATGATGCAGGCCAAGTAAGGGGTCTAGTCACAAGCAAGGACATTACTCACAATGAAAACTATCCAAATGCATCCAAGGACAAAAAGGGCAGACCACTTGTAGGCGCAGCAGTCGGTGTCAAAGGCGACTTTATGGAGCGAACCGAAGCATTATTGGAAGCAGATGCCGATGCTATAGTAGTTGACATTGCACACGGCCACAGCGAAAACGCAATTACTACAATCAAAAATATCAAAAAGGCATTTCCAAACTGCGAGCTAATCGCAGGGAATGTAGCTACCGCGCACGGTGCAGAAGATTTGATAAAGGCAGGAGTAGATGCTGTAAAGGTTGGCGTCGGCTCTGGCTCTATTTGCATTACGCGAGTGATTACCGGTTCTGGTGTTCCACAACTTACTGCAGTGTATGACTGCGCTCAGGTCGGCAAAAAATACGACGTTCCAATAATTTCAGATGGTGGCACTAGGACCTCAGGTGATCTCACAAAAGCACTTGCAGCCGGTGCATCAACTGTAATGGTTGGAAGCCTCTTTGGAGGAACTGACGAAAGTCCAGGTTCTTTTGTAATGAAAAATGGCAAGCGCTACAAGATCTATAGGGGCATGGCGTCATTTTATGCAGCACTTGGAAGAAAATCAAAGGAAACAGGAAATGTCGCAATTAATGATGATCTCAATGACTATGTCGCAGAAGGAGTAGAGGCAATGGTCCCATACAAGGGCACAGTAACTGATATCATAAAGCAGCTTAGTGGTGGTGTGCGCTCTGGCCTAAGTTATTGCGGGGCACACACAATACCACAAATGCAGCAAAATGCCGAATTTATCAAAATGTCTCGAGCAGGATTTGCCGAAAGCCAGCCTCATGACGTAGACCTGATGTAAGTTTTTTATTGTGTACTATTGAATAATCATTTGTGCTAAATAAATTCACAATAGCAGGAATTGGAATTGGCGCTGTAATTATTGCAATTGGTGCCTATGCACTAGTTACTTCACTAGGGCTCCAAACCGTCACACTAGATGACAAAGTGGATATCACAAAATCAATATCGTACCAATTTCTGGCACCAAAGAGCTCACACCAAAATCTCAAGGTGGTTGGCGAAAAATTCCATGTGAAATTAGAGACACCTGGTGACGGCATACAAAAAGATGAGGATTTCAAAAACGAAATCACATTTGACTGGTATGTTCTACAGGAAGGAACAAACACAATCAAAATAACAAATGCTGGACAAACAGAGCTCCACATCACTGGAGCATTCCAAAAGAATACTGATCCACTGTTGTTTACATATCACTTTATGGTGATTACTGCAGGAATTGTGATAATTGGCTTTAGTGCCGCATTTAGCGTCAGAAAGCCAAAAGGATTCTAGGACAGTTTTGCCTTTTTGTAAGAGCCTAATACCTTGAGGAATATGCACTGTTTGTTTATTTTCTGTAGCAATTCTGTTATTTTTTGGTCATTTTGATTTCCGTCAAAATCCACGTAAAAGTTGTACTCCCAAGGGGTGCTCTTGTTGGGCCTTGATTCTATCTTTGTCAGATTGATCTTGTAGTCATTGAACTCTTTTAGTATGTTAAAGAGCGCACCTGCCTCGTGCTTTACAGAAAATATTATCGATGTCTTGTCACCATCTTGGACTTTGGTCTTGGATAATACCAAAAATCTAGTATAGTTGTTTGTATTGTCTTCAATTCCCTCTAGTATTGTTGGTACACCATGTATGTCGGATGCACGTCTGCTTGCGATGCATGCGATATTTTTTTTGTTCAGCTCTTTTATTATTTTGACACTTCCTGCAGTATCATATGCAGGAATCGGAGTCAGCTTGTATTTTTGGATGAATTTTCTGCACTGGCCTAGTGCTTGTGGATGCGAATAAACAGTATCAATGTTTTCCAGCTTGTCAAATCCTATCAGACAGTGCCTTACTCTATAGTAAATCTCGCCTACCACTGACAGATTAGTTGATAATAACAAGTCATAGCTCTCACCAACACTTCCTTCAAGCGAATTCTCTACTGGTAGAACTGTATATTGCGTCTTTTCGTTTTCAGTCGATTCTATTGTTTCTGCAAATGTGTGACATGGAACAGTTTGAGAATCTGCAAAAAACGTCACTGCTGCATCTTCGCTGTATGCACCTCGTTCTCCCTGGAACGATATCTTTGGCATTTTACTCTCGTAACTTTACAAAGTCTGCCTTTTCATAGTTGGTAGAAATCTTTCGATCTTCCATGTATCCACAATTAGGACACTTTACTCTGTCTCGAAGTGGCACAACATTACCAGCACAAACATTACATTTTGTAAATAACACTCCCAGTTCCGGCTCGTCAATTGTGGCATGAATTGCACCGTTAAGATGCGTCTCTACTTTTAGCGCTACAACATCATTCATCCTTGCAATGATTCTCTTTCTGTCTGGGTTTTGGCAAATACATTCGACTCCAGATGAGTTTGGCTTGCCATTAAGATAATGAATAGCAACTGCGATCATTGATGGAAGCATCATAGCTACTGTGCCAATCACAATGTCGCCTTTTTTTGGAATGGATATCTGTTTGCCGTTTCTTACTTGGACTAGTCTTGCCTTTTTGTCCAAATCGAGTATTCCTGCAGATGAAGCACGTATTGTCTCTCCATCATCAAATGTGTTGGAGCCTCCCTCTATTTCCTCAATTAATCCCAGCTTGTCGCCAGGCATAACAAAATCCGTCATGACTATCTTCCTTATGGTTAGCTAATAATTCTTTATGGCTAGATTTCAGAATCGCAGACTTGGATGTCTTTTAGGATGTCTCTTCCATCATCGTCTACTATGGATGGTGCAACAAGGCAGATCTTGCCGTTCTTTCTTTTGCAGTAAAGCTCAGACTCATTATTGTCCTTGTCGCGCGCCCAAAAGGAATGTGTCTGGGAGAAATTGGGACTCTGGCCGCTTTTTTCATAGATTTCTTCTGCCGTCCAGACTTGGTCTCGCACAACAGAGCTTGTCCCAAGCTTCATTCCCTTTATTGCAACAATATCTCCCTCTTCGTCCTTTATGATGCAACTTACGTGAATTCTAGCTTTGGGATATCGAATAAAGTTCTTTTTTGCATGTGAGAAATTGTTTTTTCGCGTCATTTACATCAATTATAGAAAACGAAAATATTTGCTCTCAAGTTACTTCCTTGTCGAAAAAAACTTTCGAGTTCTTCAATATTAACATTATTGTTGGTGTAATGATCAAAGCCAGTGTGGAATCTGCAAATAATCGTCAATGTTTTCATGTCGTAGTATTTTGAGTAGTGCGTTTGCTTGGGGAGTTGACAAAACAGGCTTGTCAAACTGATTGTCAGTTGAGATTCTGGGGCATGCAACTTGGATGAACGCATCTATTCCCCTTAGGTTGCGCAGTCTTTCGTTTGTGATGTCGGTTAGGGCAAAAAGCTGCACTGATTTTCCTTCTTTTTCTAGTTCACGCTTGAACTTGAGTGCAAATGTTTTGGAAATTTGGCCTTCCTTTAATCCAATGATGATTCCAAATGTTGTGGCTTCAGCTGCCTTGTATATTGAAAGAGTTGCCTTTCGCTGCAACATTAGAGCAAATTCTGTGACATCTCTTACCTCATTGAAATATGGATCCAAAACATAGGTGGGCTTGTTTGTAGATAATGCAAGACCAGATGCATGGAAATTGCTTTGACCCATGAATACATTTGCATCAACTTGGTCCCTTACTTCCATTGCTGGATAAAACTCGCAGCCAAAGACTTGGCCATCATTTAGCTGACCCTTTCCCTTTCCTATTTTGACTGTGATTCCGTTGTTTTCAAGAATTGATTTTACTGAATCTACTTGGTTTAGGTGCTGACTGTCAGTTACCAGTGATATTATTTTTCCCCTCAGTATCTCTGCACATTTTGCAGCCACACCATCAAAGGATACGTCATCAAAAGCGTCAATCATAAAGACATTTTTTTCAAAACTTGACATGTTTATTGTGTGACCAATGTTGAAGAGAATCTCTGCACCAAGAACTTTGGCACCATTTGAATTCAGATCACATGTTCCCCACGTGGTATCTGCTAGCACATATGCGGGAATCCCAAATCGATTCATGATGTTTGTTGCAGTTTCCTGAACTCTTGGCAACATCCCGTCCGGACCGTTTAGTGCAACAGAAACCGGCTTGCGCTCTTGTATTATTTGAAAAATTGCCTTTTCGTCTATTACTATCATGGAATGGATGACAAACCTTTGATTTTAATTTAAACCAAACTATGGTAAATCACAAATGTCGGTTGTGATTTTGATTATCAGTGAAAAGCACAATACTCAACATTGGATTTGATGACACCGATTCGCCAAAAGGAATGTGCACAACTTATCTTGCATACAAGCTAGTCAACTCACTAAAGCAAGACAATGTAAAATTTCTAGACTATCCAAAACTAATTCGATTCAATCCAAACATTCCCTGGAAAACACGCGGCAACGGGGCAGTCTCACTCAAAGTTGAGACTGCAAATCCTGCAAAAGTAAAAAACAAGGTAATCAAATTTGTAACAAAATTCTCTGATCTAAAAAACGGTGCAAATCCTGGAATTGTCTTCTTTGAGAACAATTCCATTCCATATGAATTCACAGAACTAAGCAAAAAGGCACTGTGCAGCCTAATTGGCAGAGACCAGATAAAAAAATTCATCTCAAAACATAATTTACAGTCATTTCATATTGGGAACGGACAAGGACTAGTCGGCGCACTAGGGGCAATTGGTTACCAATTTGATGACCATACGTTTGAGCTTCTAAGTTATAGGAAAAAATCCCAATTTGGCAAAAAACGCAACATTGTGCCATCAAGCGTAAAACAAATGCAGGAAAAAACATACCCAAAAACATTCAACAGCTTTGACACAAAAAGAAAGAAAATTATTTTTGCACCACACGGACCAGACCCGGTTTTCTTTGGTATACGAGGCGAAGATACTGATTCTCTACTTGATGCATCAAAGATGATTCAAACAAAAGAAAAGCCAGTTGGGCATCTCATTTTCAAATCAAATCAGGGAACAGGTGCTCACCTGCAAAACGAGCTAGACATTGATTCCATCAAACCCTATTCTTCCGGGGTCATAGTGGGAATAGTCTCTGGCGAACCGACAATTGAACAAGGTGGGCACATCAAGTTTGTCATATCAAAAAATTGCTCTGAACTGACCTGTTTTATGTACAAGCCAACAGGAATAACCAATGAGGTATCTCAACTGATCAAAGGGGACAAGATTCGTGTAGGTGGTGGAATACGAAGATCATCTGCAAAACATGGACGGGTACTCAACGTAGAGTTTTTTGAGGTATTAAAACTGCAAAAAAAGGTAACTCTGACAAATCCGACATGCACAAAATGCAACAAAAAAATGAAGTCAAAGGGACGCAATCAGGGATTTGAATGCATAAGGTGTGGCAGAAAGGCAACAAAAAAAGCAACCCAAGTGTTGCCAAGAAAGATAAAAAATCAACTATACATTCCACAGACATCTGCACACAGACATCTTACCAGGCCACAGCAACGAATCAATATCACAAACAAGAAAACAAAATTTACAGAATCTTCGGCATGGATTGCAAATTATAATTGAGTACTAGCGGGGAGTAGATTTGAACTACTGATCTGCGGGTTTCACATCATAGATGATTATGAGCCCGCCGGGATGACTTTGTCCTGAAAGACAGTCTGACTTCCCCACCCCGCTGACTAAAATTGGGTCTAGCAGTGATATATACACTCTCATTTTTGCAAATAATTAATAGGATTTTCAAAACCTCATTTTCTGTGAACAAAAAACTGCGAATTGCGGGGATTCTGGCAGCACTTGCGGCATCTGCAATAATTCTGACGTCACCATCACAGTCTCCACCATTGCCTCCACCAACACCGTCTCAAGACCAGTCAATCAAGACACTTGCAACAGACCTCAAAAAGCCATGGGCAATGGCATTTTCTGGTGATCGGATTTTTCTTACAGAAAAAGAAGGTGACATCAGAGTAATCCAATATGATACGTTATTGTCAGAACCGTTGGCCTCTATTCGAGCAGCCAAGATACATGGGGGAGGATTGCTTGGCATAACGACACATCCGGATTTTGAGAACAATCACTTTTTGTACATTTACTATACCTATTTGGAAAATGAGCAGCTCTGGAACAAGGTTTTACGAATCACAGAATCTGACAATAAGATCAAAGATGCGACCACAATTATAGACAAAATTCCTGGCTCGCAATTTTATAATGGTGGAGTAATAAAATTCGGCCCTGATGAAAAATTATATGTCGCAACAGGACTCTCTGAGGAATTCTCACATGAATCTCAAAATCCTTCCTCACTTGAAGGCAAGATTCTCAGACTAAACGATGACGGCACAATCCCTGATGACAATCCATTTGCCAATTCACCAGTATTGTCGTTTGGCCACCGTGACATTCAGGGCATGACGTGGGATCAATATGGCAACATGCTTGTAACAGAGCTGGGACCGACAAAAAGCGACGAAATCAATCTGATCAGGCCTGGCCACAACTATGGATGGCCAGAACAAGAATGCGGCGGAAATGAGAAATTCACAGACCCAATAATGTGCTATGATCCAAGCATAGAGCCTGGCGGAATCATATTTTACAACGGCGACCAATTAGACTACAAAAACAAACTAATCATGGCCACACTGCGGGGCTCTAATCTTTATGTCATGAATTTTGAGGAAACCGGCATAGACTCACAAAAAAGCATATTGAGTGGGCTGGGTAGAATAAGAGATGTCATGCAAGGACCGGATGGTTATCTTTATGTTATCACTTCAAACACGGACGGAAAGGGATTTCCTGCCAAATCCGACGATAAACTGTTGAGAATTCTGAAATAACTTGGCATCAAAATTTTTTGAAAAAAGCAGAAAAGAACGCATAGATGAAATATCGAAATTTGCAAATCTCACTCTAGAAGAGAGACAAATTCTTGAAGGTGCAGGCGGAATTGGCTTTGAGCAGGCAGACAAAATGGTGGAAAACGCAATTGGAACATTCTCGTTTCCACTTGGTATTGCAACAAACTTTGTCATAAACGACAAGGAATATCTGATACCGATGGTAATCGAAGAACCATCTGTAATAGCTGCTGCATCAAAGGCAGCTAAAATTGCAAAAATTCACGGCGGCTTTAGAATGCAAAATGACGAATCTTACAGCATAGGCCAAATCCAAATAGTCAATGTAAACGTTAAGGAAGCAACACAAAAGATTTTGTCACATTCAAAAGAAATACTGGATTTGGCTAACACAAAAAGTAACACTCTATCCAAAATGGGTAAAGGAGCAAAACAAGTCTCTTGCAAGGAAATAACAACACCATCAGGCCCAATGCTAATAGTTGAACTCTTAATTGATGTTGGTGATGCAATGGGAGCAAATGTGACAAATACAATGTGTGAAGGTGTTGCACCACTAGTTGAGCAAATAACTGGTGGAAAAACACTACTCAAAATTTTATCCAACTATTCCACAAGACGTCTGGTCAGTGGTACTGCTACATTTGACAAAGAGGAACTTGGAGGTGAGCAAACAGTTGACAATATTATTCTGGCGTATCAATTTGCAGACAATGACGAATACAGGGCAGTAACGCACAACAAGGGAATAATGAATGGAATAATTGCAGCTGCAAATGCAACTGGCCAAGACACGCGTGCAATAGAGGCAGCAGCTCATGCATATGCCGCAAAATCTGGCAAATATAGATCACTTACACAATGGAGCAAAGACAAGGCCGGTAGCTTGGTTGGAAAAATAGAACTACCAATGTCTGTAGGCATTGTGGGTGGAATAATCAATGTTCACCCAACTGCCAAAGTCTGCGCAAAAATCCTGCAAATCAAATCTGCAAGAGAGCTTGCATGCGTTATAGCGGCAGTGGGCCTTGCACAAAACTTTAGTGCAATTAGGGCTCTTGCCTCGGAAGGAATCCAAAAGGGACACATGAAATTACACGCACGAAACATTGCAGCAGCTGCTGGCGCAAAGCCTGATCAGATTGACACAATAGCAGCAAAAATGGTCCAAGAAGGCAAAATCTCAATTAATCGCGCCAGAGAACTGGTAGGCAGCTAAACACCAAAAATATAGAGCCTGGTGTTCTGGTCTTGATATGGCCGGCGTAAAATTTGCTATTCCAAAGGGAAGCCTAGAGGAAGCTGTATTTGCCCTAATGGAAAAATCTTGGACCAAGGTCTCTAGAAAAAGCCGTACCTACCGAGTCACACTAGACGATCCACAAATCACAGTCAAAATGCTCAGGCCACAAGAAATACCCACATTTGTCTCAGACGGACTGTATGATGTAGGTATTACAGGAAAAGACTGGATTTCAGAGACCAAGTCTGATGTGGAAGCACTTTTAGATTTAGAGATTGGCAAAATAAGGCTAGTCATTGCAATTCCTGATAATTACAAATTCAAATCAATTGATGAAATGATTGCATCATATGCAAAACAAAAAAAGATTCTGAGAATATCTTCTGAATATCTAACTACTGCATCAAAGTACCTAAAACAGCAAAAATCATACAAAAAATTCTATGGAAACAAGGACCCACAAATTGTTACACCTTGGATGCGCATTGGCAATAACAAAAATGTCCAAATTCACCTTTCATTTGGAGCAACCGAGGCAAAGCCTCCAGACGCAGTTGACGCAATAATGGATGTCACCGAAACAGGAACCACACTGGAGCAAAACCAGCTCAAAATCACAGAAACTGTAATAGAGTCCAGTGCCCACCTAATTGCAAACAAAAACGCACTACAAGACAAGACGAAACGTGAAAAGATCTATGACATTCTGACTGTTATGCGTGGTGCAGTACAGGGAAGAAAATACCTGCACATTTACCTAAACGTGGAGGAAAAAAATCTCTCAAAACTGCTATCTAGCTTACCATCGCTGAAAAGACCAACAGTTAGTCCTTTAAGCCAGAAAGGCTGGTATGGAATAAACACAATCATTCCAAAGTCTGAATTTCACAAAATGATTCCAAAGCTTCGCAAAATAGCTCAAGGATTGGTGGTACACGAGCCGCGCCAAATATTGGAGCTTGAGGAGATAAAGCGTGATGAAGAGAATTGATGAAAATAATCTCAATCAAAACGGCTTTTTCCCTAGCACAAAAAACTAGAAAAAATCAAAACATTCCGGCAGTCCAGGCGATAATAAATCAAGTGGAAAGAAACGGGGACTTGGCCCTTTTCAGATTTGAAAAAAAATTCAATGGGGCAAATCTCAAAAATCTCTTGGTCTCAAAAAAAGAAATCACAGATGCATACAAGCTAGTCACAAAAGACCAAATCGACGCAATAACTGAGGCAAAAAACAGACTAATCAAGACAGAATCTGCACTAAAAAGAAAGCTAGGAAAAATAATCATAAACACAGATGGCACAAAGATCACAAAATCCTTTGAGCCTCTAAACATAGTAGGATGCTATGTTCCAGGAGGACTGGCAAGATATCCAAGCTCGACTATAATGTCTATAGTTCCTGCAAAGCTGGCAGGAGTCGAATCCATCATAGTTGTAACACCACCCAACAAGCAAGGCAAAATAGATCCGCTGGTTTTAGTTGCCGCAGACGTTTGTGGTGCCAACATGATATTCAAAGTGGGTGGAGCACATGCAATTGCAGCTTTGGCGTTTGGCACAAAATCAATACCCAAAGTGGATAAAATTGTAGGACCTGGTGGTGCATTTGTTACTACTGCAAAGTATCTTGTAACTAATACTGCTTCAATTGACATGCTTGCAGGACCAACTGAGCTGGTAATACTTGCAGACGACTCTACAGATCCTAAACTAGTTGCACTGGATCTTGTTTCCCAAGCAGAGCACAGCTCTGACACAAAATGTCAGCTAATAACGACGTCTCCTATATTGGCAAATAAGGTAAATTCTGAAATTGCAGAATTATTATCTTCAATACCGCGCAAAGAACTAGTCCAGTCCAGCTTGAAAAAAAACGGGTTTATTGCAGTAGGAAAACTCTCTGATGCTATATTGCTTGCAAACAAGATTTCTCCAGAACACATCCAAATCATGACAAAAAACCCGAACAAAGTAGCGCAGAAAATCAAGACTGCAGGACTAGTATTGATAGGCCAAAATACTCCGTCTGCGGCAAGTGACTATTTGCTTGGGACAAACCACATCTTGCCAACTAACCAGTTTGGTCGTTCCAGAGGCTCACTATCCATGCTTGATTTTCTTAAAATCCAAACTACTATAGAATCATCAAAGCCTGAGCTGCAAAAGATCAATAAGCATCTCAAAACCTTAACACAATCAGAGAATCTGCCAAATCACTATAATGCAGTAAGGAAAAGACTATGACAAAAAAACAATTTACATCAAAAATAGATGAGCTTGTCAAACTGCAAGGCTATCAAAAACCTGAATACCATTTTGGAGTGCTAAAGCTAGATTCTAATGAGAACTTTGTAATCAATAAACAGCTACAGCAAGACCTGATCAATGCGGCACAAAAAAATTCCGACGTGCGTGAATATCCACTTGGAAGAGCAGAAAGACTAGTAGAATCTATTGCAAATTATGTTAATTTGCCAAAACAAATGGTCGGAATAGGCAACGGCTCTGATCAGATTTTGGACATCATTCTTTCAAACTTTGCATCAAAGAAAACCAAAATCATGACATCAAACCCAACCTTTGGCTTTTTTGAAGAAAGGTGCAAGCTGTATCAAATCCCAACAATAAAGATCCCGTTTGCCAAAGATATGACACTAGATATTGCAGATTTTCTGTCAAAATCAAAACAAGCAGATATTATTTATCTGGATTCCCCAAATAATCCGACAGGGTTCCAATTCAAAAAGGACGAAATCACAGAACTAGTCAAAAAATTTGATGGACTTGTCATAATAGATGAGGCATATGGGGAATTTTCCGATTATTCTCTAGCAAGTCTGACAAAAAAGTTTGAAAATCTAATCGTGGTCAAGACATTCTCAAAGACATTTGGTCTAGCGGGACTAAGACTAGGCTATGTCTTGGCAGACAAAAAATTCATTGATGTCTTCTCACGAGTTCTACAATATCCGTATCCACTAAACACGCTAACCATTGAATCTGGAATTCTGGTGCTGCAAAAAATAAATCAAATCCAAGAAACAACACAAATCATCAAAGAAGAACGAGCAAGAATAATCAAAAAACTGCGAGAAACAGGAGCCTTTGACGTGTTTGACTCAAAGGCAAATTTTGTCCTATTTGACGCCCGCGGAGCTGACAAGAGAATCTATACTGCACTACTAGAACAGGGAATATCTATTCGCAAGCTGGGCAAAATTGGAAAACATGAAGGATGTTTGCGTGTAACGGTTGGAACCAAAGACATGAATTCCAAGTTTTTGCTTGCAATACGTGATCTCCTAAAATGAAATATTACAAGAAAGGAAGAATCTTGATCAAAAAAGATTCCCTCGAAATTCTAAACCAAATAGACGCAATAATTTTTGATTGTGATGGAGTTCTAGTTGATGTATCCAAATCATATGATTTGGCAATAAAACAAACTACTGCATTTGTGCTGGGCAAGTTTGCAGACATCAAATCTATTCCAATTTCACCCAAAATAATTAGCGGTTTTAAGGAAAGCGGCGGATTTAACGACGAAGTAGATGTTACATATGCGTCAATTCTTTCTCTCGTTGCGGCAAAGCGACTGAGAATTGATGCAAAAAAATTCATCAATAAAGTAATAAAAAATGCAGATAGCACAGGAATTCTGTCTGTTGAAAAGTTTCTTGATGCCATACAGGTTGATATTTCCGATATAAAAAAGAAACTACAATATCCAGGGCCGCACTCTACAAACCCGCTGTATAAGATATTTGATCAAATGTTTTATGGAAAAAATCTATACAAGAAAATCTTTGGCAAAAAATCTCAATTCAAAAAAGGACTGATAGAAAATGATGTTATACTTGTGACACAAAAACTAATTGACTCATTAGAGCCAAAGTTTGCAAAAAAAATCGCCATAGTTACAGGACGTGGCAAAGAATCTACCAAATATTCACTGGACAAGTTATTTGGCAAATTCGACATTGATTCCTCATTTTTCCTAGAGGACCACTCAAGAACGCTCGCAAAGCCAAATCCCAAATCTCTAATCATGTCAATAAATCGCCTAAAGTCAAAGCACTGTCTTTATGTTGGCGAT
>VHBK01000023.1 GCA_016872015.1 Nitrososphaerota archaeon
TAGGAAGTGCAGTGTCTTTTTCTGCGCCTTTCTGTATCCATCAACTATTACGGTCGGGTGTACATTTTGGTTAATCAGTGACTCGGCGTTTTCAAGTAACGCGCCTGCAAGTATAACTGCAGAGGTTGTGCCATCGCCTACTTCACTGTCGGTTGTCTTGGAGATTTCAACTAGCATTTTTGCTGCAGGGTGCTGAACATCAATTTCTTTGAGTATAGTGGCACCGTCATTGGTAATGGTAACATCTCCTAACGAGTCAACTAGCATCTTATCCATTCCCCTTGGACCTAGGCTAGAGTGAACAATTTCTGCGATAATTTTTGCAGCTGCAATATTGTTTTTCTGGGCTTCGCGACCTTTGTTTTCAGTCGAGCCTTCTTTTAGTAAAACTACGGGCAAATTTCCCTTTGGTACTTGAACGCTCATTCGATCACCGTTCCAATTTTTCCCTTTTTATATCTTATTTGTGAGCTGCGCCAAACCAGCGATCAGGTATTTTTGGGCCAAAACCAATCGCTGTTTTTAAATTGGGATAAAAGACTGGCAAAACATGGCCGGTTCTGCCTACAAAAACTCGTACAAAAAAATTCTTGCAGACCTAGTAGAGCACAACAAGTGGTTTGAAAATTCCATACCTCTTATTGCAAGCGAAAATGTGCCATCTCCGGCAGTAAAGGAGGCATTACTATCAGACTTTGGAAATCGTTATGCAGAAGGCTGGCCAGGCGAGCGCGTCTACGCAGGCTGTGTGTATATTGACAAAGTTGAAGTCCAGTGCATGGATTTGGCAAAAAAGCTCTACAAGGCAAAGTTTGCAGATGTCAGACCAATTTCAGGCGTAGTTGCCAATCTAGCAGTTTATTCCGCATTTACAAATCCAGGAGACGTAATGATTGCGCCATCAATTCCAGCAGGAGGTCACATTTCTCACGGCAAAAAGGAGCATTCCGGAACTGCCGGATTAGTCCACGGACTGGACATTGAATTCTATCCATTTGACGCAGAAGAAATGACTATTGATGTGGACAAGACCAAGGAAAAAGTGGAGGAGCTAAAAAAAGCAAATCGACTGCCGAAAATGGCAATGTTTGGCGGATCATTATTCTTATTCCCACATCCAGTCAAAGAATTGTCTGATTTTCTCAAATCATACAACATTCACATTAACTATGATGCAGCCCATGTTGCAGGACTGATTGCTGGAGGCCAGTTCCAAGATCCACTAAGAGAAGGAGCTGACACCATGACAATGAGCACGCACAAGACCTTGTTTGGCCCACAGGGTGGACTAGTATTGGGCGGTGAGCAACATGGTGAGGCAATCAAAAAGGCAACCTTCCCCGGATTGACATCGAGTCATCACATTCATCACATGGCGGCAAAGGCAATTGCATTTGCAGAAGCACTAGAGTTTGGTAAAGCATATGCCAAAGACGTAATCAAAAATGCAAAGGCACTAGCTGATGCACTCTCTGCTGCAGGATTCAAGGTATTAGGTGAAAAACGAGGTTACACAAAATCACACCAAATTGCAGTAAATGTTCTGGATTATTCCGATGGCGGCAAAGTAGAAGCAGACCTAGAAAAGGCAAACATCATTGTAAACAGACAGCTAATTCCAGGTGACATCAAGGCAGGGCGTAACTATTTCCACCCAGGTGGAATTAGATTAGGTGTATCAGAATTAACAAGACTAGGCATGAAAACACCAGAAATGAAAGAGATTGCAGGTTTCATCAAGAATATTGTAATTGAGAAAAAGGATCCAAAGAAACTAGCAGCCAAGGTCAAATCATTCCGAAAGGACTATCAAAAAGTTCACTATTGCTTTGATAACAAGCTGGGCGCCTACGAATACGTAAAGCTGCGCTAGTTATAGTCAGTTAGTAATAGCTGGTCGCCACTTCGCTTTCCAAACACCAGATTGATTTCGTCTTCCAGTGTGCCAATTCTGCCCTTTAGGTATGGGCCGACATCATATTTTTCAACTAGGCGCTTTGCCAGCCGGAGATATTTCTCAATTGAAGGCCTAGTAATTGTCTGGATCAGATTGTTTCCGCAAATGCAGTGCTGCAGTAACGGAGTCCTTCGGTATTTTCGACCACATGCAGTACAACGGAATTTCTGCCTGCCATACGCTCTGAGATTTCCAATTATATCTGGTACCAGATGTGTCGTAATAACATTAGTGACAATTTCAGTAGTATCTACTGCCGATATTAGTTCTGCGTTTCTTATTTGCATGTCGAATTTGTCAAGCATCGAGCCCAATGTGGAATATGCACTTCGCGATCGTGACGTAGTAAGTGTCGATGTAGTATGGGTAAAATAATAATCATAGAATTGCCTTTCTGTTTCCAGTCGCGATTTTATGATTTCAACGCTTTTGACCTCGGATGCCTTTTTGGCAGAGACGGTATCTTCAAAGAATTCCAGTGGTAGTTTTTTTGTCACCTCAAAGTTGTGCGCCTGCGGCTGGGATTCATGGGGCAACACAACTGGTTGGACCAAAAGTGGCGCATCCATAAGTCCTCCGATTTTATCAGAGAGAAACTGCCTTGAGAAATTCAATAATGCATCCATCAACAACATAATAGAGTCAGCGTCGCCATCAGCATCTCGCCTCTTTGCGGAATGCCAGTTTGGTGTGCCAAAGCAGACGTGCGTTTCCGTATAGCCAATGATTCTGCCGACAATCCCTACTGATGTATGAGGGGCTAGGCCAATAACCAAGTGTCCTATCAGATCAGCCGTGTTTTTGACATTATAGAAAGAGGATTTTCCGTAGAATTTTGCAAGCTCTGTATCGATATACTTGCAGGTCTGCACCAAGTATTTTCCGCTCTCGTGTGGTATTATGATATCCTGCATCTTGATTTCTATAATTTGGTCAGGGCTGGTCAGCGGTCTTCCATCTATATCGACAACATATCCGAGCTCGTTTAGCTTGGCAATGGACGTGCCAATCCATGCTGGTTTAAAGTGAGTCAGAGGTGAATTTGTGGCATCAAATCGTACAGTTCCGTCCTTGAATACAGTCAAGTCCAGGCTTTGTCGGATTAGTCCCTTCTCTAGTGGCTCTGCAATTCTGTCTTGGTTGATAAGCTCCATTACTCCCTTGAATGGTTCCTGAACCCGGACACCAATTTTTTCCTGGGCTGCAAATATTCTTTCTTTTAGTGGGAAAGGCTTGAAGGAATGAGTCGGAACTTTTTTCTTGCATTTTTGACAAAATGTAGCATCCAGAACAGATCTACACAATGGACATGTGTGCTCTATTACGGTTCTATTTGAGCACCTTGGGCAGTTTATGCTAATTGATGGAATGTTGCAGTTCTTGCAAATTCGATTGTAAATGTTGCAGTAAAATTCGGAACCATTGCTTGCCTTGAGCAGGTCACGCGTGCTTCCTCCCTTGTCGCCAATAGGAAACAAAGTATGCACTGGGGGCTTCATTAGACGAGCTGCTGCCTTTTCAGGCCTGCCAATTCTAACGCCAATAGAGGCGGAAAACTTGGGCCTAATTGTGATTCCAGTTGCCCGACTCAGGATTTGCGGAACCGAGTCTGTGTGGTCTATTTGTATTTGGTTTGATAGTAAAATTTGGTAAAACACCTCTGCTTCCATTTCCGACAATACCACAGAATCGTCCTGTATTGCGTGAGGCACCCCAATTTTTTCGAGGATTGGCTTTGCCTGCATTGAATAGATAATTCTCTCGTCTTCTATTGATGCTGGCTTTAGCAATGTTTCCAGTTCAGCGGGTGAGATCTGTTCCCAATAAAATAGATATTTTGGATGTAGTGGGATTTGAAAATTCAGTGATATTTCCAGGGCTTCCTCCAATGTCGGGGTTTTTACCAAGAATTCCTGCAGTTCTGTTTTTGCCTCATATTGTTGGATTTTTTGTGCCAGCTCCTCTAGCCAAAACTCTTCAACATATCCAGAAGGTATGAGTTGTGCGTTATTTTCCAAAAAGTCCCCAAATGAAATTAGAATATCACCAAGATACAGAATCCTCTCAATGTCGTCTTTGATTTTGATTCCCTGCTCTATTGTTTGAATTTTTACGACATTACCGTTTTTTAGCCGAACAATAGGCGTGTCAATTGAATCCACAAAGGCAACCGTTGCGCCTTTTCCTGGAACATCCAGTTTTATCTGGGTTCCAACTGCTATGGTGTGGTTTAGAATTTCTGCCACAACTGGGTGAATTCCTACAGACGCAAAGCCCGTGTTGCAAGCCCTGCCGTATCTTAGGCGAAATCCACCTATTTTGTTTGGCATTGATAGAACAGATCTTCCGGCAATTACCTCTTTGAGGCGTTTTGCCGCAGAATCTCCTTCCTCTCCCTTTTGGACTGCTCCTTTTAGTTCGCCAAGCCAGTCCCAACCATCTAGCTTGTACAGCTCTATTCTTTTGAGCAGTTTTTTTGCCCTGCCAATTAGGCCATCGTTTAGTACACGTAGGGCACCGCCACGAACCCTGTCTGTCTTGATTCTAGCCATGTTTTTGTGGTTAACCACCTCGTTTGGGTCTGTGTCCACGCCATCAAGTTCTACTGGAAGATTGGCAATTACTGTGATGATGTCCTGGTCTTGGACGTGATACTGAAAGCTTCCAACATCCCTTTCATAGATGCGTAATTCTTCTACGAATCTGCCCGTTTCGTCATCAAAGGCATTTGCCTGGTATTTTGATAGTCCTGCTGTCTGCCTTACATGGTCAGCAATTAACATGGTAACGGCAGACTCCGTTCCTCCCGCAGAACGCATTGGGCCGGCAATGGACACCGAAAGATAGTCAGTTCCGTCCTTGTTTTTCTTTATAGTTACACTTGAGATTCCCTGGAGTGGTGCAATTGTGACGCCTTCGGTTACTATGGCCAAGCCTACGCGCACGGCATTGTCCAGTCTTTGCTCAAGTGTGGTATCTTCTGGGAGATATTGCCCCAAGGCAATGCTTTTGGATAGTTCCAGTGCCGCAAGCTCCTTTCCCTTGGTTTTCAATAATTCCCTCAAGGGCTCGGCAATGTCAATGTCGTGCATTTTGGCAACCCGGTCTGCCAGATCAAACGCTATTTTTGGTTCCACTATGCCAGAGGAATCAACCAGTGTCGATTTTGCCTCGGCGGCTTTTTCAAAGATTTGGTAGACCTGTTCTGATATTTTGGAATAGTAATCTAGGTAATTGTTTGGCATTGGGATTCCCTGAATTCGGGAGATCGCTGCATTCTCTGACATGTTTAGCCTATGTTCTTGATACTATTTGCTATTTCGGCTAGCCTTTTGAGGCTGTCTTTTTCCTTTTCCAGCATTGTTCCAATGACTAGGGCGTCAGCTCCTGCTTTTACTAGTTCTGAGGCGGTTTTGGCGTCACGAATGCCCCCACCCACTATAAGAAATCCCTTGAAGAGTTTGCGGACAGTTGCAACCATCTGGGGTCGAACGCTTTCCTTTGCTCCGGATCCTGCCTCCAAATACACAAATCTCATTCCTAGGAATTGGGCTGCCAGGCAATAGGCAGCTGCAATGTTTGGCTTGTCAAACGGTATGCCTTTTGCCGAGCCGACAAACCAGGCAGTTGTCCCTTCACCTATTATGATATAGGCGGTAGGTAATGGTTCTAGGCCGAACTTGAGCACGCTTGGGGCGCCTAAAGCCTGAGCCTGGGTGATATAGTACGGGTTTTCCGAGTTCATCAGCGAGCTAAACAATATGGCGTCTGCCGATGGAACTACGCCGGTAACATTTCCAGGAAACAATATGATTGGAATTTTAACTGACTTTTTGATGTTTTTTACAACTTGTGCCATCTCTAGCTGGTCAATTGCTGAAGAGCCGCCTACCAATATGGCAGATGCACCTATTTTCTCGACCTGCTTTGCTAGCTTGGCAGATTCCTTCATCTTTGATACTTCAGAGTCAATTAGTACAAACAGTAATGAGCCCTTTTTCTTGCGTGTTGCGTTCAGGTATTGCTCTACTTTGTCCATGAAGTTTGGTTTGAATCAATTGTTTTAAAGTTTAATTAAAATGAGGTATACAGATCTGTATAGCTATGGCAGAGATTGATGGTTCTAATTTTAACAATATTATCAAGCAAATTATCAAAAAATCATTGTTTACAGAGAGACAAATTCAAATTATTTTAAATCGGAAGAACCTCTCCGAGTTCGAATTTGGCATCAGCAAGGGCGCATATTTCCGCCAAGTAAGCCAGTCCCGGGAGAAGTTAATGGGTCTATTTTATTCGATAATTCTGCTTCGTGGCCTAGGAATACTGCTTCCAGATGACATTGATGTGATATCTAGGCTCGCAGAACAGGTTTCTGTGATAAAAAACAGTGATGTTTTCCCAGAAAGAGAGGAACAAGTGACAAATGTCATAGACAAATTGGTTCGTCAGGCATGTGGAATGTGACGAATCACAATTGGGTTCCCTGACTGTTTTGAAATATAGTGATTAGTTATGATGTACTAGTTGATACAAAGTGTAAAGATTAGTTGGCCAATCACGATAAATCACATAGATCTTTCACAAATAGTGATGTTAGTAGAGATTCCCGACCCTCAGGTCATAGCATATGTCATAGTTGCATTCGTAGTTGGGGTCTTTGGTATGATGATTTATGGTAAAATCAAGGCTCTGAGCACACAAAAGACAGCAGATCCTGCCTCTTTGTCACGCCTGGAATACTATGAAAGGCAGCTAATTGATATGAAAATACGCCTAGATGCCATGGATCTGGAGGAAAAACTGCCAGAGGAATCGGTTTTGACCAAAGTCGAGCCTGTTTTGGAGAAAAGGGTGGAAAAACAAGTCCAAAGAGAGCCAGAAGAGGTCAAAATTGAGCCTGCCAAGCCTGCTCCAAAGCCAAGAATGCCCAATATGGGCTTTGAAGGCATAGCAGAACACGTCCTAGGATTAATCACAGCCAAGGAAATGACGTCACGTGACATCCAAATCACAATAGGAAGGAGTAGAGAACATACTTCCAGACTAATGAAGAGGCTTTTCGAGGAAGGCTATGTTCAGAGAAACAATAAGACCAAGCCCTTTACCTATCAGATCACAGAAAAGGGAAAAGCCAAACTAGGTAACCAGGAACAACCAATTACGGCCTAAGTTTTCAGAAGGAATTTCATTAGATATTTTCATTAGTCTTTCCTAATAAAATACACTAATGGGGATATTTCTATTAGTTTAGCCTAATTTCTCATTTTTTCACTAGAAAGTCATTCTTTTTTAGTAATTCAAGAAGTTTTAAATATCTTAATTTAATAATCTAATATGATGCTTACAGAAAATGATGAACTAGTCAAGATCACGGCTGTAGGAACTATATCCATACCAAAACAATTCCGCAAATACCTAGGTATTCAGAAAGGTGATTATGTCAAAGTCAGCCTTCAGGGAGACTCGCTAATACTAAAGCGAGTAAACATCTCCTAGTCGGTTTTCTGGGGAATCTTGGTTATTTGGTATACCCAGGCCTTGCCTTGACGGAGGCGGTTGATCCTACCTTTGGTGTTAAACCTAGCCAAATAGGTCGAAATTATGCTTAGTTTGATGGGTTCGTTGTACTCATCCTCATATTTTTCCAGTATTTCGTTTGAGGTAAAGTTGCCCATTGGGAAATACTTATCCACAATATGCCAGATTTTAGCCCCAACTGAGTCTAGTTGTGGTGCCTCGTCCTGGTCCTCTATGTTCATGAGGTTCATTAATTCGAATATCTTGATGACCTTATCCCGGGTTATGTTGCCCTCGATGTTAAAGTTGTACTTGGCTCCATCCGAGTCTTCGAGGTCTATTCGTATTCTCTTCTTTGCCATTGTGATCGATCGTGTTAACTGGTTAACAAATGAACGGATCCGGCCAGCTTTGTTAACTCCCAGCGTTGTTAACGTTGACTGTGTAGCCCACGCCTAGCCAAAATTCACATGTTAACAGACTAGCCCCCTTTTAAGACCCTAAAATCCCTAATTTTCACGCCTGGAGTGGAAATAAAGGGGTCTATTTTGGCTCGTTAACAATGTTAATGGCAACCTTCACGCCTGGACTCGAAATAAGGGGGTCAAAATTGCCTTTTTTGGGTCTTTTCTTAACACAATGTTAACTTTTTGTGAATTTCCCACACACCATCATTTCCACTCTTTTTCTTTCTAAATTTTTTTATGAAAATCAAATTAAAAATAATTAATTACAAACTAAACTCAAACTATCATATTCATTCTAAACACTTCATGAATAGTCAAAGTTGTAATGGATTGGAAATTGAGGTGTGAGAGTTGACCGAAGACCAAGTTGACAGACTATTAGATGATGTGGAAAGTGGCAAGTCCATAATAAAAAACCGCAAAGTTTTGCATTTTTCCTATTTACCAGAATTGATCCTACACCGAAAAAATGAACTCGAAAAGGTGACCCAATCATTATCACCTATTCTAAAGCAGTCAAGACCATCCAACCTTATTGTGTATGGCAAGCCGGGTACTGGTAAAACCTTGGTTGTAAAGAAAATACTGGATAAAATACAACAACGAGTAGAGAAATCAAAATTCCCAATCAAACTAATCTATTCTAATGCCAAAGATGAGGCAACTCTCTATAGTTTGTTTGTAAGCATTGGCAGGCAGTTGGACTTGGATGAAGACCAGATTCCAACAACAGGACTTTCAATATCAGAGGTTTTCAAGAGGCTGTTAAAGGTAATAGAAAAAAACCAATACAATATTGTCTTTGTAATAGACGAAATTGACTACCTAGCCCACCTAATTTCAAAGACGGGTAAGGACGTCATGTATCAACTAACCAGGGCAAATGAGCGCCTAAAGAACGGCTCACTGACTTTGGTTGGCATATCAAACGACCTTACCTTCAAGGAAAGGCTGGACCCGCGCGTAATCAGCTCATTATCTGAGGAAGAGATCATCTTTACCAATTACTCAGTAGATCAACTAAAAGAGATCCTAAAGGAGAGAATCAAGGAGGCATTTGCCGAAGGCACAGTTGAGGACTCGGCGCTAAACCTTTGTGCTGCAATGGCAGGACGCGAGCATGGCGATGCTAGGCGTGCAATTGACTTGCTCCGTGTGGCAGGCGAAATAGCCGAGCGAGCCCAGGCAAACAAGGTAACAGAAGAACACATCAGAATTGCCTCATCAAAAATAGAAGAAGACAAGGAAACAACCGCCCTTCAATCATATCCACTACATGAAAAACTCCTAATCGTAGCCGTAATGAAGGCATCAGGATTTTCCACAGGAGAGATCTATTCTGCCTACAAGGCCCTCTGCAAGCAAATACGCCAAAAAGAGCTAACCCAGAGAAGAGTCACTCAAATGTTATCAGAAATTGAAATGTCTGGGATTATTTCCGGCAAAATTGTCCATCAGGGAATTCATGGAAGAACAAAGAAATTCACACTTACAATTTCGCCAGAGACTGTCAAAGAGACATTCAAGTCAGAAGCGACACTGGAAGATATTATTTAGAAAAATCCTTGGTATAGACCTTGAAGGTCTTGAGGTTTACCAAGACTGCAACTGCCGGCGTTGGTGTAATTCCTACTCCTGACTGGAACGGTGTTTGTGATTGCCAAGCACCAGAGTTCAGAATTAGGATGTTTTTGTACAAGTCCAGATCTATGACATGAACATGTCCTGCATGGAAAATGTCTGGCACCTCATCAATCACCATATAGTCTTCTAGTTCAGGCGCAAGTGGGGTTTGGGCTCCATAAATTGGGCTCAAATGCCTAGCTTTTAGCAAATATTGCATTACTTTGGCTGGCTTGTCGTAGCTTAGGCCAGGCGTGGTCTTTACAATATCGTCCACTGACTGGCCGTGAAAGATCAAGACCTTGACGCCGTTTAGTGATATTGTGGAAGGATTACCTACCATGAAAAAGTTCTTTCTGCCCCACAAGTCTGGGTTGTATTTGGCAGGAATCGCAGGCTGGGGCAATGCTCTTCTTCCCGGGTCGTGGTTTCCAGGCGCGATAAACACCTTGATGTGTTTTGGGACTTTGTCCAAAATTTCGTATAATAGTTTTAGCTGGTCTTGGGTGTTTAGTGCAACTAGCTCCTTGTCTTGGTTTGGATAGATTCCAATTCCATCCACCACATCACCACCCAAGATGAAAAATCTGACCTTTTTTGCAATTGGATCGGGGCTTGAGAGCCAAACAACCAAGTCCGAGAATTCCTTTTCCATGAAATACTTAGAGCCAACATGCAGATCCGAGACAAAGACGGCATAGGCCTCTGTCTTTGAGCGATTTGGTGCATGATCTGGAATATCGGGCAGAATGATATCCTTGACAATAAAGCCGCCATTTTTGCTTATGACAATTTTTTCCATTACAAACTGGTCCATCAATAATCCGGAGGCTGTTTTTTGGAGCTCCTCATCGATCACTATTGTTTCCATTATACCACTTTGGTCGTCCAGTGTTATTTTGGTGACATTTCTGTCGGTTCGCCTGTCTGTTACCAAACCACAAACATAGACCTCATCTTTGGACTTTGTAGAAATCACGGCAGAGATGCTCTTGATCATCTTTGCCTCGGGTCTATTTGACATGATTCGCTTTAGCTTGTTGTATCTACTTGAGAAAAGAGCCGTAAATCCCTGGACTCCTTCTGCAGAGGCCAGATTAGGCGTGGGGTCGTAGAGAATTTCGTGCCTGTCCTCTATGGATTCATCTTCTTTTATTCCTAAGAATGACTCGAGATCTTTTTGCGAAATTAGGTATAGTTGCTGACGCTCCTTTTCCTTTACTATTTGCTTTATGATCCTCTCTAGTTCTTTTACGTCTATTTGCTCTAGAATCTTTAGTGCGTCTGGATGAATTTGAAAGCCCTTGTTGATTACAAAATTTAATGCAGCACCGACATCACTAATCATAAACACCATCACATCAAAACACGTTTTAATTAACTCTGCCTCAGATCAACAAACTCTTATTCACCACGCAAAACTGGTGATCAATTGAAAAAGCGAATAATTCTGTTCTTTGTGTTTTTGGGTGTGTTTTCTGCGGCATTTTCCTTGGGCGCCGAAATGCAAGTTCCTGAGGAAGAAGCAAAAATTTTCCTAGATGAATTCAACAAACTACTCGAATCACTAAAGGGCGAGAACTTTGGATTCGAGATCTTTATGCACAACACTCAGATCGCACTTGCAATGTTCATTCCTGGATTCGGAATTGGTTGGGGTGTGTTTTCTGCAGTGTCTACTGGATTTGCGTTTGCAGCACTAGCTACTATGACGCCGCTCTTAGGTGAGATTCCACCACTTGCGCTGATCTTTGCGACTCCGTTTGGCTTGATGGAGCTTGCGGCATACTCTATTGCAATGTCTAGAAGCTTTATTCTGATTTTGGCGTTGTTTAGAAAAAAACCGCTAAAAGAACAGTGGAAGCCACTAATAATAGAAATCGGGATTGTAATTGGCCTACTTTTGGCAGGTGGTATAATTGAAGCCTACATGATAGAGAACTTTGGTGGAGAAGACCTAATGCCAAAGATCAATGACATCAAGAATTGACTAAATTTTGTGACTTGGCCAAAAATAATTCAGTAGTAAATTATAAACAAAATCAGGACATGACTATACTGTGAAGTATTTAGCCATTCTAGCCGTGCTTGTAGGCATAGTTTTTGTTGCGTCTATGAATAATGCCGAGGCGCAAGTTTCTAGCAACAAGGCATTCATGTTTTCTGGAAGCGGATTTGCAGTGTCTAGCGCATCAATTTCCGATTCTAGCGCAGAAATCACATTTTCCATAACACAAACGAAAACAAAATCTGACTTTACACTACAAGACGGCGTCATCATAGTTAACCAAAAAGACTGGGACCTGTCTGATTTTACCGGCTCTGTACTTCAAAACGGCAAGCTTTTCAGATTTTCCGCCAAGGCAACAGACAGTCAGGCAAACAGGCAACCGTCAGTGGAGTTGCAAAACTAGTTGACAAGACAGCAACCGAGTCCATCTATACATTTAGTGGAACAATAACGGATTCAGCAAAACAAAAGACAAAACTGGTCTATACCAGCAAGGTTTCCGAGTTTTCGGTAAAGCCAATCGACAAGACATCAAAATCTGATGTCACAATCAAGATTCTAAAGGGAGCTTCAAGTTCACAGGATGCGACATACAAGACCCAGATTGCTGGATTTAGATCCAACTTCCTATCTGAAGATCGGATCACAATTGCACCTGGCGGAACTATAACATTTGTAAATGAGGATGATGTGACACACTCTCTTCAAAGCGGAATTTTTGATAATCAAAGCAAACAAATCACAAAAAATTCATTCATATCAGATGGCAAAATTTCAAGTGGTGATATTGCTGCAGGAAAGTCTTGGAGTGTGACTTTTGATGAGACCGGGTTTTTCAGACTGTATGATGAGAAATATCAAAAAATCAACATCACGATATTTGTTTTTGATTCATCAAAAATAGTGAAATTTGGTCAAAACAAGCCACTGAATTAGAAATTGATATAGGATTCTAACTTGTGCTGGTTGATTACCATCACGGATAGATCCGAGAACTCTCTTCCTTCCAAATCTGAGACAAACCCGACAAATTCGGTTTCCCTGTCTGTGGTTAGGAATTCGTACACATGGACGCGCAGCTTTTTGGTATCAAAGCCATTTTTCCTAAGGTAATGCGCAATTTCTGACTGCATAAAGTGCTTGGAAGGGTCGCGCGGCCAGGGCCTTGGCACTAGAACAACAGAGAACCCATCCAGTATTGCCTTTTGGAGTTCCAGTTTTTTTTCCTCAATTGGGGTTGTGATGTGCATTGTGATTACTTTGGAGCGGTCCAGAGGAACTTGGGCTTTGGATGCAGCTACCTGCGTTGCCGAGATTCCAGGAATTATGGTGATTTTGCCAAAAATCTCAATTAATCTATCGACCACTTCAGACTCGGAGAAATTCACATCACCAGTAAATGGAACTACTAATTTTTTTTGGCCTAGGGTTTTTGCTACTTTTTGATATGCTTCTTCCTGGTTTTTCATTGTGATTTCGTGTATTTCTTTTCCTTTGAGCAGGGACTCGATTGTCTGTAAGGTGTACTTGTAGCCAATCACAACATCGCAATCAAGTACTATTTGCTTGACTAGCTCTGTGACATATTTTGGCGAGCCGGGACCGACACCAACTGCAAAGACGTTTGTCATGACTCCGTCCTTGATTTTATGTATTGGACCACTGGCGTCCAGTTTACTTTAAGATAATTCATTGGCGCCTTTACTGGATAGCTTACCCAGTCACGCACAATCGAAAGATGGAATTTTCTCTCCTTTTCTTCATCTCGCAGCTTTAACACTAAGATGGAACCCCAAGTTTTTTCTTCAGCATCCACACTAATGACATCAGACATTCGATATCTGGAATTTTTCTCATTTTCTAGATCTAGGGCAAGATTCTTCTCGTCATATCCATCATGAACCCAAATCGTGTTTTCTGGGTCTTTGAGAAGCATTAGAATTTGTCGCTGGACAGATGACTTCCACCACTGTGACTTTGCCTGTGTCTTTGATACAAAATACAAGCCCTTGTCGGTGACAAAAAGCATGCATTCCTTGCTTCTTGCAAACAATCTTTTTTCTTCAAGCCACACTGACAATAGATGAGTCTTTATCTTCTCATCAGAATCCATAAAATCCCAAACCTTGGCCGTTGTTAAAAACTAATGGCATTAGCTTTTATTTGAGATGGCAAAATCTTCGTTGTTGCGACATTTGTTTATTGTTTCTGTGATTGGCCTGTTGATTGTAGGATTAGTACCCGTGTTTGCCGAAACAGAAATCTCTGATAAAGTTGTAGTACTTACCACACAATCCGGAGAAATTGTAATAGAGCTATTTCCAGCAGACGCTCCAAAAACAGTAGAGAACTTTCTAAAACTAACCGAGGAGAAATTTTACGACAGAACTGTATTTCATAGAATTATCAAGGATTTCATGATTCAGGGAGGTGACCCCAAGACACGACCAGGTGGATACCAAAAGCTAACCGAATGGGGTACCGGCGATGCTGGATATACAATTCCGGGCGAATTCAACACAATTCAGCACAAAAGGGGAATTGTCTCCATGGCACGTGGTGGCGATCCAGACAGTGGCAGCTCGCAGTTTTTCATAGTGCATCAAGACACGCCTTCCTTGGATCAAAACTATGCCGTATTTGGAAGAATAGCGACGCAGGCAAGCTTTGAGACCTTGGACAAGATTGCAAATCTGGAAACCGGAGGCGAGGGAACAAACGATGTTGCTTTTGACTGGGGCAAGGGAGAAATTCTCAAGGCCGAAGTCAAAAACAGATCAGACATTGCAGACTTGCTTGAACAAGGCGAGCCAGAACGTGTTGCCCCAAAAACCACAGAACAAGTTCCATATTCCAATGAAAAGCTAGGATTCTCATTTGTCCCGCCGGCAGGATGGTTTACGCAAGAGCCGCAAAAACGAAACGCCGAAACGCCAGACGTAGTAGCTGTTGGCGACAAAATTGCCGGATTCACACCAGCAATCTCTGTTTCTGTAAAATCAGCAAACGGTACATCACTAGAGCAATACTCTGAAAATATTATGAAAACACTGCAACCAGCAATTGATGCAGGAGTACTGGTCATTCAAAATGAAGAAAAAACCACCATCAAAGGAAATGAAGGCTATGTTCGGGAGGCACTAGGCAAATTCAATGTAACTGGAACTCAGATCAAAGTCAAGTTCAAAGAAGTTGTAATACATTCTGATAATAAATTCTACACCCTGACATATACAAACAGTGAAAATAATTTTGAAGCTGCAATGCCAAAGTTTGAGGCTACCTTGGAGTCATTTTCTACAACTGTACAACCTACTGATCTAGGTCCAAAAGAAAATGAACCAAAACCAATGGGCGAGTGTGCTATTGCAACGGCTGCATTTGGAACCGAGCTTGCACCACAAGTACAAACCTTGCGTGAAATAAGACAAAATGTCTTGTTTAGTACTAGTTCAGGTACTACATTCATGGCTGGATTCAATGAATTCTATTATTCATTTAGCCCGGCGGTGGCAGACTTGGAAAGACAAAGTCCGATTTTCAGGGAAATGGTAAAGGCAATTATCACTCCAATGTTATCTACAATGTCGATTCTAAGCTATGCAGACATTGATTCAGAGCAAGAAATGCTTGGCTATGGAATTGGAGTAATACTGCTAAACATTGGCATGTACTTTGTTGTGCCTGCCATAGTTATAATAAAAATAAAAAAGAGATTTTGGAGCTAGTGCAAATATCTAGGAATCTTTCTTGCTATGTGAGCAATAGAGATTCTTCCTGGACCCATGGTTATGATGGCCAGATTTGCAGCAAGCAAAATCAGATCAAACTCATATGAGCCTTGGCCTGTAAAGTTTTCCGCCTTTTTGACGTGAAAGATTGCACCAAGCATTATGATTGAGAGTATTGACGCAGAGATTCTGTTTAGTACGCCCACAATTAGCAAAATTCCGCAAACAGATTCGGCAAGAATAATTGGCATTGTCATTTCTGCCGGCAGACCGAGACTATTTACAAATCCGCCAAAGCCTGGGTTTGCAGCCTTGCCTAATCCATGTACCAGAAATATTACACCAACTGCCAGCCTGAGGCCTAGGTGAGTGATGTCGTTAAGCTTTCCTTCTCTGATGTTAGCTTCCATTGATATTTCGGCCCGATTACGATATAATAAAAGGTTCCACTGATCTACTCTTGAGAAATTGGTAAATTCTACTCACATAGAATACAAAAAGAGAATGATCAACACTTGGAATGAAATCGCACCTCGCTACCATAAGAGATGGTCCGACAAAAATACAGGACCATTCCAAAGCACCCAGAAACTAGTTTCCATGGCAAAGATTCATCGTGGAAACATTGTGCTTGATATAGCATGTGGAACAGGCGCAGTAACTAGGCAAATCTTGGCCAAAATCGGAAAATCTGGGCATGTGATTGGCCTTGACAGCTCGCAGGCAGCATTAGCCATAGCAAAAAAATCAATCAAGGAAAGAAATGCAGATTTTGCCATATTTGATGCAGAAAATTTTGTGTTTAGCCAAAAGTTTGACGTCATAACATGTCAATATGCATTGTTCTTTTTTCCAAATGCGTCAAAGGCACTATACAACATCAAAAAAGTCCTAAAGAAAAATGGGACACTTGTGTTGGCTGTTCACGGAGCAGGAGATGCAGTTCCGTATTTTTCAAGCATTTTGGATTCTGTGCAAAAATTCATCCCTGATTATATTCCATCTGGGGCGCCAGACTTGGACAGATTTGGGACAAGGGAAAATCTTAAAAAAGCAATCATTCAGGCTGGATTTAGCAAGGTTTTGATCCAAGAGCACAAGTTCTGGTATTCACCTGGCACGTTTTCAAAATACTGGTCTGACTATCACAAATATCTGGCAAAGCCATTACGGGAAAAACTGGACAAGCTAGATCAAAAACAGAAAGCAGAGCTAAGAAAAACTATATTAGAAAAAACCAAGCCCTACACAAAAAACGGAATAATCAAATTCCCTTGGAAAGTTCTAGTCCTTTCTGCAAAAAATTCGTAACAAAAATTGTTGGGTGTTTTTCCAATTTTTTTATTGGAAGCACATATCCCAACAAAACGACTCCACGTAATCATATTGTATCAAGATCATAATTAGACGCATGTGTGTATCAAGCGAACATCCTACTCACAGATTACAGATCTGTGCCTAAATTTAGAGAACTATTAGCTCTTTTGTGAATTTGTGCATGTTAATTGGCTTTTGCTGCACAATCACAGAATCTTCGATTCGCACGCCAAACCTGTTTGGGATGTAGATTCCTGGTTCTACTGTGATTGCCATATTTTTTTGCAGTATCGTGGTGCTTTTTTGCGAAATAGTTGGAAATTCGTGTACCTCAAGGCCAATTCCATGGCCGGTTGAGTGGATGAAATATTTTCCATAGCTGTTCAGATTGATATGGTCTCGACATGCGTCGTCTACGCTTTTGCATGAAACATTTGGTTTTACAGCTTGAAGGCCCAATCTTTGCGATTCCTTTACAATTTCATAGACTTCTTTTGCCTGGTCTGAGATTTTGCCCAGGCCGAATGTTCTTGTGGCATCGCTGACATAGCCCCTGTATCGCAACGTAAGATCAACTACTATGAGATCACCACTTGTAAATTTTCTGCCTGTGACTTGGGCGTGCGGCAATGCGCCATTTGGGCCGCCGGCAATGATTAGTGGATTCAGAGTAGAGCGATAGCCTGTAGCAAACATGTCTTGCTCCATTGCAAATGCCATTAGTTTTGCCTGCAATTCAGATTCGCGAACTCCTTTTGCTATTTTTTTAGTGCAAAGCTCGTACATATCATCTAGGATTTTGGACGCTTTTCTGAGAACAGTAACCTCAGATTCGTCCTTTATTTCGCGGGCTCTATAGAAAGGATCAGTAGAATGCTTAATTTTTGGCATGGACTTTTTGAGTAATTCCATGGTGCCATAGTTTTGGCAGTCGGTACAGACCTTTTTGCCCTTAATTTTTTTGAGAAGAGTAGATAGTAATCCCATTCCGCGTTCTGATGTAATCACATCACAATCAATGGCGTCATCCTTTGCGCGACCCACCTCAAGCTCTGGCGCAATTATTGTTGTTTTACCATTTTTTTCTAAAACCCCGATTGCCTCGCCCCAAAACCCAGTCAGATAAAACAGGTTTTCTGGTTCAAAGCAAACTAGAGTATCGCAATCAATTTTTTGCGCATGTGCTAAAAGCGTTTTTCGGCGCACTTTCATGCGTGTCTTGACGTATAATGGTGAATTAATCTTTGTTGGAACATTTGTATACTGGAAAACGCATTTTTCCTCGTTGGAAGAAAAGAAAAAAGTAGTCGCATTGCTCTCTGGAGGCCTTGACAGCCAGCTAGCTGTTAGAATGATGCAAAAGCAGGGCTTTGATGTTTCTGCAGTTGCAATCAAGACTCCGTTTTGTGATTTTGATTGTGGAAGAGGTTGTGGATTTGAGATTCGCGAGCGTGCAGACGCACTAAATGTCAAGCTAAAGACGGTTTACCTAGGCGATGAATACATCGAGATGCTAAAGAATCCAAAATATGGATTCGGTGCAGGAATGAATCCATGTATTGATTGCCGCTCTATGATGTTCAAGGCGGCAAAAAAACACATGGAAGAAATCGGTGCCGAGTTTATCATTTCTGGCGAAGTCTTGGGCCAAAGACCAATGAGTCAACACGGACCTGCACTAAAAACAATAGAAAAGGAATCAGGCCTAGAAGGACTAATAGTCCGACCACTATCTGCAGGCCTTCTTGGTAAAACTATTCCGGAAGAAAAAGGCCTGATAAAACGTGAAGACATGGGCAGGATTCGCGGAAGAACTAGAAGAACACAGCTAGACATGGCAAAGGAATTTGGAATTGAAAATCCACCAAACGCAGGTGGCGGATGTCTGCTAACTGATCCAGCATTTGGATTGCGAGCCAAAGACTTGTTCTCACATGTAGAGAATCCAACTGTAAATGACATTGACTTGCTAAAGATTGGCAGACATTTCAGACTGGATGAGAAGACAAAACTAATTGTTGGAAGAAACAAGGACGAAAATGATGTGATAAAAGCACTTGCATTACCAAATGATATTTTGTTTGTAGCTCGTGATCACATGGGCCCAGTTTCCATATTGCGTGGAGAAAATCTAGAGCAATACAATTCTCTTTGCGCTGCAGTGACACTACGATATTCTGATGCACCAAAAAACTCTGAAAATATTATTACAATACAGCATGGTGATAACACATCAGAGATTTCGGCAAAAAGCGCATCCGAGTCTGATTATATCCAGTTTCGAGTCTAGGAACAAAACTGTACGTTTGTGCGTAATTTTCTGCGAAAAGCTTTTTGAGGGATCACCTAGCAGTATTGTTGTACAATGCAAAAGACAGAAAGCCCAACTTATCTGAAGGCAATCACAATTCGTGATCAGAGCGACATTCACTCTATCAAAGATGACATGAAAAAAAACATGATTCTGATTTTGAGAGTAACGCCACTTGCACAAAAAGATGTTGAGCAGCTCCGCAAGCTAGTTGAGGAATTGTACGCCCAAGCAAAAAATTTCAATGCAGACATTGCAAGACTAGGCGAAGAGCGAATCATTGTAACACCTCCAGGCGTCAAAATCTGGAAGCCAGAATACGATCTGAAATAATATTAAAATTTCACGGATAAATTCTACGCCCCCTTAATATCAAGTTGATTTCAAATTTACAGATTGCACAAAATATTGCTTGCAGGAATTTTTATTCTGACAATTGGAATGCCGCTAGCATTTGCAGATCCCACAAAAACCATACGAGAATGTGAGACTTTGTATCCTGAATTAGAAACTCTTGGCAAGACCAAGTTCTTGGAGCGATACATGCATCATCCGGATGTTCGAAGCTGCCTTACTTTGTACAATGACATTTCCTGGTTTGTAGAAGAACCGGACAGAACTGATCGACTGATCGCATTGCTGGGAGAGCCGATCACAAAAAAGACAGTTCGCGATCGTTTTGATCGCACCGATACAATCCCGCAATGGATCAAAGACGATGCGACACGCTGGCACCAGGGAAAAGAGCGCGACAATATTTTCTCATATGGAATTAGATTTCTGATAAACTCTAAGATGATTGATGCACCGATCAGCAAATCCGATCAGCAAATCTGCATGCAAGACCAGATCTGTGTTGCAAAAAATAACTATATTCGATACTCGATCAAGGACGAAAAAGGTGATGTCACAAATCTTACTCATACCTTTGGCACGCCTGGAAGCATCATAGCAATAGCCTCAGTGGAGATAACCAAAGACGAAAAAATACTGGACAGCTTTCACATCAACTCAGATGGCCTGGTAGGCCACACAAAA